>JANYBC010000062.1 GCA_025360965.1 Anaeromyxobacter sp. | reverse complement strand
CGCAGCGCTGGCCGGCGGCGCAGGTGATGAAGGCGCAGGCCTGGACGCAGTCCCCTTGCCTGCAGAAGGTTCCGCCCGGGCAGACCACGCCCTTGCATGGGTCGGCGACGCAGGCGCCGCCCAGGCAGACCTTGCCGGCGGCGCAGCCGGCCTCGTAGCAGGCGCCGCCGGTGCAGAAGCCGCCGGCCGGCGCGGAGCCGGGGCCGCAGTTGAGGCCGTCGTTGGGGCTGGCGCAGGTGCCGTTGCTGCAGGCCGACCCGGCGGCGCACGGGGTGGCGCCCCCGCAGCCGGTCAGCTGGCAGTGGCCGGCGACGCAGGCGAAGCCCTCGGCGCAGGGGATCTCGGGGCCGCACTGGTCGTAGACGCAGACCCCGTTGCGGCAGGCGAAGCCGGGGCCGCACTGGGCGCCGTCATCCACGATGCCGTTGCAGTCGTTGTCCAGGCCGTCGCAGACCTCGACGCCGGGCAGCGTCTGGGGCGTTCCGCTGCCGCAGGTCCCCCAGACCAGGCCGGCGCAGAGCTGCGTGCCGGTCCTGCAGATGCCGACCCCGGCGGTGACGGCCGGGCCGGTGTAGCAGCTCCTGGTGGCCCCGTTGACGCACTCGCCGCAGCCGCCGGCCGGGCCGTCGTCGGCCATGCCGTTGCAGTTCTCGTCGATGCCGTTGCTGCAGACCTCGGGCACCGGCTTGACCTCGCCGGTGCAGGCCTCCCAGGCGCCGCTGGCGCTGCAGGTCTGGGTCCCGGCGTGGCAGAGGCCGACGCCGGCGGTGCCGGCCGGCCCGGTGTAGCAGGCGCGGGTGCTGGTCGGGGCGCAGGCGGTGCAGGTGGTGAGCTGGCCGTCGCAGTTCCAGTCCTGCCCGGCGCCGGCGCCGCCGCACTCGGGGCAGGTGCAGTCGTCGGGCCGCGGCAGGATCTGGCAGGCGGCGCGCACGGCCGGGTTGGGATCGGTGATCTGCGCCGAGCTGCAGACCGCGCAGGCGCCCCAGCTGCCGGTGGTGCAGGCCTGGATGCCGGCCTTGCAGACGCCGTGCGGCACGCCGCTGATGGGGTCGAGCGTGGAGGTGTCGCCGTCGTAGCAGGACCGGTTGAGCTGGAGGTAGGGGTTGGCGGGCGGCGCCGGGGGAGGGGAGAGCAGCTTGCTGGTGTCCTCGTCGACGTAGCCGTTGCAGTTGTCGTCGAGGCCGTTGCAGAGCTCGGGCTCGGGCAGGACCTGGCCCTGGCAGGCCGAGAGGCCGTAGCTGCCGTCGAGGGCCTTGACGCAGCTCCTGATGCCGCCGTGGCAGATGCCGACGCCGTTGGTGCCGGCCGGGCCGTCATAGCAGGCCTGGTCGAGCCCCTCGTCGACCAGGCCGTTGCAGTTGTCGTCGATCCCGTTGCAGATCTCCGCCGAGGGGACCTCCACCTGGGCGCAGTAGGTCTTGCCGAAGCTGTCGCACTTGAAGACGCCGCGGCCGCACTTGCCGAGCTGGCCGGTGTCGCAGGCCACGCCGCTCTCGGTGCAGCCGGCGCCGAGGTTGAAGAGGGTGTTGAGCACCAGCCGGGTGCCGCCGATCTCGAAGCTGCCGTCGGTGCCTGAGTAGCTGTGGCCGCCCAGGTAGACGTAGGTGCCGTGTCCCGCGGGAGTGCCGGGACGATGGGTGAAGATGTCGTAGGCGCCGCCGCCGGTGGACTCGGAGATGAGACGCACGGTGTTGTCGGCATTGCCGAGGACGTTGATGTAGGCGGCGGTCGCGGTCGGCCGGTAGTTCTGCACCGCGCCGGTGCGGGGGATGAAGGGGTAGTCGCCGAGCTGCATCAACGGTGAGGCGAAGTTCCCCGGCTGGTAGATGGGGGTGGCGGTACGCTGGTGTTGATCTGAAGCGCGCCGGGAATCGGGACCGGGACGGGGGCGGGGATCGTCGTCTGGAAGTGGGTGGAGGCGTCGCCGCCCTGGTAGGTGCCGTCGTTGAGCACCCCCTCGAAGCTGCCCAGCCCGGCGCACTCGGCGAAGACGTCCTTCCCGGCGGCCCCGAAGGCGCCGATGGTCTTGAGCGCCTGCTGGATGGTGGCGGCCGGGTACTTGTTGGTGCACGGGCAGGTGGTGCCGGGGGGGCAGTCGCTGCAGGAGGTGGGCGCGGCCCAGTGCGGCACCCAGAGGATCTGGTAGCCGTTCTTGTAGAGGTTGGAGGTCTTCCAGTCTCCGCTGGCGTCCGGCTGGAAGTCCTCCATCACCAGCCGGTCGTAGATGGTGCCGTGCACGCCGGTGGCCGAGCCGCCTGCGGAGAGCAGCACCAGCGGGTTGAGCGGATCGGGCTCGGAGATGTCGAGGCCGGCCTTCTGCAGGTAGCCGCGGATCACCACCTCCGAGTTCTTGGCGCCGGCCCCGGAGCTGCCGATGTTGAGCAGCGCCAGCTTGGGCGGCGTGGCCCCGCCGGCGCTCCAGCCGCCGGCCAGCATCTTGGCCACGTTGGCGGTGAAGGCGATGTTGGCGACGTGGACGTTGACGCCGGTGGTGGCGGTGGGGCGGAAGGTGCTCTTGTACTTCTGGAAGACCGCGGCCGCCTTGGCGGCGTCGGAGCCGTCGATGATGAACGGGCCGCCCAGGTACTTGACGGTGTGGGTGACGGTGTCGGTGTTGGGCGCCACGCTCGGCGCCGCGCCGGTCCAGTCGTACTTGAGCACCGGGAAGCCCGGGGTGAACTGCAACGCCAAGTCGGGGGTGGTGAGCGCGCCCTTGGCCGGATCGATGATCCAGTAGACCGCCACGCCGTTGCGGATCAGCTGGTAGACGAGGCCGTAGGCCTTGATGACGTCGCCGTTCTCGGTGATCGCGCCCGGGCAGCTGCTCGAGGGGCTGTAGGAGGCCCGCACCTGGTCGGTCTGGTACTGGTAGCAGACGTCCATGGGGATGATCAACGACCCCTTGGCGAAGGCCTTCACCCCGGGCTGGAAATCGGAGCAGGAGGGCGCGAGGAGCGGCAGCGCCAGCGCGATGGCGATGAGCGCCCCCAGCCCCGTAATCAGGGGTGCGTCGGGGCGGCGTGAGGTGGTCATGGTCGTCTCTCCTCGGGCCGGGAGCGTACCACGACACCGGGATGCTCCCCGACCTCACCCAGGGCCCGGCTGTCGGTGCGTGTAGGGCGTTGACGCCCCTCCCGGCACGTGCGATCCGGGATGCTCGTGTCCGCTCTCATCCAGCCCGCCGTGCAGCCGCTCTTGCCCGAGGGCCGGGGGGCGCTGCTCGCCACCTGGGGCCTGGCGATGGCCGGGCTGGCGGTGGCGCGGCTGCTCTCGCTCGTCGAGCCGAGCGGCCTGCTGGCCGGCAACCTGGCCGGCGTGGCGGCGCTCCTCTTCGTGCTCCTGCCCGACCGGCGGCTGCGCGTCCGCGACGAGGGCTGGGAGCGGTACGGCGCCCCGTTCCTCGGCTCGGGGGAGTCCAGGGACTGGTCGGGGCTGGCCCGCGGCGCCGGCCAGGGGCTGCTCTGCTGCGCGCTGGTCTTCCCACCGTTCGTCGCCGCCTTCGTCGGCTTCACGGCGCTGCTGCCCCATCTCCCGCCGGCGCTGGCCGCGGTCATCTCGCCCTACCTCGGCACGCCGGCCTTCGCGCTGCGGCTGCCCGAGGCGCTCCCGCTCACGCTGGCGCTGCAACTGCTGGTGGTGGCGCTCCCGGAGGAGCTCTTCTACCGGGGCTGGCTGCAGACCGCCTGGGCCAGGCTGGCGCCGGAGCGCGGCGTGACGCTGCTGGGCGCCCGGCTCGGCCACGGCTTCCTCGCCACCCAGGCGCTCTTCGCCGCCGGCCACCTGGTCTCCGGGCAGCCTTGGCGGCTGGCCACCTTCTTTCCGGGGCTGCTCTTCGGCTGGCTGCGGGCCCGCACCGGCTCGGTGGTGGCGCCGGTGGTGGTCCACGCTCTCTCCAACCTGCTGATCCTCACGCTGGAGCGCTCCTTCTACCCGTGACAGGTGCCGGCGCCGGGGCTACAACCGTGGAGGGCCATGCCACCGACCATCCGCGCCATGCTGGAGGAGCAGGAGGCCCGGACCCTGCACGCCCGCGCCGCCCGCTCCGCCGAGAGCCAGGGCCGGGCCGTTCCCGAGCCGGAAGACGACGAGCGGCCGGTCTACCAGCGCGACCGCGACCGGCTCCTCTTCTGCAAGAGCTTCCGGCGCCTGGCCGGCAAGACCCAGGTCTTCCTGGCGCCGCGCGGCGACCACTACCGCAACCGGCTCACCCACACCCTCGAGGTGGCGCAGGTGGGCCGCTCCATCGCCCGGGCGCTGCGGCTCAACGAGATGCTGGTCGAGGCCATGGTGATGGGGCACGACCTCGGCCACACGCCCTTTGGCCACGCCGGCGAGCGGGTGCTGGCCGAGCGCGTCACCGGCGGCTTCCACCACGTGCTCCAGTCGGTGCGGGTGGTGGAGGTGCTGGAGCGGGACGGGCAGGGGCTCAACCTGACCGCCGAGGTGCGCGACGGGATCCTGCGCCACTCCAAGGGGCGCGGGAACCTGCTCATGAAGGGGAGCGGCACCAAGGCGCTCACCCTGGAGGCCGAGGTGGTGCGGCTCGCCGACGTCATCGCCTACGTCAACCACGACCTCGACGACGCGGTGCGGGCCGGGCTGCTCACCGAGGCCGACCTCCCGGCCGAGGTGAAGCGGGTGCTGGGCGAGCGCCACTCGCAGCGGCTGGCCACGCTGATCGGCGACGTCATCGCCACCTCCGACCTCGACCAGGCCGCGCACATCGAGATGTCGGCGCCGGTGCACGCCGGGCTGCTGGCGCTGCGGGAGTTCCTCTACGCCCGGGTCTACGAGAACCCCGAGGTGCACGAAGAGTTCGTCAAGGCCCAGCGCATCCTGCGCGACCTGCTGGCCTGGTGCCTGGAGGACGCGGCCCGGCTGGAGACCCGCCACGGGGTGGCGGTGCGCCCCGGCGAGACTTTGGAGCGGGCCGCCACCGATTTCCTCTCCGGCATGACCGACCGCTTCGCCCTGGCGACGTGGGAGGCGATCTTCGTGCCCCGGCCCTGGAGTATTGTCTGACCATGAGCTCCGACATCGCGCTCGGCATCGACCTCGGCACCAGCTACTCCTGCGTGGCGGTCGCCAGCGGCGGCCCGCCCCAGGTCATCCCCAACGAGTGGGGCGAGCGGACCCACGCCTCGGTGGTGAGCTTCCTCGAGGACGGCCACGTCCTGGTCGGCAACGACGCCAAGAAGAACATCATCACCAACGCCGAGAACACCGTCTACTCGGCCAAGCGGCTCATCGGCCGCTTCTACTTCTCCGACGAGGTCAAGAAGGCCCAGGCGGTCATGCCCTACGGCATCGTCGAGGGGCCCAACAACGCCGTCCGCATCAAGGTCCGCGAGAAGGTCATGGCGGTCCCGGAGATCTCGGCGCTGGTGCTGAAGGAGATGAAGGCGGTGGCCGAGACCCACCTCGGCCACCCGGTCACCAAGGCGGTGGTCACCTGCCCGGCCTACTTCAACGACAACCAGCGCCAGGCCACCAAGGACGCCGGCCGCATCGCCGGGCTCGAGGTGCTGCGCATCATCAACGAGCCGACCGCGGCGGCGCTGGCCTACGGCTTCGGCAAGGACATCTCGCAGAAGATCTGCGTCTACGACCTGGGCGGCGGCACCTTCGACGTCTCCATCCTGGAGATCGGCAAGGACGTCTTCGAGGTGCTCTCCACGGCCGGTGACACCTACCTCGGCGGTGACGACTTCGACGACCGGATCATGGCCTGGCTGGCCGAGGACTTCTTGAAGAAGCACGGCCTCGACCTTCGCCAGAACAAGTACTGCCTGCAGATGCTCAAGGAGGCGGGCGAGCGGGCCAAGATCGAGGTGGGGCGCGACGGGGTGGCCGAGATCATGGTGCCCGGCATCTGCCAGTCGCCGGAGGGACAGGTCATCGACCTGACCCAGCGGCTCGGCGCCGATCAGTTCAACAAGATGGTGATGGACCTGGTGCAGCGCACCTTCAAGGTCTGCGACGAGGCCCTGCAGTCGGCCCGGCTCACCGCCGCCGACGTCGACGCCGTCATCCTGGTGGGCGGCCCGACCCGGCTCCCCATCGTGCGCAACTCGGTGCGCCACTACTTCCAGAAGGAACCGCTCACCGACGTCGACCCGGACGAGGTGGTGGCGCTGGGCGCGGCCATCCAGGGCGCGGCGCTGCTCAACCGCAGCGCCGCCGAGTACGGCCAGGCCAGCTACCTGCTCGACGTCACGCCGCTGACGCTGCGGGTGGGGACGGTGGGCGGCTTCTCCGAGCGGATCATCGACAAGAACACCCCCATCCCCATCGAGAAGTCGAAGACCTTCACGACCAGCCGCGACGGACAGGACCGGGTCAAGATCCGGGTCTACCAGGGCGAGGACAGCAAGGTGGAGGGCTGCGAGCTGCTGGGCGAGTTCGAGTTCACCGGCTTCCGCGTCAGCTATCGCGGTGAGGTGCAGATCCAGGTCACCTTCGAGATCGACTCCAACGGCATCGTCAACGTCTCGGCCACCGATCTCGAGACCGGCCAGCGGACCTCCTCCACCATCAGCCTCTCCTCCGGCCTGAGCGAGCAGGACCTCAAGAAGGCCGTCGACGACAACGCCGGCATGGAGCTCTCCAGTCGCCAGCCGCCCGGTGTGGTGGGGCGGTAGAGGGCGCTCATGGACGCGCAGTTCCTCATCGAGGTCGAGACCCTGGCCACCGTGCTCGACCAGCTCGACTACTACGGGGTGCTCAAGCTGGCGCCGGGCGCCGGGGTGGCAGACGTCAAGGCCGCCTACTACCGGGAGTCGCGCCTCTACCACCCCGACCGCTACGCCGCGGTGGACAACGCCGCGGTGCGCGACATGATCGGGCGCGTCTACCGGCGCATCAACGAGGCCTACACGGTGCTGCGCGACGACCAGAAGCGGGTCAGGTACCAGGCCGACGTGACCGGCCCGGACCGCCTGAAGAAGCTGCGCTTCACCGAGGCCGAGGAATCGGCGGTGCAGGCCGATCAGAAGCGGAAGCTCGAGGAGCAGATGGGGCAGACGCCCAACGGCCGGAAGTTCTACGCGTCGGCGCTCATCGAGATCAACGCGCAGCGCTGGGAGGCGGCCGAGCGGGCCCTCAAGGGCGCGCTCATGTACGAGGCCGGCAACGCCCGCTTCAAGGAGGCGCTGGAGATGGTCCGCGCCGAGCTGGAGAAGACCCGCGCCAAGGGCGACTACCGGATCAAGTAGGGGGAGCCCCTGGCGACGCTCGACCTCGCGCTGCTGGCGGTGGTGCTCCTGGCGGCGATCGCCGGCGCCGTCAGCGGCGCGCTCCGGCAGGTGCTCAAGCTGGCCGGGGTGGTGGCCGGCTGGGCGGCGGCCCGCTTCCTCGCACCGCAGTTCGCGCGCCAGCTCGAGGTCACCTCGGCGACCAGCCGCGCCCTGGTGATCGCCGGCACCTTCGTGGCCGCCTGGCTGCTGGTGGCGCTGCTGGCGCGGGCCATCCGGCGGGCGGTGCAGGGGGAGGAGGAGCGGCCCGGCAGGCTCGACCGGCTGCTCGGCGCCCTGCTCGGCGCCGCCAAGGGGACGCTGGTGGCCTGGGTCTTCCTCGCCCTGCTCTCGCTGCTCGGGGGCAAGCTGGCGCTCGGCTCGCTGCGGATCGAGAGCGGTGGCTCGCGGGCGGCGGCGCTGGCGGCGCGCCACGACCTGCTGGAGGCGGCCGATCCCGAGGCGGCGCGGACGCTGCGGCGGCTCGGCGAGCTCTGGAGGGATCCGGCCAAGCGCGAGCGGCTGCTGCGAGACCCGGGCTGGGGCAAGGTGCTGGAGCGGTCGGGGCTCAAGGCGGCGCTCGACAAGGGCGCCAGCGGGGCCGGCGACGCAGCCGCCAAGGCGCGGCTGCAGGCCACCGAGTTGCTCTCCAACCCCGAGCTCAAGGCGCTGCTGGAGAAGCTCTCGGCCGAGCCCTAACCCCACGGGATCAGCGGTGAATGGAACGGCTGGTGCCCGGCCCGAGGCATGCTAGAACCTCGCCCATGCCGACCGCCCCCCAGCCGATCCTCCGGTTCATCCTCGAGAACTACAAGAACTTCAACGCCCGGGCCACCCGCGACGCGCTGGTGGCCTACTGGCGCCACGTCGAGGGCGGCGGAAAGATGTTCTGGGCGGTGGCCGGGGCCATGTCGTCGGCGCAGCTCGGCATCACGCTGGCGCCGGCCATCCGCGCCGGGCTGATCCACGGCCTCTCGGTCACCGGCGCCAACCTGGAGGAGTCGCTCTTCCGGCTGGTGGCGCACCACGCCTACAAGGACTTCCCCGAGTATCGCTACTTCACCAAGGACGACGACACCAGGATCCTCGAGGAGCGGATGCGCCGGGTGACCGACACCAGCATCCCGGAGGACGAGGCCTTCCGCGCCGTGGAGAAGTTCATCGTGCCGATGTGGACCGAGGCGACCACCGGCAACAAGCGCCGCTTCTGGCACGAGTACTTCTACGAGGTGATCCAGCAGCTGCCCAGGGAGTCCTACCAGGGAGACCCGGAGGCCTGCTGGCTGCTGGCGGCCGCCAGGGCCAACCTGCCCATCGTGGTGCCGGGGCACGAGGACTCGACCTTCGGCAACATCTTCGCCTCGCACGTCAAGACCGGCGAGTGCAGCCCGCTCATCGTCAGGTCGGGCATCGAGTACATGGTCGCCCTCTACGACCAGTACCAGGAGCTCTCGAAGGGGAAGGGGATCGGCTTCTTCCAGGTGGGCGGCGGCATCGCCGGCGACTTCCCCATCTGCGTGGTGCCGTCGATCAAGTACGACCTGGCGCAGCCGGTGAAGCCCTGGGCCTACTTCTGCCAGATCTCCGATTCCACCACCTCGTACGGCTCCTACTCGGGTGCCACCCCCAACGAGAAGATCACCTGGGACAAGCTGACCCGCGACACGCCCATGTACGTGATCGAGTCGGACGCCACGCTGGTGGCGCCGCTCATGCTGAAGGCGCTGCTCGAGTGCCAGGCCGACCCGGCCGCGGCCAACGCGCTGCTGAAGGAGTACGGGTAGCCGCGACGAGGCCGGCTTCTGGTGCCCTCGTCGCAAGCGGCGAGGAGCCTCTCTGGAAGGCGCCCGAGCCGAGCCGTGCTCGAGGTTCGAGCTGAACCGCGCCAAGTCCATGTCGATGGCAGGGGGGGGGGCCTGCTGGCGCCGGGATGGCCGATCGGCTGGACAGCGTTCATATGCGATATTATGCATATACACCATGATGCAGATGACGACCATCCAGGCCCTGGCGGACCCCACGCGCCTCCGCATCGTCGAGGTGCTCCGCGGCGGCGATCTGGCCGTGAACGCCATCGTCGACCTGATGGACATCCACCAGTCGGGCGTCTCACGTCATCTCCGGATCCTGCACCAGGCCGGCTTCGTCAAGGTCCGTTCGGAGGGGCCGCGGCGCCTCTACTCCCTCCGCCCCGAGCCGTTCCGCGAACTCGATGACTGGGTCGGCCAGTACCGTCGGTTCTGGGAGGCACGGCTCGACTCCCTTGGCGAGGCGCTCGAACGCAGGAAGAAGGCCAGGGGAACCAGGCCAGAGGAGAAGACCAGATGACCAACTCGGACAGGACCGCGGCACCGAGGCGCACCATCACGCTGGAGCGGATCTACCAGGCTTCCGTCGAAGAGGTGTGGGATCTCTGGACCACCAAGGACGGCCTCGAGTCCTGGTGGGGCCCGGAGGGCTTCTCCATCAAGGTCCGCACGCTCGACCTGCGCCCCGGCGGCCTCTGGGAGTACGCCATGATCGCGACCGCCCCCGAGCAGGTCGAGTTCATGAAGAGGGCGGGGATGCCTCGTTCGACCGAGCAGAGGGTCACCTACACCGAGGTCGTGTCGCAGCAGCGCCTCGCCTACCAGAGCCTGGTCGACTTCGTCCCGGGCGTCGAACCCTACGCGGTGGCGGGCCTCGTCGAGCTCCGGCCGATCGGATCCGGCGTGAGGATGGTGGTGACCCTGGACGCGATGCACGACGAGCGCTGGACCGAGATGGCGCGGATGGGCTGGGAGAGCCAGCTCGGCAAGCTCGCCAAGGCGCTCGAGGGGTGAGCGGGCCGACCAACAAGGAGTTCGAACCAGGAAGACCGGCACCAAGAAGAGCATCGGCGCGGTCGCGGCGGGCCTGGTGGCCATCGTCGTCCTCACCACGGCCGTCGACGTCGTGCTGCACTCCGTCGGAGTCTTCCCACCGTGGGGTGTCCCCATCGACGACCGGCTGAGCCTGATCGCCACCTCCTATCGCGTCGTCCTGAGCGTCGGAGGCGCCTACCTCACCGAGGCCCTGGCCCCGCAGCGCCCCATGAAGCACGCGCTGATCCTCGGCGTCATGGGGACCTTGATGGGTCTGGTCGGGGTGGTGGCCACCTGGGGCAAGGGCCTCGGCCCGGCCTGGTATCCGATCGCGCTGGCCGTGCTGGCGCTGCCGCAGTGCTGGGCCGGGGGCAAGCTGCGCGACCTCCAGGAGTCGGCTGGCCGTCGCGCCTATGACGGCCGCGACGCCGCGGCAGCCGGCATGGCCAGCTGGACCAGCCCGACCTGCCCGCTGGCGTTCGACTTGAAGGCCAGGTCCGACAGCTTCGACTGCCGGTAGACGTCGAGCATCCGCTCCTGCCCCTGGCGCCAGACGTCGACCATGGTGCAGGCGGTGCTGTGGCCGCAGGCGTCCTCGCCGTCGAGGCAGACGTTGAGGGCCACCGGCCCCTCCACCGCCTCGATGACGTCGAGGAAGGAGATGTCGGCAGGGGTCCGCGCCAGGGCGTAGCCGCCGTGCGGGCCGCGCGTCGACTTGACGAGCGTCTGGTCGACCAGGGTCTTGAGGATCTTGGCGAGGAAGTCCTCCGGCACATCCATCTGCCGGGCGATCTCGCGGAACGGGACCACCGACTCCATGGGGATCGACGACAGGTAGATCATGGCCCGCAGGCCATAGTCGATCTTTCGGGAAATCCGGAGGACGTGCTGCATCTGGCGCTCCGCAGGTTATGACCGGGGTTGGCTTCGGACCGTAGCACAGGCGGAGGTGCGGACCAATGGGCGGAACCGGCATCATCGATCTCCACAGCCACTCGCTGGCGTCCGACGGTCAGTTCACGCCGGCCGAAGTGGCTGCGCGGGCCAGCGCAGCGGGCTGCTCGGTCTGGGCCCTGTGCGATCACGACACCGTGGCCGGGCTCCCGGCGGCCGCCGAGGCGGCGCAGCGGGTCAACGTTCGCTTGGTCCCGGGCATCGAGCTCTCTGCCTTCCTGGAGCGGCACGAGGTCCACCTGCTCGGCCACTTCGTCGACCCGGCCTCGCCGGCGCTGCGCGACTTCGAGGACTTCCTGGCGGCGCAGCGGCGCGTGCGCATGGGGCAGATCGTGGTGCGGCTGGCGGCGCTCGGGGTCCACGTCACCGCCGAGGCCATCGAGAGCCACTCGGGTGGCAAGACCATCGGCCGCCCCCACGTGGCCCGCGCCATCGTCGCCAGCGGTGCGGTGGCGACCGTCAAGGAGGCCTTCGACCGCTACCTCGGCGAGGGGCAGCCGGCCTACGTGCAGCGCTACCGGCTCGAGGCGGCCGACGCCGTTGCGCTGGTGCGCGGCGCGGGCGGCACCGTCACCATCGCCCACCCGGGCGTCTCCAGGCTGGAGATGGGCGAGGTGGCCCGGCTCGCTGCGGCCGGCGTGGCCGGCATCGAGGTGATCCATCCCGACCAGAACCCCTCGGTGCGCGAGAAGTACCAGCGGGCCGCCGAGGCCAATGGCCTGGTCTGCACCGCCGGCTCCGACTACCACGGCCCCGACATCTCGCCCGACCGCCACCTCGGCATGGTCAGCATGACGCCCGAGGCGCTCGCCGCGCTGGAGCGGCGCCGGCCCTGAGGGCGGGCGCCTCACGTCTCTGGGACCGGGGAAAGGGACCGGGGAACGGCCTCGGGTTCGACCTCAGCCCGGCGGCGTGAAGTGGGTCAGGTGGGGATCTCCCACCGAGACGTAGACCACCTCCTCGACCGGGATCTCCGAGCGGATGAACTCGAAGAACTCCTGGCGCCGCTGGTCGGTGAACTGGACGAACTCGAGGCCGAGCCCCGGCTCGGCCGAGGTGTCGCGCCAGCGGACCGTCGCTTCGAGGGGGAAGTGCTCGTGTGACTTCGGGTGGATGACGCTCACCTTGAGCTGCGTCCCCTCCGGGAGGTCGTGGGTGGTGCCGAAGAAGAGCCCACCCTTGGAGACGTTGCGCGTGTAGAGCATCTCCAGGTCGTCGACCGAGTCGAGGCGGACCTGGAGGGTGGCCGCGGAGCGCGGGAAGCTGCGCCGGATCGGCTCGGCCGGCTCGACCACCTCGACCGCCTCGAGCGGCTCATCCGGCCCGAATAGGTCGCCCGGCTCGAAGACCGGGGTGGGCGGCGGGGCCAGCGGGATGGGGGAGGTGACCTCGCTGCTCGAGACCACGTAGCGGATGAAGTGGTTCCAGCGCCGCCGCTCCTCGGTGGCCAGCGAGTAGAACTGGATCCCGACCCCGGGTGGGAGGCCGTCCCGGGCCGGGAAGTGGCGCGCCACCATCCCCATCACCGCCAGGGCGTCACCCTCGGGGGGCAGGGTCAGCTTGAGCCGCACCAGCTGCCGGACCGGGAGCGGCGTGTCCATGCGGATGAAGACGCCGGCGAAGCTGACGTCCTCGGTCTGCGCCTCCAGCTCCTGGCCGCCCCTGGAGAGCACCAGCCGCACCCGGAACGGGTGCCGGCGGTCCCGCCTCCGCTCGACGTGCTGCGGTTCGTTCGTCAAGGCGCACCGGCTTCCTGTGAACTGCGCCCGCAGGCCGCGGGCGGCCTGGCCTCACCCCTTGAAGATCTGCAGCGAGGCGCTGGTCCAGTCGATCATCGGGGTCCACCAGAGGCCGAAGACCAGCACCGCCACGGCCGAGGCCGAGAGCAGCAGCTGGTACATGAGGGGCGTGGCCGGGGCCTGGCGCGGCTCGGCGTAGGGCTGGTCGATGAACATCGCCCGCACCACCCGCACGTAGTAGTAGAGCGAGACGGCGCTGTTGAGCGCCCCGATGATGGCCAGCACCGCGTACCAGTTGCCGCCGGGGCCCGGGACGCGATCCAGGACGGCCACGAAGAGGTACCACTTGCCGACGAAGCCGGCGAAGGGCGGGATGCCGGTCAGCGAGAAGAGGAAGACCGCGAAGGCGGTGGCAGCCAGGGGGTGGCGCTTGGCCAGGCCGCGGTAGTCGAGGATCGACTCCGAGCCGGTGGCCTCCGCGACCAGGATGACGACCAGGAAGGAGCCCAGGTTCATCACCACGTAGATCAGCAGGTAGATCATGATCGCCTGGACGCCGCGATCCGAGGCGGCCGAGAGCCCCATCAGCAGGTAGCCGGCGTGGGCGATCGAGGAGTAGGCCAGCAGCCGCTTCAGGTTGGTCTGCGCCAGCGCCGTCAAGTTGCCCAGCGTCATGGTGGCCACCGACATGACGCCGATGATGGCCGGCCAGGGCAGGCCGCCGACCGCCTCGCCGAACCCGGCGGTCACCGCCGAAGGGCCGGAGAGCGCGCCGTAGAAGAGCCGGAGCGCCACCGCGAAGCCGGCCGCCTTGGGGCCGACCGAGAGGAAGGCGGTGAACGGGGTCGGGGCCCCCTCGTACACGTCGGGGCACCACATGTGCCAGGGCACCGCGGCGATCTTGTAGCCGACGCCGGCGGTGATCAGCACCATGGCCACCACCAGCGTGAGCTTGGTGGCCGCGGCCGGGAGGCCGGAGGCCTGGAGGTGCTGGATGCGGCCGGCCAGCTGGCCGATGCTGGTGGTGCCGAGCAGGCCGAAGAGGTAGCTCATGCCGAAGAGCATCACGCCGGAGGCGACGCCGCCGTAGATGACGTACTTCAGCGAGGCCTCGGCGGCGCGGCGGTCGCCCTTCTTGAAGCCTGCCAGCACGTAGCTCACCAGCGAGACCAGCTCGATGGAGAGGTAGACCATGAGCAGGTCGGTGGCGCTGGCCATGAGGAAGAGGCCGAGCACCATGGCCATGAGCAGGGCGTAGAACTCGCCGAGCCGCGCTGGCGGGAAGTCCTTGCCGGGCGCCGAGATCAGCACGGTCAGGCCGGCCGCCAGCAGGAAGAGCCACTTGAAGAAGGTGGCGAACCCGTCGGTGGCGATCATCCCGTTGAAGAGGGAGCCCGGCGCCGTCGGCTGGCTGACGAGGAGAGCGGCGGCCACCCCCAGCACCAGCAGGGCGCCGGTCGCCAGCCGCGCCGGCCTGGCCGGGTGGTTCTTCCAGAACAGGTCGAGGATGAACATGGCCATGGTCCCGAAGGTCAGGGCCAGCTCGGGCCGGAACGACGCGGCCGAGGCCAGGTTCACGTCGACGAGAGACAGGAGGTTGGTCACGTCGGCTCCCGTGTCGCCGCTACAGCGGGTGGATGTTCCGGATCAGGGCGTGCAGCGAGCCGTTGACCGCCGAGAGGATCATCTGCGGGTAGACCCCGAGGACGATGCAGAAGGCGGCCAGCGGGTAGAGCGTGAGCCGCTCGCGCCAGACCAGGTCGGGGTAGCCGGCGTAGGCCGGGTTGAGCTTGCCGAGGAACATCCGGTGGATGGCCCAGAGGTAGTAGGCCGCGGTGATGATCACCGAGGTGGCCGAGATGATGGTGTAGGTCGTGAAGACCGGGAAGGCGCCCGAGAAGACCATGAACTCGGAGACGAAGCCGGCCAGGCCGGGGAGGCCGAGCGAGGCGAAGAAGGCCAGCCCCATGATGGCGCTGTACTCCGGGAGCACGCCGGCCAGGCCGCCGAACTTCTCGATCTCGCGGTGGTGGGCGCGGTCGTAGATCACGCCCACGATGAGGAAGAGCATCGGGCTGATGATGCCGTGGGTGAAGAGGTTGAGGACCGCGCCGGAGATCCCCTGCGGCGTCATGGCGGCCATCCCCAGCAGCGAGAAGCCCATGTGCGAGACCGAGGAGTAGGCGATCAGCTTCTTCAGGTCCTTCTGCGCCAGGCAGACGAAGGCCGCGTAGATGATGTTGATGACGCCGAAGATGGCGATGGCGTTGGCGGCCCAGGCGGTGGCGTCGGGCAGGATGGCGTAGTTGAAGCGGAGGATGCCGTAGATGCCCATCTTCAGCAGCACGCCGGCCAGGATGACCGAGATGGGGGTGGGGGCCTCGACGTGGGCGTCGGGCAGCCAGGTGTGGAAGGGGAACATGGGGATCTTGATGGCGAAGCCGATGAAGAGCCCGATGAAGACGATCTTGGAGAAGGCGAAGCCGAGGATGGGGGCGGCGCCGGCGAAGAGGCCGCTCTGGGCCTGGCGGGTCAGCTCGAGGATGTTGAAGGTGTGGAGCTTCGACATCGAGCCGTCGGCCAGCAGGGCCGGCAGGCTGGTGTAGTAGATGGCGATGATGGCCAGCAGCATCAGCACCGAGCCGGCCAGGGTGTAGAGGAAGAACTTGATGGCCGCGTACTCCTTGCGCGGTCCGCCCCAGACGCCGATGAGGAAGTACATCGGCAGCAGCATGACCTCCCAGAAGACGTAGAAGAGGAACATGTCGAGGGAGGCGAAGGTGCCCATCATGCCGGTCTGCAGCAGCAGCAGCATGGCCATGTAGCCGGGGACCATGCGCACCGAGAAGTGCTTGGGGTGGTGCGGGTCGTCGTGGCCGTCGTCGTGCATCCCGGCCATCTGGTTGGCCTGGTGGCTGCCCCACCAGGGCATCGAGGCGATGGTGGCGATGAAGGAGATGAGCCCGGAGAGCAGGATCATCGAGATGGAGAGGCCGTCGGCGCCGACGAAGTACTCGACGTTGAAGTCCCGGATCCAGACCGCCTTGTACACCAGTTGCACGGCCGGGTTGGTCCCGTCGAACATCGACCAGGCGGCGATGGCGGCGGCCATGGAGAGGCCGCTGGTGATGAGCGCGATCCAGCGGCTGGCCTGGTCGACGAGCTGCTTGCCGAGTCCGGCCATGGCGCGCCCGATCATCAGCAGCACGATGAGCACCGCGCCGGCGAGCGGGAAGAAGGTGGCCAGGCTGAGGACGTTTCCGTCAGTGAAGAGGTACATGAGGCGGGCTCCTTGAGCGCTAGCTGATCAGGAAGTTGACGAGGACCACCACCAGGGCGCCGCCGAGGGCGCCGTAGAGGTAGGTCTGGATGCGGCCGGTCTGGAGGTGGCGCAGCGCTCCGCCGGCCCACCCGATGACGGAGGCCAGGCCGTTGACCGCGCCGTCGACCACGTACTTGTCGATGGCGCCGTCGAGGTTGGCGAAGGCCTTGGTGACGGCGGCCACGGCGTGCACCAGGCCGTCGAGGATCCTGCCGTCGAACCAGGAAAAGGCGCTGGCCACCCGGGCGGCCGGGCGCAGCACGATCACCTCGTAGAGCTCGTCGACGTAGTACTTGTTGTAGACGACGGTCCAGACGCCCTTCCAGCGCTCGATCATGGCCTTGAGCGCCGCCTCGTTCTTGTTGTCCTTGTAGACGGCGCGGGCGGCCACGAAGCCGACGGTGGCGGCCAGGACGCCGAGCCCCTGGAAGAGCCACTCCATGGCCGGGGTGCCGTGGCCGAACTCCACCTTGGCGGAGAGCACCGGCTCCAGCCAGTGCTCGAGCAGCGGAGCGGTGCTGGCGTGCGCGAAGGTGTGCTGCCAGAGGACCGGGATGCCGAGGAAGAGGGTGAGCACCGAGCCGGCGGCCAGGATGGCCAGCACCAGGGTGATCTGCCAGGGCGACTCGCGCGGGGTGCCGCCGTGGTGCCCGCCGCCGTGGTCGTCGGCCGGGGCGGCGTGCGCCCCGTGATCCGCAGTCGCCGCGGGAGCGGCGTGGTGGTCGGTGTGGGCAATCCCCGCGGGAGCGGCGTGGTGGTCACCCCCGCCGCGGTATTCGCCGGTGAAGGTCATGTAGTAGGACCGGTACATGTAGAAGGAGGTGCCGGTCGCGGCGATCAGGCCGACCACGTAGATGAGCGGCCCGAGCCAGGGCGTCGGCACGCCGAAGAGCGCCAGGTGGTGGCTCGTGAAGGCCTTCCAGAGGATCTCGTCCTTCGAGTAGAAGCCGTTGGCGACCGGGAAGCCGGCGATGGCGACGGTGGCGATCAGGTAGGTCCACCGGGTGATGGGCATGTGCTTCTTCAGCCCGCCCATCTTCCGCATGTCCTGCTCGTGGTGGCAGCCGAGGATCACCGAGCCCGACCCGAGGAAGAGGGTGGCCTTGAAGAAGGCGTGGGTCAGCAGGTGGTAGACGCCTGCCCAGTAGGCGCCGGTGCCGACGCCGATGAACATGAAGCCGAGCTGCGAGACCGTCGAGTAGGCCAGGACCTTCTTGATGTCGTACTGGAAGAACCCGATGGTGGCGGCGAAGATGGCGGTGAGCGCGCCGATCAGCGCCACCCAGCCCATGGCGCTCGGCGACATCACGAAGAGGAAGTTGAGCCGGGCCACCATGTAGACGCCGGCCGTCACCATGGTGGCGGCGTGGATCAGGGCCGAGACCGGGGTGGGGCCGGCCATGGCGTCGGGGAGCCAGACGAAGAGCGGGATCTGGGCCGACTTGCCCATGGCGCCGACGAACAGCAGCATGCCGATGAGGGTCAGCAGCGAGACGCCCCAGACGGTGGTGCCGGCCAGGTGCTCCTTGACCCCGGTGGCCTCGATGACCACCTGGTCGCGCAGCTCGCGGAAGTTCATGGTCGGGCCGACCTTGACCCCGTGGACCCGCGGCGCCAGGGCCTCCGACTCGGCGGCGGTGGAGGCGCCGGCGTTGCTGTTCATCTCCACGCTGGCGACGTAGTCGAGGTTGCGCACCAGGCCCGGGCGGGCCTGCCAGGCGCCGCCCAGCCCCCAGAAGAGCAGCATCAGCCCGATGATGAAGCCGAAGTCGCCGAAGCGGTTGACGACGAAGGCCTTCATGCCGGCGGCGGCCTTCTCGGGATCGGTGTACCAGAAGGCGATGAGCAGGTAGGAGGCGAGGCCGACGCCCTCCCAGCCGAAGAACATGACGGCGAAGTTGTCGCCCATCACCAGCAGCAGCATGGCGAAGACGAAGAGGTTCAGGTAGCTGAAGAAGCGCCAGTAGGCCGGCTCCTCCGCCATGTAGCCGATCGAGAAGACGTGGATCAGCGTGCCGATGCCGGTGATCACCAGCACCATCAGCATGGAGAGCTGGTCCAGCGAGAAGGCCAGGTCGACCGAGAGCCGGCCGGCCGTGAACATGTTCCAGAGCGTCTGCTGGAGGAAGCGCTCCTCGGCCGGCAGCCCCTTGAGCTGGACGAACGAGTAGGCGGCCACCGCGAAGGAGGCCATCATGGCGGCCACGGCGATGGAGTGGACCAGCTGCTTGCCGCGCCCGCCCTTCATCTTCCCCGGCTCGCCGAACATGGCCTGGAGCTTCCAGCCGAGCAGGGCGTTGATGGTGGCGCCGACCAGCGGGAAGAGCGGGATGAGCCACAGCCAGGTGGCGTGCGTCACCACGACCGGCACCAGTTGGGTGGATTCGTGTCCCATGTCACTCCCGCATCAGGTCCGCGTAGCGGACGTCGATGGTCTTGAAGGTCTGGAAGACCGCCAGCACGATGGCCAGGCCGACGGCGGCCTCGGCCGCGGCCAGCACGATGACGAAGAGGGCGAAGATCTGCCCGGAGACGCCCCCCACCACGTAGTGGTTGAAGGCGGCGAAGTTGACGTTGGCGCCGTTGAGGATCAGCTCGACGCCCATCAGCACGCCGACGGCGTTGCGCCGGGTGGTCACGGTGACGAGGCCGAAGCAGAAGAGCAGGGCGCCGACGATGAGGAAGTGCGAGAGGGAGATCTGCATGGTTGTCTCCAGGGCCGCCGCGGCGGCCGAAAGGTGGTGACCGGCCCGGGGGCTCAGTCGGCCTTGATCTCCTTGCGAGCGATGGCGACGGCGCCGACCAGGCTGGCCAGCAGCACCAGCGAGGCGACCTCGAAGGGGAGCAGCCACCTGGAGAGCAGGGCGTCGCCGATGGTCTCGGTGGTGTGGGCGGCCGCCGCCGGGGTGATGGTGGCCCAGGGGGTGACCAGCGCCACCGCCAGCAGCACCGGAGCCACCGCCACGAAGAGCATGAGCCCGCCCCAGAGGCCGAGGCTGGTGTTGGAGACGGTGATCTCGGTGATGCGGTTGGTCAGCATCACCGCGAAGAGCACCAGCACCAGCACGCCGCCGATGTAGATGAGCAACTGGGCCACGGCCAGGAAGTCGGCCGAGAGGAAGACGTAGAGCGAGCCGGCCCCGAGCAGCGCCATGAGCAGGCCGATGGCGCTGTAGAGGATGTTGTGGGAGAGGGCCACGCCGGCGGCGCCGGCGATGGTCACGCCGGCCAGCACGTAGAAGAGCACCTCGGTGAGGCCGGCGCTGGTGGCGGGGGCCGGGACCATCGACTGGGCGGCCGGCCCGATGGCGAGCTGGCCCATCACCACCACGAAGCCGATGGCCAGCGCGGTGCCGAGGATCCAGCCGAGAAGCTTGCCCGTGGTCTGCGTCATGGTGGGCTCCTACTTCGTCTCGGGGGTGGTGGGAGCGGCCGGCGGCGGGGCCGCCGCGGCGGCAGCGACCGGCGCCGGGGCGGCCACGGGGGCCGGCGGCGCCGGCGGCAGGTACTCCACCGCCTCCTCGTCCCAGCGGAGGTTGTCGAGCTTGGCGCGCACCAGCGAGCCGAGCGGCGCCCGCGGGAAGTACTCGGCCCCCTTCTCGACCTTGTAGACCGGGAAGGGCTTGAGCGGATCGGCCCAGCGGAAGACCAGGTTGCGGATGTTCCGCATCGAGGCCTCGAACTCGCGGGTGTGCTGGATCGAGCCGGTCGGACAGGGCTCGACGCAGAGGCCGCAGTACATGCACTTGGCCTCGTCGATGTCGAACTGGGTCACCAGCCGCTGCTTCGGGTTGGTGGGGTCCTTCTCCAGGGTGATCTGCATGCAGGCGATGGGGCAGGCCCGCTCGCAGGCCTGGCAGCCGGTGCAGATGGCGGTGTCGA
Organism: Anaeromyxobacter sp.; assembly: GCA_025360965.1. Lineage (GTDB taxonomy): Bacteria > Myxococcota > Myxococcia > Myxococcales > Anaeromyxobacteraceae > JADKCZ01. Next base: position 2,790 of record JANYBC010000062.1, on the reverse strand, counting down.
CCTCGAGGAAGCCGCGGTAGCGCGGCGGCAGCATGTCGCGCACCGGCTGCGGCGTCCGGTCCGGGTACTGGACCGTACTGGGGCGCCGGAAGAGGTGCGACATGGTGATGGAGAGGCCGTGCCAGAAGGAGACGGCCGTCTTCCTGAAACCACCCGAGTACTGGCTGAGGGTCATCGACATGGCGGCTCCGCTCACCAGTTGGTGAGGTCGACGTGGTCGCCGGACGCGGCGATGTTGGCCTTGACCTGCCGGCCGAAGAGGGCAGCCATCGCCACGAAGAGGCCGGTCATGATGAAGCCGGTGAAGGTGGCGAGGAGCGGGACCCGCGCCAGCAGCACCTGCCAGAGCAGGGTGAAGACGAAGGCGGCGAAGGCGAAGGGCACCAGGTACTTCCAGCAGAGGTTCATCATCTGGTCGATGCGGATGCGCGGCAGGGTCCAGCGGATCCAGACGATGACGTTGAGGACCACCAGGGTCTTCAGCACCATCACCAGCATGGAGAGCAGCTGCAGCCCCCACCAGCCGGCGCCGGGGAGGTCGCCAAGCGCGCCCCGGGCCGCGGTCCAGTCTGCGGCGCTCACCCACGGGATCTGCCACCCGCCCAGGAAGAGGGTGGTGAGCACCGCCGCCATCACCCAGAGGTTGCCGAACTCGACGAGGAAGAAGAGTGCGAAGCGGAAGCCCGAGTACTCGGAGAGGTAGCCGGCCACCAGCTCCGAGTCGGCCTCGGGGAGGTCGAACGGGGTGCGGTTGCCCTCGGCCAGCTGCGAGATGAAGAAGATCAGGAAGGCGACCGTGGCGGCTGGGTTGGTGAAGACGAACCACTGCCACGGCCAGGCCCCCTGAGCCCGGATGATCCCCTGCATCGAGAGGGTCCCGGCCATCAGCACCGGCACCATGATGGCGATGCCGGCCGGGATCTCGTAGCTCACCACCTGCGCGGCGGCCCGCATGCCGCCGAAGAGCGCCCACTTGGAGTTGGAGGACCAGCCGGCCAGCAGGATGCCGACCACCACCAGGGCGGTCACGGCCACCATGTAGAAGATGCCGACGTTGAGGTCGGCGGCCACCAGGCCCTCGCCGAAGGGCAGGGCCACGAAGGTGAGCGCGAACCCGGTCATGACGAAGTAGGGAGCGACCCGGAAGAGCAGCTGGTCGGCCTCGGCCGGGATCAGGTCCTCCTTGAAGAGCAGCTTGACGGCGTCGGCGATCCACTGGAGGAAGCCGCCGGCGCCGGCGCGGTTGTAGCCGATGCGGCTCTGCATGCGGGCGCTGACCCGCATCTCCCACCAGACGGTGGCGCCGGAGATGACGGCGCCGAAGGTCAGGAGGATGAGGGCGGTGATCGCCATCGAGACCCAGGTGACCAGGGTGGTGTGCGGCCAGGTGGCCGGGTCGACGCCGACCACCTGGCGGAGGAAGGCGGCGATCATCACCGGCTTGATGGCGGCGGTGAGCACCAGGATCCCGGTGAAGAGGGCGCCGAACAGCAGAACCCCCACGGCCAGGGTGATGACCAGAACGGCGCGGGGCGAGAAGGGCTTTCGCTGCGGCGAGGAGAGCATTAGCGGTCGATCTCCGGGGCGACGACGTCCAGGGAGGCGATCAGGGCCACCAGGTCGGCCACCATCAGGCCCGGGCTGACGGCCTCGATGATCCCCATGGCGGTGAAGGAGCCGGTGCGGGTGCGCACCCGCCAGGCTTTGTTGGTGCCGTCGGCCACCACGAAGAAGGCCATCTCGCCGCGGGCCGACTCGACGCGTGAGAGGGTCTCGCCGGCCTCGACCTTGAGGTTGCGCGAGACCTTGGGGGCCACGATGTCCCCCTCGGGGACGTGCTGGATGAGGTCGAGCGCCTGGCGGACGATCTTGCTCGACTCGCCCATCTCGAGCATTCGGCAGTAGTAGCGGTCGAAGCAGTCGCCCACGGTGCCGAACATGCCCTTCCCGACCGGCACCTCGAACTCGAACTCCGGGTAGACGCCGTAGGGCAGGGTCTTGCGAACGTCGAAGTCGACGCCGGAGCCGCGCAGGTTGGGGCCGGAGAGGCCGTAGTCGATGGCCATGGGGCCGGGGATGACGGCCACGTTGGCGAGCCGCTGGATGTAGATCTCGTTGAAGGAGATGAGCCGGTCGAACTCGACGAGGAACTTGTCGAAGTGGTCGAGGAAGGCCAGCGCCTTGTCGCGCCACCCCTCCGGCAGGTCGTAGGCCACGCCGCCGATGCGGTGGTAGTTGTAGGTGAGCCGCGCGCCGCAGAGCGCCTCGATCAGGTCGTTGATGGTCTCGCGCTCGCGGACGCCGTGGACCATGGGCGTGATGGCGCCGATGTCCATGGTCATGGTGCCCACCGAGATGAGGTGGCTGGCGATACGGCAGAGCTCGGTGGAGATGGCCCGCAGGTAGAGGGCCCGCTTCGGCACCTGGATGCCGCAGAGCTTCTCCACGGCGATGGCGTACCCCTCGTTGGGGAACATGGCGGCCACGTAGTCGATGCGGTCGGTGTACGGCATGAAGCCGTGCCAGCCGGTGCTCTCGCCGATCTTCTCGATGGAGCGGTGCAGGTAGCCGACGTCGGGGATGGCCTTGCGGATCACCTCGCCGTCGGTCTCGACGATGAAGTTGATGACACCGTGGGTGGAGGGGTGCTGGGGACCGAAGTTGAGGATCATCTCCTCGTTGTTGCGGTCGACGCGGCGGAGGATGAGCTTTTCCATGAGGTCCTCCGGTCAGGCCTTGGGGGCGGCGGGAGCGGCCGGGGCAGCCGGGGCGACGGGAGCGGGCGGCGCC
>JANYBC010000072.1 GCA_025360965.1 Anaeromyxobacter sp. | reverse complement strand
TGCAGCGCGCCGAACAGACCACCTGCATCGCGCTGCTCCGCGAGACCGAGGCCGAGGCCGAGGCCGAGGAGGAGGAGCAGATGTGCGCGGCGGGCGAGCTGCGCCTGCGCCTCCCCGTCCGGGTCGCTTCACTGCTGGAGGAGGCGCTCCGCGCGGCTCGCGAGGCGGTCGGCCGCTTCATCTCCCCCGCCGAGGCGCTCCAGCTCATCGCTGAGCACTTCATCGACACGCATGGGGACGCGCTGGCCGAGCGGAACACCGTCCAGAAGCGCGTCCTCGCCCGCGATCGCCAGCGCTGCCAGGTCCCCGGCTGCAGCCGCGCCGCGGTCCACGCCCACCACGTCCGCTTCCGCTCCCGCCTGGGGCCCACCGTGGGCGAGAACCTCACCAGCCTCTGCGCCGCCCACCACCTCCACGGCATCCACGCCGGCTACCTGCGCGTCACTGGCGAGGCGCCCCACCGGCTCAGCTGGAGCTTCCGGCCGGGTGGGGGGCCGGCGTTGCTGGCCGCCGCATCCGGCTGAAGTCCGGGTCCTCATGTTATGTTTTCCTCATGGCCGCAGTCGAATCCACCATCGAGCTCTCGGCGCAGGAACTGGCCCGCGCGGTGGATGCGCTCGTGGACGAGTGTCGCGTCGAGAGCCTCTGGTCCTATCGGCCTGACTACTACCCCCGGACCGATCCTGAGCGGCTGCAGGTCCTCGAGGCCATCCAGGAGCGCTCCGACCTGGAACGCTTCCGTCGAGCTGGGAGACTCAAGGCATGGCTCTCACGCCACTCCAAAGACGAATCTGCCTCCTCCTAGCGGAGCAGCGGAAGCGAAGCGGCGAGAGCTACGTGGCCGGCGGGGCCGCGCTCAACGAGCTCCTCGGAGGCGCCCGGATGTCACGGGACGTGGACCTCTTCCACGACACGGAGGAGGCGCTCGCCGCGACCTGGGCGCAGGACAGGCTGACGCTCCAGGAGGCGGGCCTGCGGGTCGCCCCCAGCCGCGAGGCGCCATCGTTCGTGCAGGCGCAGGTGGGCGACGGCGCCGAGACCGAGGTCCTCCAGTGGGTCCAGGACAGCGCCTACCGCTTCTTCCCGCTGGTCGAGAGCGAGCTCTTCGGCCTCACGCTCCACCCCTTCGACCACGCCACCAACAAGGTCCTCGCCCTCGCCGGGCGCCGCAAGGTCCGCGACTGGGTCGACACCATCCAGTGCCACGACACGCTCCAGCCGCTCGGCTACCTGGCCTGGGCAGCCTCCGGGAAGGACCCCGGCCTCTCGCCGCTCTTCATCATCGAGCAGGCCGCCCGCACCCGCTACGTGCAGGGCGAGCTCGACCAGCTCCAGTTCGACGGCCCGACGCCGCGCGCCGCCGAGCTCTCGGTCCGCTGGCACCAGGCCATCGACGAGGCCCGCCAGCTCATCCGGCTGCTCCCTTCCGAGCAGGTCGGCCGGTGCGTGCTCGATCACGCTGGACGGCTCGCCACGGCGCCTCCCGCGACCCTGGTCGGGGAACTGGCCGGCGGGCGCCTCGCCTTCCACGAGGGGCGAATCCGCGGCGCCTTCCCCGAACTCGGCACGGGGCCCACGCAGGCCCCCTGACCGGGCCCCCTGACGGGGCCCCGGGCGCCGTTCGTCGTCCCGCGTTAAGAGAGGGGACCTTGTCCGACCACTCCCACGCCCCCTCCCGCGCCCCGGCCGTCGCCCCGCGCGCGTCCTTGCGCCGCCTCTCGCCCCTCTTCAAGGAGGAGGTCGGCACGCTGGTCGGCGCCACCGCCCTGCTGCTGCTCGGCTCGCTGGCCGCGCTCGCCTACCCGCAGGGCATCCGCATCATCGTCGACGGCGCCGTCGGCGCCCGCGAGGGCTTCACGGTCCGCAACGCCGCCATCGTCATGGGCGGGCTGGCGGTCCTGCAGGGGCTCGCCGTGGCCGGCCGGGCCTGGCTCTTCAGCCTGGCCGGCGAGCGCGGCGTCAAGCGCGTCCGCGAGCAGCTCTTCCGCTCGCTGGTCTCGCAGGAGGTCGCCTTCTTCGACTCCCAGCGCACCGGCGACCTGCAGTCGCGCCTCGCCTCCGACACCGCCTCGCTGCAGGGGCTCCTCTCCTCGCAGCTCTCCATGGCGCTGCGCAACGTGGTCCAGGTCATCGGCGCGCTGGCCCTGCTCATCTACACCTCGATCCACCTCACCGCGGTCATGCTGGCGGTGGTCCCGGCGGTGGCCTTCGGCGCCGTCTACTACGGCCGCAAGATCCGCGGCCTCTCGCGCAAGTCGCAGGACGCGCTGGCCGACGCCGGCCACGTCGCCGAGGAGTCGCTCTCCGCCATCCGCACCGTCCGCGCCTTCGCCGCCGAGGACGCCGAGGACCGCCGCTACTCGGCCGCCGTCACCACCGCCTTCGGCTTCGCCCGCACCCGCGCCGCCGCCGGCTCGATCTTCATGGGTGCCACCTACACCGGCATCTACGCCGCCATCGCCGTGGTGCTCGGCGTGGGCGGCTCGCTGGTGGCCGCCGGCGAGCTGACCGCCGGGGCCCTGACCGCCTTCCTGGTCTACACGCTGCTCATCGCCATGGGGCTCGGCACGCTGGCCGACATCTGGGCCGAGTCGATGCGCGGGCTCGGCGCCGCCGAGCGGGTCTTCGAGCTCATCGACCGCGCCCCGGCCATGCTGCTGCGCGGCGGCCGCACCCTGCAGAAGGTGGCCGGCCGGCTCGCCTACGAGGGCGTCCACTTCAGCTACCCGGCCCGCCCCGACACCGAGGTGCTCCACGGCGTGGACCTGCTGGTCGAGCCGGGCGAGGTGGTGGCGCTGGTCGGCCCCTCCGGCTCCGGCAAGTCGACGCTCGGCTCCCTGCTGGTGCGGCTCTATGACCCGGCCGCCGGCCGGCTCACGCTCGACGGCGTGGATCTCCGCGAGCTCGACCCCTCCTGGCTCCGCTCCCAGGTCGGCGTGGTCTCGCAGGAGCCGGTGCTCTTCTCCACCACCATCGCCGAGAACGTCCGCTACGGCCGCCCCGGCGCCACCGACGCCGAGGTGCGCGCCGCCCTGGAGAACGCCAACGCGCTCGCCTTCGTGCTCGCCTTCCCCGACGGCCTCGACACCAAGGTGGGCGAGCGCGGCCAGCAGCTCTCCGGCGGCCAGAAGCAGCGGGTCGCCATCGCCCGCGCCATCTTGAAGGACCCGCGCCTGCTCCTGCTCGACGAGGCCACCTCGGCGCTCGACGCCGAGTCGGAGGCGCTGGTGCAGGAGGCGCTCGGCCGGCTCATGCAGGGGCGCACCTCGATCGTCATCGCCACCGCCTCTCCACCGTGGTCGGCGCCGACCGGGTGGTGGTGA
>JANYBC010000225.1 GCA_025360965.1 Anaeromyxobacter sp. | reverse complement strand
CGCTGGCCGGGGTGCTGGCGGGCCGCGAGTCCTTCGAAGTGACCGCCGGGAGCGTCCGCTTCGCTGGGCAGGACCTGCTGGCGCTGGCCCCCGAGGCGAGAGCGGCGGCCGGGGTCTTCCTCGGCTTCCAGTACCCGGTCGAGATCCCCGGGGTCGGCAACCTCTACTTCCTGCGCACCGCCCTCAATGCCGTCCGCAAGGCGCGCGGCGAGGAGGAGCTGGACGCCATGGACTTCCTCGCCATGGCCAAGGAGAAGATGAAGCTGGTCCAGCTCGACCCCTCCTTCGGCTCACGCTCGGTCAACGAGGGGTTCAGCGGCGGCGAGAAGAAGCGCAACGAGGTCTTCCAGATGGCGGTGCTGGAGCCGCGCCTGGCCATCCTCGACGAGATCGACTCGGGGCTCGACATCGACGCGCTCCGGGTGGTGTCGGGGGGCGTCAACTCGCTCCGCAGCAGCCAGCGCGCCTTCCTGATGGTGACCCACTACCAGCGGCTGCTCGACTACGTCACCCCGGACGTGGTCCACGTCATGGCGGGCGGCCGCATCGTCAAGAGCGGCGGGCGCGAGCTGGCGCTGGAGCTGGAGAAGACCGGCTACGCCTGGGCCGGCGACAAGGCCCCGGTGCCGCTCACCGAGGTCCGCTCATGACCCTGGGAGGCGTCTCGCCGGCCACCGAGAGCCTGGCGGCCGGCTTCACGATCGGGCCGGACGATCCGGCCTGGCTCGGCGATCTGCGCGAGGAGGGGCTCTCCGGCCTGCGCTCGCTCGGGCTGCCGACCAACCGGCACGAGGACTGGCGCTACACCAGCCTAGCCACGCTGGCGGCGCTCCGCCTCGACCGGGCCCGCCCCGACCAGGGCGACGCCGCCGTGGCGCTGCTGGCGCAGGCCGGGACCTGGAACGGCCCGCAGCTGGTCTTCGCCAACGGCCGCTACCGCTCCGACCTCTCGGTGGTGACCGGGCTGCCGCCCGGCGCCGTGCTGATCTCGCTCGGCGAGGCGCTGCGGGAGGTGCCGGACCTGGTCCATCCGCACCTCGGCCGCCTGGCCCGCCTCGACCGCCACTCGCTGGTGGCGGCCAACACCGCGCTCTTCGAGGACGGCGTGCTGCTCCACCTGCCGGTGGGTGGGGCGGTGGCGCCGCCGGTCCGCATCCTCCACCTCACCTCGCTCCCCGGGCAGGTGGTGGCCACCTTCCCGCGCCTGCTGCTGGTGGCCGGCGAGGGCTCGCTGGTGACGGTGGTGGAGCACTCGCTCTCCGCCGAGGGGGCCAGGGCACTGGTGGCGCCGGTGGCCGAGATCGTGCTGGCGCCAGGCGCCCAGGTGAACCACTACCGCTTCCAGGAGGAGGGGCTGGAGACCTTCGAGCTGGCCTCGCTCCACGTCGAGCAGGCGGCCGAGAGCCGCTTCACCTCACACGGCCTGGCGCTGGGTGGCCAGGTGGCGCGGGCCGAGCTCCACGCCCGGCTGCTCGGCGAGCGGGCCGAGCTGACCGCCTCCGGCCTCGGGATGGCCAGCGGGACCCGCATCACCGACGCCTTCGTGCAGGTGGAGCACGTCGCCCCCCACTGCACCAGCACCCAGACCTTCAAGACCGTCCTCGATGGGCGGGCCCGCGGGGTCTTCACCGGCCGGGTCCGGGTGGCGCCGGGCGCCCAGAAGACCTCAGCCCAGCAGACCAGCTCGAACCTGCTGCTCTCCGACGACGCCACCGTCGACACCCGCCCCCAGCTGGAGATCCTGGCTGACGACGTCAAGTGCAGCCACGGCGGCACGGTCGGGCAGCTCGATCCGACCTCGCTCTTCTACCTGCGCTCCCGCGGGCTCTCGGAGCCGGCGGCGCGCAGCCTGCTCATCTACGCCTTCGCGGCCGGCATGGTGGAGCTGCTCCGGCCCGAGCCGCTGCGGGCCCACGCCCGGGCGCTGGTCACCGCGCGGCTGCCCGACGGGGCCAAGCTGGTGGAGGCGGCGTGAGCACCACCACCGCGAACCGCGCGCCCGCCGCCGCCGCACCCTTCGACGTCGCCGCCCGGCGCGCCGAGTTCCCCGCCCTCCACCAGCAGGTCCACGGCAAGCCGCTCGTCTACCTCGACAGCGCCGCCACCACGCAGAAGCCCCGGGCCGTCATCGACGCCATCTCGCGCTTCTACGAGCGGGACAACGCCAACGTCCACCGCGGCGTGCACGCCCTCTCCGAGCGGGCCACCAAGGCCTTCGAGGGGGCCCGCGCCACCGTGGCCAGGTTCCTCAACGCCGATCCGCGCGAGGTGGTCTTCGTGCGCGGCGCCACCGAGGCCATCAACCTGGTGGCGCAGAGCTTCGGCCGGCCGCGCCTGCAGGCCGGCGACGAGGTGGTGGTCACCACGCTGGAGCACCACTCCAACATCGTCCCCTGGCAGCTGCTGGCGGCGGCCACCGGGGCCAGGGTGGTGCCGGCCCCCATCGACGACGCCGGTGACCTCGAGCTCGCGGCGCTGGAGCGGCTGCTCGGACCGAAGGTGAAGCTGCTGGCGGTGACCCAGGTCTCCAACGCGCTCGGCACGGTGACGCCGCTCGAGGCCGTCATCGCCCTGGCCAGGGCGCGCGGCATCCCGGTGCTGGTCGACGGCGCCCAGGGCGCGCCGCACCTCGGCGTCGACGTCAAGGCGCTGGGCGCCGACTTCTACGCCTTCAGCGGCCACAAGCTCTACGGGCCGACCGGCATCGGCGTGCTCTGGGCCAGGCGAGAGCACCTCGAGGCCATGCCGCCCTGGCAGGGGGGCGGAGACATGATCCGCTCGGTCAGCTTCGAGAAGACCACCTTCAACGAGGTCCCCTACAAGTTCGAGGCCGGCACCCCCGACATCGCCGGCGCGGTCGGGCTGGCGGCGGCGCTCGACTACGTGGCCGCCATCGGCCTGCCGGCCATCGCCGCCCACGAGGCCGGGTTGCTGCGCGAGGCCGAGGCGGCGCTGCTGGCCATCCCTGGGGTGCGGCTGGTCGGCACGCCGAGGCAGCGGGCCGGGGTGCTCTCCTTCCTGGTGGGGGACATCCACCCGCACGACCTCGCCACCATCGTCGATCGGCAGGGGGTGGCCATCCGGGCCGGCCACCACTGCGCCCAGCCCATCATGCAGCGCTTCAAGCTGGCGGCCACCGCCCGCGCCTCCTTCGCCCTCTACTCCACGCCGGCCGACGTCGAGGCGCTGGTCCGCGCCCTGCACGCCGCCATCAAGCTCTTCTCCTGACATGAGCGAACTGACCGACCTGTACCAGGAAGTGATCCTCGACCACGGCAAGAAGCCGCGGAACTTCGGCCCGCTGGAGGGGGCGACGGCCTCGGCCGAAGGGCTCAACCCGCTCTGCGGCGACCACCTGATACTCCAGGTGAAGGTGGCCGACGGCACGGTGCTGGAGGCCCGCTTCACCGGCACCGGCTGCGCCATCTCGCGCGCCTCGGCCTCGGTGATGACCGGCCTCGTGAAGGGGAAGACCGCCGCCGAGGTCGAGGCCATGTTCCAGGTCTTCCACGCCCTGGTGACCGGCGGGCCGGGTGCGCACCCCGACCTGGAGGCGCTCGGCAAGCTGGCGGTCTTCGGCGGCGTCCACGAGTTCCCCACCCGCGTGAAGTGCGCCAGCCTGGCCTGGCACACCCTCCGGTCGGCGTTGCAGGGGACGCCGATCACCAGCACGGAGTAGGGGCACGAGATGGCGCGCGATCCGATCATCCTCATCCGCGACGTCGAGGCCACCTTCATCCCGCAGGGCGGGGTGGCGGTGGTCCCGGGCGGCACCTGGCTGGTGATGCAGCAGTCGCTGGGCGGCAGCTTCACGCTCATGACCGAGCGCGGCCAGCTGCTGCGGGTCGACGAGCAGGACGCTGACGCCCTCGGCGCGCAGTACGTGGCCGAGGCCCAGGCCACCGCGGCGGCGAGGGCCGTCTCGCTGGAGGGACCCTTCGACGAGCAGAAGATCTGGACCGCGCTGAAGGACGTCTTCGACCCGGAGATCCCGGCCTCGATCGTCGAGCTCGGGCTGGTCTACTCGGTGGCCAGCGAGCCGGTCGAGGGCGGGCACCGGGTGCTGGTCCACATGACCCTGACCGCGCCAGGCTGCGGCGTCGGGCCCATGCTGGTCGACGACGTGAAGCGCAAGTGCCTCTCGGTGCCCGGCGTGAAGCAGGCCGAGGTGGAGCTGGTCTTCGACCCACCCTGGGAGCCCTCCCGGATGAGCGAGGCGGCGCGGCTGCAGCTGGGGATGCTCTAGTGCCGCGACCCAGGCTAGGCGCGACGGCGCCGGCTTCTGGTGGCGCCGCCGCAAGATGTGAGGAGCGTCACGGGCCTCGGTGCCGGTCCAGCCTCGCTCGACTGGTCTGGGCGCCGGGCGCCACGACCTCACCGGAAGTCGAAGGCCGCCTGGCCCGCGGCGGCCGGGATCGGGGGGTCCGCCGCGGCGGGAGCAGCCGGGGCGGCGAGCCGCGACAGGCTCTCGCTGCCGATGAAGGACTCGGCCCGCAGCGCCGCGGTCACCGCCGCCTGGTCCGGCCCGGTGGCGCCGCGCGCCGCCGCCTGGGCCAGCAGGTCGACCACCTCGTTGACGGCGTGCCCGTCGTGGCCGCGCACCCACGAGTAGCGGACCTTCAGCGCACTGGCCCGCACGTCGATGGCCTCGATCAGGTCGCGGTTGCTCACCGGCCCGCCGGCGGCGGTGCGCCAGCCCTTTCGCCGCCAGCCGGCGATCCACTTCGAGAGCGCGTCGATGACGTAGCGGGAGTCGCTGATCACCTCGACCTGCTCTCCGGCCGGGAGGCCGTCGAGGGCCTCGAGCACGGCCCGCAGCTCCATCCGGTTGTTGGTGACGGCGAAGCCGCCGTCGACCACCCAGCGGGTTCCGCCGAAGCGAACGGCGGGGCGCGAGCGGTCGAGCACCACGAAGCCGGTGCCGCCCGGGCCGCCGGGGTTGACGAGGGCGGAGCCGTCGCAGAAGGCGACGAAGCGGGCGGGGGCGGGCATCGGGGGGGGAAGGTACCCGGTTGCGCCGGCGCCGGGAAGTCTCGTCATTTGACTTGCGTCGCCGAGCGGGGCGGGGGGTAACATCCCGCCTGCCCACGCCCCCGCCGCCACTTCGGAGAGAGAGTCCATGACCGCGCCCATCCCCGCCGAGCTCAACCCCCCGCAGCGGCTGCTGCTCGGCCCAGGCCCGAGCATGGTGAGCCCGCGGGTGCTGCGCGCCATGGCCACGCCGCTCATCGGCCACCTCGACCCGGCCTTCCTCGTCATCATGAACGAGGTCCAGGCGATGCTCCGCGCCGTCTTCCAGACCGAGAACCAGTTCACCATCGCCATCTCCGGCACCGGCTCGGCCGGCATGGAGGCGGCGCTCGTCAACGTCATCGAGCCGGGCGACACCGTCATCGTCGGCGCCAACGGCGTCTTCGGCACCCGCATGGCCGACATCGTGGGGCGCTGCGGCGCCACCCTCGTCAAGCTCGAGGTCCCGTGGGGCCAGACCTTCTCCCGGGCCGCCATCGAGGAGGCCCTGAAGAAGGCCGGCAAGGTGAAGGCGGTGGCGCTGGTCCACGCCGAGACCTCGACCGGCGCCCAGCAGGCGCTCGAGGGGCTCGGCCAGCTCTGCCACGATCACGGCGCGCTGCTGATCGTGGACACCGTCACCTCGCTGGGCGGCATCCCGGTCACCGTCGACGCCTGGGGCGCAGACGTGGTCTACAGCGGCACGCAGAAGTGCCTCTCCTGCCCGCCCGGCCTCTCGCCGCTGACCCTCTCGCCGCGGGCCCTCGAGGTGGTCAAGGGGCGCAAGGGCAAGTGCCCGAGTTGGTACCTCGACCTCGGCATGATCGCCGACTACTGGGCCGACGGGAAGCGCGCCTACCATCACACCGCGCCCATCACCATGGTCTACGCGCTGCGCGAGTCGCTCCGGATCGTGCTGGAGGAGGGGCTGGAGCCGCGCTTCGCCCGCCACCGGCTTCAGAGCAAGGCGCTCATGGCCGGGCTGGCGGCGCTCGGCTGCGCCCCCAACGCCCAGGAGGGGCACCGGCTCCCCTCGCTCAACTGCGTCACCGTGCCGGCCGGCATCGACGAGGCGGCCGCCCGCAAGGCCCTGCTGCTCGAGTTCAACATCGAGATCGGCGGCGGCCTCGGGCCGCTGGCCGGCAAGGTCTGGCGCATCGGCTTGATGGGCGAGTCATCGCGCCAGGACAGCGTGGTGGCGGTGCTCTCCGCCCTCGAGGTGGTCTTGAAGCGGGCCGGCAAGCTGCAGCGGCCGGGCGCCGCCGTGGCCGCCGCCCTGGAGGTCTACGCCGCGTAGTCGCAGGTGATGGTGGGGCAGGACGACGCCCCTGGAGCCGCGCATGCCCGAGTCGCACGCGGAGATCGAGACCGATGAGCTCGCCCGGCGGATGTCCGCCGTGGTGGGCGAGGCCCACTGCATCTCGGATCCGGCCGGGCTCTCGGTCTACGAGTGCGATGGCCTCTCCCACGGCCGCATCCGCCCCCGCCTGGTGGTGCTCCCGGCCTCCACCGAGGAGGTGGTCGAGGTGGTGCGCCTGGCCCATGACGCCGGCGTGCCGCTGGTCCCGCGCGGCTCGGGCACCGGCCTCTCCGGCGGGGCCCGCCCCACGCCGGGTGGCGTGGTGGTGGCGCTCTCGCGCATGCGCCGGGTCCTGGAGGTCAACCTGGAGGACGGCTGGGTGCGGCTGGAGCCCGGGGTCATCAACCTCGACGTCACCCGCGCCGTGCAGGGGCGGGGCTGGTACTACGCGCCGGATCCCTCGTCGCAGTCGATCTGCTCCATCGGCGGCAACGTGGCCGAGAACTCCGGCGGCGCCCACTGCCTCAAGTACGGCTTCACCGTGAACCATGTCCTCGGCGCCCGGCTGGTGCTCGACGGCGGCGAGGTGGTGGACCTGGGCGGGCCCTCGCCCGACACCACCGGGTACGACCTGCTGGCGGCTCTGGTCGGCAGCGAGGGGATGCTCGGGATCGTCACCGAGGTCACGCTGCGCCTGCTGCGCAAGCCGGAGGCGACCCGCACCTTCCTCGCCACCTTCCCGTCCTCCGACGAGGCCGGCGAGGCGGTCTCCGGGATCATCGCCGCCGGCATCCTCCCGGCCGCCATCGAGATGATGGACACGCTCGCCATCCAGGCCGCCAAGGCGGCCACCGGCCTCAACTGGCCCGAGGTCGGCTCCATCCTGCTCATGGACGTCGACGGCCCGCTGGCCGAGGCGGAGCACACCTCGGCCGCCGCCATCGGGATCGCCCGCAGCGCCGGCGCGCTCGAGGTCCGGATCCCGGTCGACGAGGCCGAGCGCCAGCTCATGTGGAAGGGGCGCAAGAGCGCCTTCGCGGCGGTGGGGCGGCTCAGCCCCAACTACATGGTCGAGGACGGCGTCATCCCCCGCTCCGAGATCGCCCGGGTGCTGCGCGAGATCGGACGGATGGCGGGCGAGGCCGGCCTGCGGGTCGCCAACGTCTTCCACGCCGGCGACGGCAACCTCCACCCGCTGGTGCTCTACGACGCCCGCAACCCCGGCGAGGAGGAGAAGGCGGCGAAGCTGGGCGGCGACATCCTCCGGCTCTGCGTCCGGCTGGGCGGCTCGATCACCGGCGAGCACGGGGTGGGCGCCGAGAAGGCCGCCTACATGGCCGACATGTTCGCCCCCGAGGATCTCGAGACCATGTTCCTGGTCCGCTGCGCCTTCGATCCGGAGGCCCGCTTCAACCCCGACAAGGTCTTCCCCACGCCGCGGCTCTGCGGCGAGCGGCCCGGCCCCTACCGGCCTCACCCGGCGGAAGCCGCCGGCCTCGTGGAGCGCTGGTGACCGCCACGCGTCCCGCCCGGCCCGACGAGGCCGTCCTGGGCGTGGCCCCGGGCGCCGTGGCCGAACCGGCCACGGTGGAGGAGGCGGCCGAGGTCATGAAAGGCTGCGCCCGCGATCGGCAGCGGCTGGTCTTCGTGGGAGGCGGCACCGACCTCGGCGTCGGCGCGCCTCCGGCCGGCGTCGACGTGCTGCTCCGCACCGGGCGGCTTTCCCGCGTCGTGGAGCACTCGCCCTCCGACCAGATCGTGGTGGCCGAGGCCGGCCTGACGCTGGCGGCGCTGCAGCGGACGCTGGCGGCGCACGGCCAGCGGCTGGGGCTCGATCCGCCCGGCGCCGAGCAGGCCACCCTGGGCGGCATCGTCGCCGCCAACGCCTTCGGCGCCCACCGGACCCGCTTCGGCACCGCTCGCGACCTGATCATCGGCCTCTCCATCGTCCGGGCCGACGGGACCGCCGCTCGGGGGGGCGGCAAGGTGGTGAAGAACGTGGCCGGCTTCGACCTGCCCCGCCTCTTCGTCGGCTCGCTCGGGACGCTCGGCCTCATCACCTCGGTCACCTTCAGGCTCCACCCGCTCCCCGAGGCCAGCGCCACGGTGGCTGTCGAGCCGATCACCGGGGGGCAGGCGAGGGCGCTGGTGGTCGCCACCCGCGAGGCCCAGCTCGAGCCGGCCAGCCTGATGCTGCTGGCCGGGAGCGGCGCGCTGAGGCTGGGCGTGCGCTTCGAGGGGTTCGGCCCGGGGGTGCGCCAGCAGACCGGGCGGTTCAGCGGGCTGGTCCAGGCGGCCGGGCTGCGCGGCGAGCTGCTCGACGAGGCCGGCGCCGAGGCGTTCTGGGCCCGCCACGAGGCCGCCCGGACCTCGGGCGCGGTGCGGGTCCGCCTCGCGGCGCCGCCGTCGGCGCTGGAGCAGGTGCTCGCCGGGGCGGTGGCCCCGCTGGCCGGCGGGCTGGGGCAGGGCTGGGCGGTGCTCGATCCCTGGGTCGGGTGCGGCTTCGCGGGCGGGACCCCGGCCGACCCGGCCTCGGCGGTGGCCGCGCTGCAGCGGGCCCGCGAGGCGCTGGTGGCGCTGGGCGGCTCGCTCACCCTCGCCGCCGCGCCGCCCGCGGTCCGGGCCGGCTTCGACGCCTGGGGCGCGCCCCCGGCGGCCGTCGAGGTGATGCGCCGGCTCAAGGCCAGGCTCGACCCCGAGGGCCGGCTGGCCCCGGGACGCTTCGTCGGAGGCATCTGAGTGACGACCCGCGGCCACCTCGACGAGTGCGTCCACTGCGGCTTCTGCCTCCCGGTCTGCCCCACCTGGATCAACTGGGGCGAGGAGATGGACTCCCCGCGCGGGCGCATCGACCTGCTCCGCGGCGTGCGCGACGGCAAGCTGGAGTTCGACGGCCCGGTGGCGCTCCACCTCGATCGCTGCCTCGGCTGCATGGCCTGCATGACCGCCTGCCCCTCGGGCGTCCGCTACGATCTGGTCATCGAGGAGGCCCGGGCCCAGCGCGAGTTGGCGGTGCCGCGCGGCCTCTTCGATCGGCTCCACCGCGCCGCGCTCTTCTCCCTCTTCCCCTATCCGCGTCGGCTCCGGCTGGCGGCGGCGCTCCTCTTCCTCTACTCGCGCAGCGGGCTGCAGTGGCTGATGCGCGCCACCGGGCTGCTGCGCCTGGTCTCGTCGCGGCTCGCCACGCTCGACGCGCTGGTGCCGCGGATCGGGACCGCCAGCCTGGCCTCGGGCCTGCCCGCCCGCCTCCCGGCCGCCGGGGAGCGCCGCGCCCGGGTCGGGCTGGTGACCGGCTGCGTGCAGGGAGTCTTCTTCCCCAACGTCAACGCCGCCACCGCCCGGGTGCTGGTGGCCGAGGGGTGCGAGGTGGTGGTGCCACCCGGGCAGGGCTGCTGCGGGGCCCTCTCCACCCACGCCGGCCGGCTCGACGAGGCGCGCCGCCTGGTCCGCGGGCTGATCGAGCGGTTCGAGGCGGTCGAGGTCGACGTGGTGGTCATCAACTCGGCCGGCTGCGGCTCCCACCTCAAGGACTGCCAGCGGCTCTTCGCCGGGGATCCCTTCGAGCCGCGCGCCGCCGCCTTCTCGAAGAAGGTGCGCGACGTGAACGAGCTGGTCGACTCCCTGCCGCCGCGGGCGGTGCGCCACCCGCTCCAGGCGCGGGTCGCCTACCACTCGCCCTGCCACCTCGGCCACGCCCAGCGGCTCACCGCGCCACCGCGGGCGCTGCTGCGCGCCATCCCCGGGCTCGAGCTCATCGAGATCGCCGACGGCGATCAGTGCTGCGGCAGCGCCGGCATCTACAACCTGGTGCAGCCGGCCAGCGCCGACCAGATCGGCGCCCGCAAGGCGGCGGCGGTGCTGGCCAGCGGGGCCAGCTGGCTCGCCAGCGCCAACCCCGGCTGCACGCTCCACATCCAGCGCCAACTCCGCGAGCGCGGGGCCACCATCCGCGCTGCCCAGCCCATCGAGATCCTCGACGCCTCGCTGCGCGGCCGCACCGAGCCCGACGGGGGCTGACCCGGCCGCGGCGCGCCGCGGATCAGGCCGGGGGTCGGCCCTGGAGCTTCACGCGCGCCACCCAGCGCCGCATGGTGCCGCTGGCGCGGCGGGTCGGCAGGTCGATCTCGAACCCGGCCGCACCCACGGTCCGCTCGGTCTCGCGGTTGTTCCGGCAGCCTCCGGACAGCCTGGTCCAGGCCGGCTGGACCAGGTCCTGCCACCAGGCCTGGAGCGGCGAGGTGGCGCGGACGTGCTCGATCATCCGCAGCGAACCGCCCGCCGAGAGCACTCGCCTCACCTCGGCGAGGCCGGCGGCCGGCTCGTCCACCGAGCAGAAGACCATCCCCGAGACCACCGTGTCGAAGCTGCCGTCGCGGAAGGGGAGGGCCTCGGCGCGGGCCCGGACCAGCAGCGCGCCGGGCGCGCGGCGCCGCGCGGCCGCCAGGTTGTGCCGGCTCGGGTCGAGGGCGATCACGGTCCCGGCGGCGCTGAGCCAGGGCAGGTTGCGGCCGGTGCCGGTGCCGAGGTCGAGGCTGCGGCCGGTGGCCCCCTCCGCCAGCCAGCGGCGCCAGCGGATGAACCCGAGCTGCTCTGCGAACCAGAGGCCGAGATCGTAGAGCCAGGGGACCTGCTCGACGCCGCGCATTGGGCTCCCGGCGCCGCGGCCGCTCAGCCGGCCATGTACTTCAGGACCGTCGAGGCGACCCGGATCACGTCGCCGTCGACCAGGCGGCGGTGGGTCACCTGCTTCGAGTTGACGAAGGTGCCGTTGGTGGAGCCGAGGTCCTCGAGCTGGTGCCCGCTGCCGTCGGGGCGGATGGCGGCGTGGCGCCGCGAGGCCTGATCGGAGCTGACCACCAGCGTGTTCTCGTCGCCACGGCCGATGGTCACCTCGACGTCGAGCGGGTAGGTCTTGTCCTGCAGCGCCGCGTCGGCGGTGTGGATCACCTGCAGCGTCGACCTGGTCGCGGTGGGACTCATTCGGGCCTCGCCGTCAGAATATCACCGCCAGCCCGCCCGGGGCAGGCGCCAGCAGCACCGCCGGCCTGCGCCCGTCGGCCGGCTGGAAGGCGATCAGCGGCACCACCAGGCCGGCCGCGGTGCCGATGGCGGCGCCGGTGGCCACGTCGGTGAGCCAGTGGCGATCGGCCGCCACCCGCAGGTAGCCGGTCAGGGCCGCCGCGCCGAGGGTGGCCGCCGCCAGCCACTTCCAGCCGGCCCGGCCGCGCAGCCGGGCGATCTGGGTGGCCGCCGCCGCCGCGCTGAAGGCGAAGGCGGTGTGGCCGGACCAGAAGGAGAGCTTGTCGTCGGGCGAGGCGGTGCTGCCCCTGGCCCAGGCGTCCGGGCGCAGCCGGCCGGCCGCGTACTTCGCCCCCTCGGTCAGCAGGAGGGCGCTGCTGGCCGACTCGGCCAGCACCAGCAGGTCCTCCAGCACCTCCCGCTGACCGTGCGGCGCCGCCTGCACCCAGAGCGTGGCGATGGCGCCGGCCGGGATGACGAGCTGCATGACGTCTGAGGTGATGGCGGCCCTCCTGGTGTCGTCCCAGCCGAGGAGGCCGCGGGCCCAGCGATCGAGCCGAGGGGGCTCGCACCAGCGGCAGGTGGGGGCCACCAGCCGGTCCTTGAGGGCGACGCCGAGCCCGATGAGGCCCAGCTCGGCGCCGGTGACGACGGCGTGGGTCGTGAGGTCGAGGGTGAGCTGCGGCCTGCCGGAGGGCACCTCGGCCGGCGGCGCCAGGGTCTCGGGCCCGGCGGGCGCCGGGGACGTGACCGGGTCGGCGGCGCCCGGCTGGCCGGGGAGGGCGAGGGCCAGGAGCAGCGTCACCAGCCGGAGGAGAGGGTGCGTCGGCATGGCGCCAGCCTGCCATGGCCGGTTGGCGGGGAGAAGCCTCCATGGTATCGGGAGCCGGTGGTGGACCACCCCTTCCAGCTCCCGCTCCTCGTCGACCTCGGCGCCGTGGTCCTGCTGGCCGCCACCGGCGCCATCGAGGGGGTGCGCAAGGGCTACGACCTGTTCGGCGTGGCGGTGATGGCGCTGGTGACCGGGCTGGGCGGTGGGCTGCTGCGCGACGGGATCTTCCTGCAGGGCGGACCGCCGGCGGCGCTCCAGGACGGCCGCTACCTGGCGGCGGTGCTGGGCGGGATGGCGCTCGGGGTGATCTTCGCCCGCGCCCTCCACCGCCTGCGGCTGGTGGTGGCCATCGTCGACGCGCTCGGGCTCGGCCTCTACGCCGTCTACGGCGCGCAGAAGGCGATGCTGGCCGGGCTGCCGCTGCTGTCGGCCACCCTGGTCGGCACCGTCAACGCCGTCGGCGGCGGCCTGATGCGCGACGTGCTGGTGCGCGAGGAGCCGCTGCTCTTCCGGCCCGGCGGCTTCTACGCGCTGGCCTCGATGGCCGGCGCCGCCACCTTCGTGATCATCGACGGAGTGGCTGGCCGCACCACAACCGTGGCCGCGCTGGCCGGGGTGACGGTGACGCTGGTCCTGCGCTTCGGGTCGATCCGGCTCGGCTGGAAGACCGGCGCGCTCGCCGACCCCCCGCGCTAGGCGGGGCCCTGGCCCGGCCTCGGGAGGTCAGACCAGGAAGAAGAGGAAGAAGCCGTTGGCCATGTAGACCAGCCCGGCCGCGCCGCAGACCAGCCCGGCCCACCACATGGCCGGCCGCTTGATGAGCGCCGAGACGGCCGAGAGCGTGATGGCGATCTGCAGCAGCATGACCGCCTGGCCGAAGGCGGCGCCGTGGCGCTTGTTGAGCGCCTCCTCGCTCTTCAGCACCTCGGCCTCCTCCTTGATCTTCGCCTTCTCCTCCTCGTAGCGCTTGGCCTCACCCGTGGCCCGGTCGCGGGCCGCCTCGGCCGTCCGCTTCCCCTCCGGCGTCCGGGCCTCGAGCGCGGCCACCTCCATCTGGGCCCGCTCCAGCACCGCCAGGTTCTGCTTCAGGCTCTTCGACTGGTAGAAGGCCCACTTGTTGGCCTCGTCGGTGGTGGCCAGCTGCACCCTGGTGGAGTAGCCGCCACCCTTGAGCGAGCTGATGGCGGCGCAGACCGCCAGGATGGTGGTGGTCAGGGCCACCCACTGCGTCCACGAGTCCCTCTTGTCGTCGGCCACCGTGCCTCCTTCGTGCTGGCCCCGGGATCGAGGCGAATGCGGATTCTTTTAGCGCCGCCCCTGCGAGTCAAGGTGCAGAATGGCCCGGACCCGCGACCCCGGAGCTCACATGTCCAGCGCCCTCGCCGCCCTCCTCTCGCTCGGCCTCGCCGCCGCCGCGCCTGACGCCGCCGCGCCCACGGCCGCCACCAGGGTCGCCACCGGGTCCGGCTACACCGGCCACGGCGCCGGCTCGGTCGCCCCCGAGCTGCTGGCCAGGTTTGCGCCGCGTCCGCTCGACTCGACCCTGTCGCGCACCATCCAGTCGATGCTCGACGTGCGCGCCCCCGGCGCCGGCCTGCTCTCCGACGATGGCCGCCGCCTCTTCTTCTCCTGGCGCGTCACCGGGACCACCCAGCTCTGGCGGCTCGACGGCCCGGACCGCTTCCCGGTCCAGCTCACCGGGGGCGAGGACGCCACCACGCTCTTCGCCATCACCCCCGACGGCACGACCCTGGTGGTGCACCGCGATCGGAAGGGTGAGGAGAATCCGGGCCTCTACCTGATGCCGGCCGACGGCGGGGCGCTGGTGGAGATCCAGCACCGCCCGGGCGTGCAGACCGCCGCCCAGCTGCTGGCCCGCGACGGCAGGACGCTCTACTTCCGCGCCAATGACCTGAAGCCGGACGCCTACGCCATCTACCGCTACGACCTGGTGACCGGCGCGCGCGAGCTGGTCCTCGACCAGCCCGGGCTCTGGTCGGTCCATGACGAGCGCGGCGGCAAGCTGCTGCTCCAGAAGGAGACCGGCGCGCTCACCTCGGAGTGGTTCGAGTGGGACGTGGCCGGCAAGCGCCTGGCGCCGCTGCTGGGCCAGGGCGAGTCCGAGGAGTACCAGGTGGCCTACGCGGCGCAGCCGGACGAGCTGCTGGTCCAGACCAACAAGCTGGGCGACCTGTCGCGGCTCTACCGGTGGAAGGCCGGGGCGCTGGCGCCGGTCACGCCCGAGCTGAAGTGGGACGTGGCCGGGTTCACCATCGACAGGTCCCGGACCCGGCTCCTCTACCAGGTGAACGAGGCCGGCTCGACGCGCCTCTTCGCCCTCGACGCCCGCACCTACCGGCCGCTCCCGCTGCCACGGCTCCCGGCCGCTGACCACGTCTTCGCCGGCGGCACCACCAGCGACGGCCGATCCACCGTGCTCTCCATCGACCCGGGCGACGCCCCGAGCGTCAGCTGGGTCCTCGACTGGAAGACCGGCGCGCTGAAGCGCTGGGTGGTGCCGAGCGCCCCCGAGGTCGACACCAGGCGCTTCGTCCGCGCCACCCTGGAGGGCTACCCGGCCCGCGACGGCACGATCATCCCGGCCCTGGTCCGCCGCTCGGCCCGCTGCCTGCCGGCCCCGTGCCCGGTGCTGGTCCAGTTCCACGGCGGCCCCGAGGGGCAGGTGAAGCCCGGCTTCAGCCTCGGCAAGCAGCTCTTCGTCGACGCCGGGTTCATCCTTGTGGAGCCGAACGTCCGCGGCTCGATGGGCTACGGCAAGCGGTGGCTGCGCGCCGACGATGGGCCCCGGCGGCTCGACGTCATCACCGACATCGAGGACGCGGCCCGCTGGGCCAGGAGGAACTTCGCCGCCGGCGGCGTCGAGCCGAAGGTCGGCATCATGGGCGGCTCCTACGGCGGCTACTCCACGCTCATCGGCATGACCATGTTCGCCGGGGCCTACGACGCCGGCGCCTCCAACGTCGGCATCTCCAACCTGGTCACCTTCCTCACCAACACCGCCCCCTACCGGCGCATCCTGCGCACCACGGAGTACGGCGATCTCGACAGGGACCGGGAGGCGCTCGTCAAGCTCTCACCGTCGAGCTACATCGACCGGGTCAAGGGGCCGCTGCTGATCATCCAGGGAGCCAGCGATCCGCGGGTGCCGGCTGGAGAGGCGATCCAGATCTACGACGCCCTCACCGGCCGGGGTGTCCAGGCCGAGCTGCTCATCTTCGCCGACGAGGGGCACGGCGCGCAGAAGCGCGAGAACGTGGTGCAGACGCTCGGCCGGCAGCTGGAGTTCTTCGCGAAGACCCTGAAGCCGGCGGCGCCCCAGGCCGGCCCGCAGCCCGCGCCAGCCGCGCCGCCTCCGTCGCCCACGCCCCGCTGAGCCGGGCGCCGAGGGCCAGCCCCTCCAGCCAGCCCGGCCCGTCGGGGATGGCCCGGGCCGCCTCGGCGCGCAGCCGCGCCTCGAGCGCCAGCCCCTCGGCCAGGCGCCCGGCCTCGCCCTCGTCGAGGGCGCAGGCGGCCAGGTAGTCGTCGCGGCGGGCGCCCGGGACGCCCAGCGCCGCCAGCCAGCGCCGCTCGGCGTCGGCCACCTCCTCGCCGGAGGCCGACAGCCCCAGGGCGCGGGCCTGGGCGCCCAGCAGCAACCGCCCCAGCCCGTCGGCGGCCAGCCGCCCGGCGTCGTGGCGCCGGGCCAGCGCCGCGAGCACCTCGCGGCCGGCCACCTCGGCCGGGCCGACCCGGGATCGGGAAGCGTCGAGCGAGAGCCGCCTCGCCTGGGTCGGCGGCGGGGGGCGATCTGGCGGCGGCGGGGGCGGGGCGCCGGCGCGGCGGGCCCGGGCGTAGGCGAGGGCGGCCCGCAGCGTGGCGGCGGCGTCTTCGGCCTTCTGCGACGGCACGCCGGGCAGGAAGCGGCGCAGCGCCGCGGCGGTGGCGGCCGGGAGCCGGGCCGCCTCGATCACCCGGCTCCAGCGCCGATCCTGGTAGAAGAGGGCGCTCGCCACCGTCAGCAGGCGGCCGGCTTCACGCGCGGTGATGAGCCCGGCGGCGCCGGCCTCCTCGACGG
>JANYBC010000207.1 GCA_025360965.1 Anaeromyxobacter sp. | reverse complement strand
ACCTCCTCCTCGGCGCCTCGTTCGACCCGGTAGAGGAAGTGGAGCGTCGTCTCGTCATCGAGCGAGGCCACCAGGCTCCGCAGCGCCTCGCCGATGGAGGCGAGCTGGTCCTCCCCGGCGTACCGGACGTCGAGGCTCCCGAGTTCGAGCCCGCCGACGTAGTCGAGCGCCGGTGTCACGAGCGCGGTGACGCCGCCTTCCCTCAACGTCCGCCAGAGCGGGATGAGATCGGCGAGGGCGGTCTCGCGGATCATGGCCTGGCCTCGCGCCGGGAGTCCCGCCACTCGTAGGGACCGTGGGGAAAGCGGGGCGTCCGGGCCCGGGCGGCGGCGCTCAACCGCCCGCCGCTCTGCACCTGCCGGATGCGCCAGAGGAGCCAGTGCTGCAGGTGGCCCTCCGGCCGGCCGGCCCCAGCGATCCGGATGACCAGGTAGATGGCGAGCGCCGCCCCGGCCCCGATGTTCGGGGCGCCGAGCGCCGTGCCCACCCACCCGGCGCCGAGGACGACGAGCCACTCCATCGGGAAGGCGAGCCCGAGGAAGGTGCTCGGGGCGTCGAGGTTTCGGTAGACGGGCGCGTACAAGGCCGCTCTCCAGTTTGAACTGGGCGCCGCTCAGCCCGCGCGCATCACCTGGAGGAGCCGGTCGGCGTTGGCGAGCAGGAAGTAGAGAATGACGGCGATGATGGCGACGTAGGCCGTCGACTTGATCATCTCGGGCCGGATGAAGGCCGCGACGCCCGAGACGATGATGGCGAAGAGTGCGATGGGCGCGATGATGTAGTTGCGCGCGAACTGCAGGAGCTGCTGGCCCGGCATGGTCGTCGCCTGGGCCAGAGCCGGGGCGGGCGCGAGCGCGAGCGCGATGACGGCGACCAGCGTGATGGCAGCGGCGACAGCGAGCGGATCAAGGTTCCGACGGGTGGGGCTCCGGAGCATGACGTTCCTCCTCTTCCTCGTGTGCTCGGCGGCGAAGCGCGCCGTCGAAGTCGGCCTGGACCGCGGCGAGGCGGTCCCTGAGCTGGCGGGCGTAGGCCACCGGCGAGAGGCCCTGGGGACGCTCCAGGTAGAGGAGCGCTCCAAAGGCCGCGGCGAACGAGAGGCCGCTCACCAGCGTCGGGTGCCACGCCAGCGCCCCGAGCCACGTCGAGCCGTCCGCGTCCACGAGGACCGCGTTCAGCTCCGCGACGGCCGGGGCCAGTGCCGAGAGGAGGAATAGGAGCGAAAGGAGGAGGACCGGGTGCGGGAGGAGCCGGAGGCGCGTCCACGTCGATGCCGACGCGTCGTTCCTGGCTCGCTGTTCCAGCTCCACCCGCATGACGGCCTCACTTCTTCTTGCGCTCGGCGCTCGGGAGGTCGAACCCCGGGCCCTTCTCACGAAGCTCCATGCTCCGCTGGAACAGGAGGTGGAGCAGGTACTCGTAGCGCCGCATCTTCAGCGCGGCGCGGTCCGCCTCCAGCAGCACCGAGGCGGCCCCCGGGAGGCCGAACCAGGTGCGGAGGCCTTCGAAGTGGTGGTTCACGAAGCTGGTGAGGTCGCTCCCCTCCTGGTCGGCCTCGCCGCGCAGGAACTTCACGAGCTCGCGCGGCATGCGGAAGGTCTGCATCAGCTTCTCGGTGGAGCTGAACGGGTCCGCTTCGTTGGTCTTTGACTTGGGAGGCATCGGATAGCCTTTTGTATGTCGTTTATGCTTCTGCGCTTCGGGAGTCAACTGGATCGGATGAGACTGACGAACGTCTATCTCGTGCAGGATGCCAAACCGCCTGACAGATGGCTAGCTTGATGGAAGATCAGGCCCAGATGGGGCCGACCAAAGCGATGCCGGGCTGCGGACTGCCCGCCCTACACACCGACCTGTATCTGAACGACCCTCGCGCTCAGCCGCGTGTAGACTGCTCGGCCATGAGCTCCAAGCCCAGGAAGGCGAGAGATCCCCGCCGCGAGCTGCTGGCCGCGCTCGGTAAGCGCGTTCGGACCTACCGCAACCAGTGCCAACTCACGCAACAGGACTTGGCCCTCAAGTTGGACCTGTCGGTCGCCTATGTCAGCCTCATCGAGAGGGGCCATCGAAACCCGCCGTTCCTGCGGGTGGTCGCCATCGCCAAGGCGCTGAGAACTTCGCCGGCGATGCTCGTGGAATGAGACGGGTATCGCCCGAAAAGGCTCACGCCGACGGGAGCTTAGGGGCGTTCTCGAACATCTGAACAGCCGTGCAGCGTTCAATGCTATGAGCTTCGGGTGCGCGCGAGCCCAAAGCCGACCATTCCGAGCCTCGACACCGCCACCCTTGACCACGTGGTCCGGCTGCTGACTGAGCGCCTCGACGCCGTGGTCACGTATGGCGCCGGCGGGTGCCCTTCATGCCATGACGCCGAACTCCGCGGTGCCATAGCCATCGTCCGGAACCTCTTGCCCAGCTTGAGCAGGGCGAGTCCGCCCTCGAGTGAAGCGTTGAAATAGGCTGACCAGGTCAAAGTCACCGGCCAGGCTCACGGGACCACCACTCGCCGGGCATGCGGAGCCCTACCGACGTCGCTTCTTCCGGGGGCGGGGGACCCGCTTCTCGACGGGGCGCTCGGGTGGCCGGCCAGCCTTGTCGATGGTGGGCTTGAGGCGCGGCCAGTAGGTCTTGCCCCCGATAGTGAGCAGGTCGTAGGGCGCGTTCCTGGCGCGGTCGGTGGCGCGCTGGGTGAGCAGGGAGTCGCGGCGAGTTCGAGACTGGCTCTCCACTTCGACCATGAAGAGCTCGCGCTCGACCGCCAGTTCTCGAAAAATCTCCTGATCCCACCATCGCGGACGGCGAACGGGACCGTCCTTTCGCCAGCG
>JANYBC010000206.1 GCA_025360965.1 Anaeromyxobacter sp. | reverse complement strand
CCGGACCCCTCGCGGTCGAACTCGACGCCCAGCGAGATCAGCCAGCGGATCCGCTCGGGCCCCTCGCGGACGGTGACCTCGACCGCCTCGCGGTTGCAGAGGCCGGCGCCGGCCACCAGCGTGTCCTCGACGTGCAGCTCGAACTGGTCGTCGCCGCCGAGCACGCTGGCGATGCCGCCCTGGGCGTACTGGGTGGAGCCCTCGGAGCGCTGTCGCTTGGTGAGGACCAGCACCGAACCGTGGTCGGCCACCTCGAGCGCAAAGGTCAGCCCGGCGATGCCGCCGCCCAGGACCAGGAAGTCGACGTGCTCGCGGGGAGGAAGCGCGCTCATGCCGAAGGTCTAGCACGACAGGGGTGGGAAAGTTGTAGGTGCCGGGGCGGCCCTGATACCTTCCGGGATGATGAGTCGGACCTCCCCTGCCGCCGTCGTGGCGCTCGTCTCCCTGCTCGCATCGCCGCTGGCGGCTCGCGGCGAGAGCATCTGCACGTACACGGATGCCGAGGGGGTCCTGGTGGTGAGCAACGTCTCGGCCCACCCGTCGTGCCGGCCGGTCCGGCGCACCAAGGACGTCGCCGGGCTCTACCGGAGCCCGCCCGCCGGCGCCGCGGCCGAGAGCCGCCCCTTGCCGGCGGCCGGCCGCCCCGGCCCGTACCTGGATCAGGTCAAGGCCGCGGCCGCCAAGTACAAGCTCCCCGAGGCGCTCATCCTCGCGGTGATGGCGGTCGAGTCGAACTTCGATCCGCGCGCCCTCTCCGACAAGGGGGCCATGGGGCTGATGCAGCTGATGCCGGCCACCGCCAGGGACCTCTTCGTCACCGACGCCTGGGACCCGTCGCAGAACATCGAGGGGGGATCGCGCTACCTGCGTGTGCTGGCCAACCAGTACGCCGGCGACATGGTGCGGACGCTGGCCGCCTACAACGCCGGCCCCGACGCGGTCCGCCGCGCCGGTGACGCCGTCCCCAACATCCCCGAGACCCAGGAGTACGTCCGCAAGGTGCTCGCGCTCTACCAGGCCTACAAGGCGGGGCGGTGACCGCCATGGCCCTCGACCAGGCTGCGGCGCTCGAGGCCGACTTCCAGCGGCTGCTGGCCCAGGGCGGCGAGGCGGCGGCGCGCGGCGAGCTGGAGCTGGCGCGCGAAGGGCTCGAGGACGCGCTGGCGATCCGCTCCCACGACCCGCAGGTGCTCGGGCTGCTGGGGCAGGTCTTCTACCGGCTGGGGCGCTACGAGGACGCCGCCATCGCCTGGCAGCGGCTGGTCGACGACAACCCGGTCGAGCCGGGGGCCCGCGTCAACCTGGGGCTGGCCTGGCTCAAGGCGCGGCAGTACCAGGAGGCCGTCAAGCAGCTCAAGATCGCCCTCGATCTCAACCCCGATCACCGCAAGGCGGCCGGCTACCTCGGCC
The DNA here is from genome assembly GCA_025360965.1 of Anaeromyxobacter sp. GTDB lineage: Bacteria > Myxococcota > Myxococcia > Myxococcales > Anaeromyxobacteraceae > JADKCZ01. The sequence goes on along the minus strand of JANYBC010000206.1, from coordinate 2,588 downwards.
TGGCCTGGCTGGAGCTGGGGCGCCCCGGGCAGGCCCGCGAGTGGTTCCTCCAGGCCGGCAGCGAGCAGATGGTGGCCCGCTGCGACCAGCTGCTGGCGGCGCCGCCGGCCGGGGCCGGGCACGAGGTGCAGGCCGCCGGCCCGGACGTGGAGATCTCCATCACCGAGAGCCACCCGCTCTCGCCAACGCCGCCCCCGGGGGAGGCGCCCGTCGAGGCGCCGGCCGAGACCCTGGTGGCGAGCCTGGTCGAGCAGCAGGTCGACCTGGTGGATGACCCGGCCCCGAGCTTCGAGGAGGCGGCGCAGGCAGCCGCGCCGCCCGCCGCGCCCAGCCTCTCAGAGCTGCCGCTGGCGCCGCGCCGCTCCGAGCCGCTCGATCCGGCCGGCCTCCCGACCCTGGCCGGCTTCGCCGCCGCGCGGGCGGTGCAGGGACCGATGGGGCAGGTCTTCGTGGCCGACGGGGCGACGCTCACCGTCAACGTGCACGGCGAGCTGCTCTGCCGGCTGGTCGGCCTGGCCGCCTGGCGCGGCGAGCTGGCCTTCTCCGGCGAGGTGAAGCGCTTCCGCGGCCGGGCCACCGCCAAGCCGTTCGGGGAGCCGCCCGAGCAGATGCACCGGCTGGTCGGCGAGGGGCTGGTGGTGCTGCGCGCCGCTGGCCGCCGCTTCACGGTGCTGGAGCTGGGCGGCGAGGCCGGCTACTTCCGCGAGGCGGTGGTCTTCGGCTTCCAGGAGCAGGTCGCCTTCGAGAACGGCCGGCTGCCTTCGTCGGCCGGCGGCCTCGACCTGGTCCACCTGCGCGGCCGCGGACGGCTGGTGCTGGTGACCGGCGGCGAGCCGGTGGCGGTCGAGGTGACTCAGGCCTCGCCGGTCCACGTGCCGCTGCAGGCGCTGGTCGGCTGGACCGGGGCGCTGGCGCCGCGCATCGCGCCGCTCTTCGCCGGCGGCGCCGACGGCGAGGCGGTCGAGATCAGCGGCGAGGGGCGGGTGCTGGTCGATCCCGGCCCGGGCGGGGCAGGCGGGGAGGGTTCGTGAGCGCCCGCACCGTTCGCCAGGAGTTCTTCAACCTCCCCAACTCCATCACCATGGTCCGCATGGCGATGATCCCGGTCATCCTCTGGTTCACCTACTTCGAGTCGCGCAAGGCCAGCTTCATCGCCGCCATGCTCTTCGCCGTGATCGGGGCCACCGACTTCCTCGACGGCTGGGTGGCGCGGCGCCGCGGGCTGGTCACCGTGATCGGCAAGTTCCTCGACCCGCTGGCCGACAAGCTGGTGGTCATGGCGGCCCTGGTGATGCTGGTCCACCTCGGCCGGGTGGCCGCCTGGGTGGTGATCGTGGTCATGGGGCGCGAGTTCATCGTCAGCGGCCTGCGCACCATCGCCATGAGCGAGGGGATCGTCATCGCCGCCGGGCAGGACGGGAAGCTCAAGACCATCTTGCAGATCGTCGCCATCACCTTCCTCTTGCTCCACTACGCCTACCCCATCGAATTCGGGTTCGCCTCCTTCGAGTACGACGCCAACAAGGTCGGGACCCTGCTGCTCTACCTGTCGCTGGTCTTCTCGGTCTGGTCGGCCTGGACCTACTTCTCCGACTTCCTGAAGGCGGTCTACCGGCCGGCGCAGGGGCCTTGACACCCCCCGCGGCGCCCCTCTATAAACCGCCTCCTCGCGATCTCAGGGTCGCGGCTGTCCTTGCGGGAATAGCTCAGCGGTAGAGCATCGCCTTGCCAAGGCGAGGGTCGACGGTTCAAATCCGTTTTCCCGCTCCAGTTTGCCCCCGGTAACCACTTGGTTGCCGGGGGTTTTTTCTTCAGACCACTGCGGCTGGGGCCCCATGTGCCGTACATGTGCCATGGGCCAGCACCAAAGGGCCGTCCAGCAGCAGCACGGCGTCCCGCTTCACGTCCGGCGACAGGTGGGTGTACCGCATCGTCATCTCCATGGTCGCGTGCCCTAGGAGCTCCTGGACCGCTTTGAGCGTCACTCCCCGCATCACCAGGTGGCTGGCGAAGGTGTGGCGCAGGTCGTGGGTCGTGAGCCGTTTGGCGAGCTGGGCCTTGCGGCAGGTCGAGGGGACCAGGTCCTTGACCCGGTTGTGGGTCAAGCGCCTCCCGTCGGGGAAGCAGAAGACGTAGGGGCCCTTGAGGTGGCGGTGCGCCTTCAGGGTCGCTACGGCGTCGGCGGACAGCGGGACTTCTCTCGTCCGCCCGCCCTTGGGGATGCCCTCGTCCTTGCGCCAGAGCGACCGCCGGACCATGAGGCGGCCGGCGACCAGGTCCAGGTCTTCCCACTTGAGCGCCAGCAGCTCACCGACCCGGAGGCCGGTCTTGAGCGCCGTGACCAGAAAAGCCCTCCACTCGGGCGCGGCGGCCCGGAGGAAGCGGTCAGTCTCCTCGAAGGTGAGGAACTCGGTGTCACTTGGCGTCACCTTGAGCGCCTTGACCCTCGGCGCGTGCGGGAGCTCGCCCCATTCCACGGCCAGGTTGAGCAGCTTGCGGAGCACGGTCAGGTGGTTGTTCACCGATTTCCTGCAGTGCCCCTCCTTCAGCTTCAGCGCCTTGAACTGCTCGATGTCAGCGGCGCTGAT
>JANYBC010000203.1 GCA_025360965.1 Anaeromyxobacter sp. | reverse complement strand
AGCTCATGAAGGAGCTCGGGCTCGGCGAGTAGCCGCCCGAGGACGGAGACAAGCATGGCCAACGAACCGAAGACCAGCGCCCCGGCCCCTGCGGCCGCAGGCACCTCGCTGCTGGACGAGATTCTATCCGAGGGCAAGATGAAGCCCTCCGACGAGGGCTACGACATCGCGACGCGGCGTCTAGGCCTTCATGCAGGAGCTGCTCGGCGCCAAGCGCGGGGAGAAGATCGACCGCAGCGCCGTCGACGGGATGGTCGCCGAGATCGACAAGCGGCTCAGCGCGCAGGTGAACGAGATCCTGCACCACCCCGACTTCCAGAAGCTGGAGTCGGCCTGGCGCTCGCTCCGCTTCGTCGTGGACAAGGTCGACTTCCGCGAGAACATCAAGCTGGAGCTGCTCTCGGTGGCCAAGGACGACCTGCTCCACGACCTGGAGGACTCGCCCGACATCACCAAGTCGGGCTTCTACAAGATCGCCTACTCCAACGAGTACGGCGTCTTCGGCGGCAAGCCGTTCGGGGTGATGAACCTCAACTACGACTTCGGCCCGGGCGCCCAGGACGTGGAGCTGCTCCGCAAGGTCTCCTCGGTGGCCGCCATGTCGCACTGCCCGGTCCTCTCCAACGCCGGGCCGGAGTTCTTCGGCGACACCACCTTCAAGAACCTCCCCAACCTGAAGGACCTGAAGGCCCAGTTCGAGGGGCCGCAGTACACCCGCTGGAACGGGTTCCGCGAGAGCGAGGACGCCCGCTACGTCGGCCTGGCCATGCCGCGCTTCCTGCTGCGCGTCCCGTACAGCGAGAAGTCGGTGCCGGTGAAGTCCTTCAACTTCAACGAGGACGTCGTCGACCACCACGATCGGTACCTGTGGGGCTACGCCTCCAACGCGCTGCTGACCCGCATCACCGACTCGTTCGCCAAGTACCGCTGGGCGCCCAACATCATCGGCCCCCAGGCCGGGGGCACCGTCGACGCCCTGCCCATCCACACCTTCGAGGCCATGGGCGAGCTGCAGAACAAGGTGCCGACCGAGATCGCGCTCACCGAGCGGCGGGAGTTCGAGCTCTCCGAGGCCGGCTTCATCGGGCTGGTCTACCGGAAGGACGCCGACAACGCCTGCTTCTTCTCGGCCAACTCGGTGCAGAAGCCGAAGGAGTTCGGCAACACCGCCGACGGCAAGGCGGCCGAGACCAACTACCGGCTCGGCACCCAGCTGCCGTACATGTTCATCATGACCAGGCTGGCGCACTACGTGAAGGTGCTGCAGCGCGAGCAGATCGGCAGCTGGAAGGAGCGCCCGCAGCTGGAGCAGGAGCTCAACGCCTGGATCAGCCAGTACGTCGCCGACATGGAGGATCCGGCCCCGGCGGTCCGCTCCAGGCGGCCGCTCCGGCAGGCCCAGGTCATGTCGAGGACGTGGCCGGCCAGCCCGGGTGGTACCGCTGCAGCCTCAAGGTCCGCCCTCATTTCAAGTACATGGGCGCCTCCTTCACGCTGTCGCTGGTCGGGAAGCTGGACAAGGAGTAGCTGGCCGAGGAGAAGTGGGAAAATCGTACTCGTGGTGATGCAGGTCACATCCAGGGTGGGGGACGGCCTGCCAGGCTGGACGCTCACCGCAAGGGAGGCCACATGGCTCAGACAGTACACTTGTTCCTGAAGGCGAATGGCAAGGCCGTCGACGGCGAGAGCACCGTGGCGAGCCTGGGCCGTGAGAAGTCGATCGAGTGCGTCTGGTACGAACAGGCGGTCGCCACCGCCCGGGAGGCCGGAACCAACACCATCACCGGCCGGCGCCAGTACCAGCCGCTCAAGATCCTCAAGCGGATCGACAAGTCGTCGCCGCTGCTGATGAAGGCCCTCACCGAGAACCAGAAGGTCGAGGGCACCTTCAAGTTCTACCGGCCCAACCCGGCCGGCGACGGCACCGAGCAGCACTTCTACACGGTGACCCTCGGTGAAGGGCACCTCTCGTCGGTCCGGCAGTTCAGCCCGGACACCACCAACGCGGCGACCGTCGGTCATGCGCCGCTCGAGCAGGTCGAGTTCGTCTTCCAGCGGATCGTCTGGACCTTCGAGGCCGGCGGCGTCACCCACGAAGACAAGTGGTAGCCACCCCCGGGTGGTGGGGCGGGGGCCGACCCCCGGCCCCGCCGCCTGGTCCGGCCTGAGCCATGGCGGCGCGCGGACTCCTCTCCCGGATCTCGTCCGGCGGCGGGCCGGTCGATGAGATCGGCTCGATCCTGGAGCACCTGCGCGCGCTGCTCAACACCCGGCAGGGCGACTCGCCCTGCGCGCCGCGCTACGGCGTGCTCGACTTCTCGGACGTCGTGCACGCCCTCCCGGGGGCGGTGCCGGCCCTGCTGCAGGCCATGCGCGCCACCATCACCGAGTACGAGCCACGCCTCAAGGCGGTCAGCGTCCGCCACCTGCCGGTCGACGGCGAGCTGATCCTGCGCTTCGAGGTCTCCGCCCAGCTGGCCCGTCCGGGCACGGGAGCGCGTACACTGCGCTTCGCGACCACCGTCCTGCCGGGCGGCCGCGTCGACGTCGAAGGGTGAGCCATGTTCAGCAAGTACTACCAGGGCGAGCTCGCCTTCCTGCGCGATCTGGGCCGGGAGTACGCCGCGGCCCACCCCGCCGTGGCCGGCCTGCTGGCCGAGCGCGGGACCGACCCCGACGTCGAGCGGCTCCTCGAGGGGTTTGCCTTCCTCTCGGCGCGGCTGCGGGAGCGGCTCGACGACGCCGCGCCCGAGATCATCGAGGACCTCTCGCAGCTCCTGCTCCCCCACTACCTCCGGCCCATCCCGGCCGCCACGGTGGTGGAGTTCCTGCCGGTCCCCGGCGCGCTGCGGGCGCGCTCCGAGGTGCCGGTCGGCGCCGAGCTGGCCTCGGTGGCGGTGGAGGGGGTCTCCTGCCGCTTCCGCACCACCGCGCCGCTGTCGCTGGTGCCGGCCTCCGTGGTCGACGCCGCCCTCGACCAGGCCATCGGCGCCACGCCGACCATCCGCCTGGGGATGCAGGCGGCGACGCCCGCCCTGCCCGCCGTGTTCCAGGACGCCCCCATCCGCTTCTTCATCCACGGGGAGCTGCCCTTCGCCTCCACCCTGCTCCTCTGGATCGGGCGCCACCTCTCGGGCGTGCGCGTCCGCGGCGCCACCTCCGGCAAGGTCATCTCGCTCGGCCCGCGCGCGCTGCGCCTGGTCGGCTTCGACGCGGACTTCCCGCTCCTGCCCTGGCCGCCGCTGGCGCCCCCGGGCTCCCGCACCCTGCAGGAGTTCTTCACTCTCCCGCACAAGTTCCTCTTCTTCGAGCTGCGAGGGCTCGGCGCCGCCCGCGACGTCGCCGAGGAGCGCTTCGACCTGCTCCTCGACTTCGAGCGTCCTCCCGAGCTGCCGTCGCCCATCACCCGCGACACCTTCCGGCTCAACTGCGCCCCGGTCATCAACCTGTTCTCCGCCAGCGGGGAGCCCATCCGCGTCGGCGGCATCGGGGAGGAGCACCTGGTCCGGGCCTCGGGGATGGAGCCGCGCCACGTCGAGGTCCACTCCATCGACGCGGTGCGGGGACTGGCCGACGCGAGCGGCGCCCCGCGCACCTACCACCCCTTCTTCTCCTTCGGTCACGGACCGCAGGCCGCCGCGGCGCGCTACTACCGGGTGCGCCGCCGCCACCACGTCCTCGACGGCGGCATCGACTGCCACCTGAGCCTGCTCACCCCGCGCGACGGCGGGACCGGCCCCACCGATGAGGTCCTCTCGGTCGACCTGACCTGCACCAACCGGGGGCTGACGGCCGCGCTGCGCCCCGGCGACGTCTCGGTGGCCACCCAGACCTCGCCGACGGTGGCCCGCTTCCGCAACATCCTGCCGGTCAGCAGCCCGGCGCGGCCGCCGCTCGGCTCCGAGCTGCACTGGCGCCTGGTCTCGCACCTGGCGGTCGGGCGGGTCCCGGTGCAGGCCGAGACGCTTCGCACGCTGCTGGGCCTCTACAACTTCCAGGCCCTGGCCGACCAGGTGAGCGGCCGCGCCAACCGGCTGCGCATCGAGGGGATCCGCGCTGCGGAGGGCTCGGCGGTTCGGCGCGTCATCGACGGAGCGCCGGTGCGCGGCACCCGGATCAGCCTGGAGTTCGACGAGGGGCACTTCGCCGGGCTGGGCGACGCGGTCATCTTCGGCGGGGTCCTCGACGAGCTGTTCGCGGCGCAGGCCGGGCTCAACACCTTCGCCGAGGTGTCGGTCAGGCTGCAGCCATCTGGACGGGAGTACCAGTGGGCACCGAGGAACGGGACCAGGGCCCTGCTCTGAGCGAGGCGCTGCCCCTCCTCGAGGGCGCGCGCCGGCGGGGCTTCTACCCGCTCATGCTGCTCCTGGAGCGGCTGCTGGAGGGGCGCGCCCGGGTGGGCAGCGACCTCGGGGTGCGCCAGGAGGGGATCCGCTTCCACCACGATCCGTCGCTCGGGCACGCCAGCGCCGACGCCGTCAAGGTGGAGGTGCGCCGGCCGCCGATCGAGGATCCCTACGCGCCGCCGCCGCCCGAGGTGTTCCACGTCACCACCGCCTTCATGGGCCTGACCGGCGCGGTGAGCCCCCTGCCGTCCTACCTGGCGGAGGAGGTGGCCCAGGAGGCCGCGCAGGCCGAGGGCGAGTCGTTCCGCCAGGACCTGTTCGACCTGTTCCATCACCGGCTGCTCTCCTTCTTCCACCGGGCCGGCGCCAAGTACGACATGCCCGGCCAGTACCTCAGCGACCAGGGCGACGACTGGTCCCGGCGAGCGCTGGCCTACCTGGGCTACGACCGCGCCACCCCGGACGGCGGGACCGCGGCGACGGCCGGCGGCGACGCCAGCCCCGAGCCCGCCTGGCGACGCCTGCGCTTCGCCCCGCTCCTGGCCGGCGCCACGGTGACGGCCGCGGGGCTGGAGGCGGCGCTCTCCGACGTGCTCAGCGATCAGCTCGACGGCGGCCTGGTGGCCGTCGAGCAGTTCGTCGGCACCTGGGTGCCGCTCCCGGCGGGCGACCGGACCCGCCTCGGCCAGGCCGCGGCGACGCTGGGGCGCTCCACCATCATGGGGGAGCGGCTCTTCGACCGCACCGGGAAGATCAGGGTGGTCATCGGTCCGCACGATCGCGCCGGGTACCGCCGCTTCGCGGGCCCCGCGCCGGTCGCGGCCATCCGCGACGTGGTGACGGCGCTGGCCGGCCCGGGGCTCGAGCACGAGGTGGCGCTCCGCCTCGGCGTCGACGCCGTCCCGCCGCTGAGCCTCGACTCCGGCGGCGGCGGGGGAGGGCTGGGGCGGGACGCCTGGCTGGGGCGCCAGGCCGAGGAGGCGCGGGTGGTGGTGGGAGGGGCGGTGGCCTGCTAGCATCTCCGGCCATGCGCCTGGCTCATTCCCTCGGTCTCGTCGCCTCCCTGTTCCTCCTGCCCGCCGCCGCGCTCGCCGCCGATCCGAGCCCCCCCCCGGCCGCCGCGCCCGAGGCCTTCGGTGTGCTGGCGGTGGAGAACCCGCCAGGTCCCGGCGCGGAGCTGGTCGACCTGACCAAGTCGCTCCGTGGCGCCGTCGCCGAGAAGGCGCCGGGCGTGGTCTCCACCGAGGACCTGCGCCTGCGCATGTCGGCCCAGGCTGGCACGTCCAGCCTCTCCGAGCTCGACCGCGCCTACGCCGGCGCCGTGGCCGCCTCCCAGTCGGGCGACTACGAGGGCGCCTCCAGGACGCTGCGGGCGGTGGTCGAGGACCTGGAGACCATGACCGAGAGCAGCGAGGGCTTCTCGCTCTGGAGCCGCGCCATGCTCCGCCTGGCCCGCAGCGAGGGGTCCCTGGGGCGCAAGGGTGAGGCGCGGGAGACGCTGGAGCGGCTGGTGCGCGCCGACTCGACGGTGGCGGCCGACCCCGAGCTCTACCCGCCCAGCTTCGCCAAGCAGCTCGACGAGATCCGCGCGGCCATCAGGGCGGCCCCTCGCCAGAAGGTGACCGTGACGGCGGGCGGCCGGACGGCCACCATCTTCATCGAAGGTCGCAACGCCGGGGCGGCCCCGGTCACGGCGGTGCTGCCGCGAGGTCGCTACCGGATCACCGGCCAGATGGGCCAGGTGCAGGTCTCGGGCGGCAAGATCGACGTCGGCACCGAGGACCAGACCGTCGCCCTGGACTTCACCGTCGCCGAGATGCTCCGGCCGGCTGGCGGACCCGGCCTGGCAGTCCCGGCCGCCCAGCGGGCCAAGAGCGTGGTGGCCGCCGCAGGGATGCTCCGCCTCACCCGGCTGCTGACCGCCTCGGTGGATCTCGACGGAGACGTCCGCTACCTGGTGGGCAGCCTCTATGACGTGCGCAAGGGGATGCTGCAGCGGGAGGCGCGGCTCCGCCTCAACGGCTGGGCCGCACCGGCGGGCGGGCTCTCGGCGCTCTCGGGCTTCCTGGTGGCCGGGCAGCCGTCCAGCCTGGTCCTCGTCAACTCCCTGCCGTCGGCCGGCTCGCCCTCGCCGGCCTCGCCCTCGTCCTCGCACCCGGGGAGCCCCTCGCGCACCAAGGGCTGGCTGGCGGTGGGCGGAACGGTGCTGGCCGTCGGGCTCGGCGTCGTCTCCGCCGTCGAGGGTTCACTCTCCGGCGTCTACTACAACAACGCCCGGGTCATGTTCGACAAGACCGGCAAGCTCCTGCCGAGCCATACGCAGGCGGAGGTCGATTCGACGAGGAGCCAGGGCGCCACCGCCAGCACGGCCTCCTTGATCACCGGCGGCGCGGCGGTGGGCGTGGCGGCGGTGAGCGGGGTGCTGGCCTACCTGTCCTACAGGCAGACCGGCGAGATCGGGCCGTTCAGGTTCTGAGGTGCGGGGGGCCGCGGGCCCCCGGCCGCGCCGATCGCCCAGCAGGCCGGTGGCGCCCGACCAGGGTGGCCGCCGCGGTGGACAGCACCGGGACCCTTCCCTAGGATATCCGGTCCGTCATGCGAGGAATCCGAGGCGCCACCCAGGTCGCTGCCAACACCAGTCAGGCCATCGAAGAGGCCGTGGTCGAGCTCTGCCAGGAGCTGACCCTGCGCAACCGGCTCGCCGCCGACGAGATCACCTGGGCCATCTTCACGGTGACCCACGACCTCGACGCCGACTTCCCGGCGCGCGGGGCCCGCGCGCAGGGCTGGCACCAGGTGCCGATGATCTGCTCGCAGGAGATCCCGGTCCCGGGCTCGCTGCCGCGGGTGGTCCGGGTGCTGCTCCACGTCGAGTCGCGCGGCACCCCGCACCACGTCTACCTGCGTGGCGCCCAGGTGCTCCGTCCCGACCTGCACCACGGCGTGCCGTTCAAGAACCCGCCGGCCGCGGCCGGGCCGAAGCCGCGGCGGGTCGGCAGCCGGCGCCCGGTCGCGAGCGGGCAAAAGCCTCCGCGCCGGAGCGGCCGGTGACCGGGCTGCCGCGCCGGCTCGGCCTGGTCGGGCTCGGGCTGATGGGCGCCTCGCTGGCCCGGGCGGCGCGCGGCCTCGACCCCGGGCTCTCCATCGTGGCCATCGAGCCGCGCGACGACTACCGCGCCCTGGCCCTCTCCGACCGGCTGGTCGACGAGGTGGCGGCGAGGCCCGGCCCCCTGCTGGCCGGCTGCGATCTCACGGTGCTCTGCACCCCGGTGGCGGTCATCGAGACCCTGCTCGGGCCGGTCTCGCGCCTGCTCCCCGACGGCGCCGTGCTGACCGACGTGGGCGGCGCCAAGGAGGCGCTGGTCCGGCGCGCCGCGGCCGAGGTCCGTCCCGGCGTGGCCTTCGTCGGGGCTCACCCCATGTTCGGCGGGCATGGCGGGTACGCCGGCGGCGCGGCGGGTGCCGGGCGCTGGCGCGGCGGCACGGTGGCCGTCTGCAGCGACGGGGACCCGGTCGCGGTGGCGCGGGTGATCGCGTTCCACGAGGCCCTCGGGGCCACCGTGATGCGCTGCACCGCGGCCGAGCACGACGCGGCGGTCGCGATGGTCTCCCACCTGCCCTACCTGCTCGCCAGTGCGCTGGCG
>JANYBC010000166.1 GCA_025360965.1 Anaeromyxobacter sp. | reverse complement strand
GGCTCATCGAGGCCCTGTCGAAGGTCCTGCCTGAGCTGCCCCCGGTGGCGCGGGTGGCCACCTACGCCGCCCTGGCCCGAGCCGGGCTGGCCTCGGCGCTGCAGTCGCTGCTGGAGCAGGCATCCGACCCGGACCCGCTGGTGCAGGCCGAGTCGATCGCGGCGCTGGGACGGCTCGGCGATCCGGCCGCCGCCCCGGTGCTGGGCGGCCTGCTCGCCGACGAGGCCAGGACCGTGGCCGGGCTGGCGGCCGACGCGCTGCTGGAGATCGGGGGCCGCACGGACGGTGGGCGGCGGGCGGTCCTGCTGGAGTGCCGGGCCCGGGCCGCGGCCGGCGGCTCGGCGGCGCTTTTCCGGACGCTGGGCGGGTGCGGCGAGGCCGAGGACCTTCGCCTGGTCCGGCTCGGGCTCCAGGCGGAGGCGGTCGATCGGCGCGTCGCGGCCGCGGCGGCGCTGGCCGCCCTCGGCCGGCGCGGCTTGCTGCGTGGAGAGCATGTCCCGGAGCTGATCGCGGCGGTGTCGGACCCGGCCTGGCCGGTCCGCGTGGCCGCCGCCCGGGCCTTCTCCGAGCTGGCCGAGGCCAACTTCGAGGCCCGGCGGGGCGACCCGGCGCACGGGGAGCACCCGCTCTGCGATCTCGCCATGGGCGCCCTGCGCGGTGCGCTCTCGGACCGGGAGCCCGTGGTCCGCTCGGCGGCGGTGGAGGCCCTCGGCGCCTGCGGGCGCGAAGAGCACCGCCCGGCCATCGCCGCGCTGGTCCGGGACCCGGGGGCCCCGGCGCTGGTGGTGGTCGCAGCGCTGCGTGCCCTGGAGCGGCTCGGTGCGCCTGGCGCCGACCTGCTTCGGAGCGCGCTGGGTCACCCCGATCCCGAGGTCACCAAGGCGGTGGTGGCCGCGGCGGCCGACCTGCCCGGGGAGGACGGGCGAGCCCTGCTGCTCGCCGCCCTCGCCAGCAGCCGCTGGGACGTGCGCCTGGCCGTCGCCCACGCCGTCGCCAGGCGAGGCGATCCGTCCTTGCGGGATGACACCGCCTGGGCGGCGGCCGCCGACCCGGACCCCATGGTGGCCCGTGCGCTCGCCGACGCCGCGCTGGCGCTCTCCAGCGGGCGCGGGCGCTGAATGAGGGCGCCGGAGCCACGCCAGGCCCTCCCGGAGCAAGCCTTCCGGCTCCTGCGAGAGATCTTCCACGAACGCTTCGGCCTCTGGTTTCACGACGACCTGCGGTTCCTCCTCGAGCTGCGGCTGGGGCCCCGGCTGGCGCTCCACGGGCTGCGCGACTTCGACGCCTACCAGCGCTTCCTGCGGCTCGATCCGCGCGGTCCCGCCGAGATCCTCGACGCGGTCGAGGTGCTCACCACCAGCGAGACCTACTTCTACCGGGAACCGGAGCAGCTGCGCGCCCTGGAGCGGGAGATCCTCCCGGCGCTGGAGCGGGAGCGCTCCGGTGAGCGCCGGCTGCGACTGCTCTCGGCCGGTTGCGCCACCGGCGAGGAGGCCTACACCCTGGCCGCGCAGCTGCTCGACTCCGGCCGCTTCGCGGGGTGGGATCTGGTCGTCCACGGTGTCGACCTCTCTCGCCGCTGCCTGGCCAGGGCCCAGGCCGGCAGCTACGGCGAGCAGGCTTTCCGCAGCCCCGAGGGGACCGAGCTGCGGCGCTGGTTCCAGCTCCGCGAGGGGCGATGGGTGGCAGACGGGGCGCTCCGGAGGATGGTCCGCTTCGGCGCCGCCAACCTCCTCGACGGGGAGGGGCTCCCGGTCGAGCCGGTCGACGTCATCCTCTGCCGCAACGTGCTGCTCTACTTCGATTCGCCGGCGCGGCGCCAGGTGCTGCGGCACCTCCACGCCCGGCTCCGCCCTGGTGGCTGGCTGCTGCTCGGCCACGCCGAGTCGCTGCTCCAGCTCAGCGCCGACTTCGAGCTGGTCCGCCTCGATCGTGAGCTGGTCTTCCGCAGACCGCGGGCGGCGACCGGCGGCGTGCCATGACCGGCGTCCAGAAGCTGCGGGTCCTGCTGGTGGACGACTCGGCGCTCAACCGCGGCGAGTTGCAGCGCCTCCTGGAGATGGGCGTTGACTTCGAGGTGGTGGGCCATGCCCGCGACGGCGAGGAGGCGCTCCGCGAGGTCATGGCGCTGCGCCCGGACGCCATTGTGCTCGACCTGCAGATGCCTCGCATGGACGGCTTCACCTTCCTGCGCCTGCTGATGGCGCGGCGACCCACGCCGGTCATCGTCCTCTCCTCCGCCTCCCGGCGCTCCGACGTCTTCAAGAGCCTGGAGCTCGGGGCGCTCGACTTCGTGGCCAAGCCGGAGCGGGGCGGGCTGGAGGCGGTGCGCGAGGAGCTGCTGGCCAAGTGCGCCGTCATCCGCGGGCTCCGCATCGAGAACCTGGCCATCGCCGCCCGCCCCGACCACGAGCCGATCGATCCGCGGCCGCTGGCGGAGCCGGCGCGGGTGGCGGTGATCGGCGCCTCGACCGGCGGCCCCCAGGCGCTGCAGGAGCTGCTCGGCGGGCTGCCGGGGGACCTGGAGCTGGCCGTGCTGGTGGCCCAACACATGCCGGCGAAGTTCACCCGGGCCTTCGCAGACCGGCTGGGGCGCACCTCGACGTGCGCGGTGGCGGAGGCCTCAGACGGGGACCTGGTGGCGGCGGGGCGGGTGCTGGTCGCGCCCGGCGGGCACCACCTCGAGCTGCGCCGGGACCGCGCCGGCGGGCCGCTGCGGGTGGCGCTGTCACCGCCCGACGCCGGCGGCTACTCGGCGCGCTACTGCCCCAGCATCGACCGGCTCTTCACGTCGGCCGCCCTGGCCATGCCGCGGCGGCTCTGTGGCGTGGTCCTGACCGGGATGGGCGACGACGGCGCCGCCGGCGTGCGGGCCGTCAAGGCGGCGGGCGGGCTGACCATCGCCGAGTCCGAGTCGACCGCCGTGATCTATGGGATGCCGCGGGCGGCCGTGGCGACGGGGAAGGTCGATGTGTCGCTCGGGCTGCCGGAAATAGCCGGGCGCTTGGCTGCCTTCGCGAGAGACGGGTAGGAGGCATCTCCCCATCTTGCGGCGGCGCCACCAGAAGCCGGCGCCGTCGCGATTGAGCGCCACCAGAAGCCGGCGCCGTCCCGATTCAGGGAGTGATCCGCTCCATCATGCGCGCGAAGGGGATGGTCTCGCGGACGTGGTGCAGCCCGCAGACCCAGGCCACGCACCGCTCCACGCCCATGCCGAAGCCGGCGTGCGGCACGGTGCCGTAGCGGCGCAGGTCGAGGTACCACTCGAAGGCCTCCTTGGGGAGGCCGTGGTGCGCGATGGCCGCCTCCAGGGTGGCGAGATCCTCCTCGCGCTGCCCGCCGCCGATGATCTCGCCGTACCCCTCGGGCGCCAGCACGTCGCAGCCGAGCGCCACGCTGGGATCCTTCGGGTCCTTCTTGAAGTAGAAGGCCTTCATGGCGGCCGGGTAGCGGTGGACCATCACCGGCCGGTCGTAGGCGCTGGCCAGCACCGTCTCCTCGTCGCCGCCGATGTCGTCGCCCCACTTCATGGGGTGGCCGGCCTTCTGCAGCACCTCGACCGCCTCGGTATAGGTGATGCGCGGGAATGGCGGCACGACGTTCTTGAGCTTGCTGACGTCCCGCTCCAGCACCGTGACCAGCTCCTGCTCGTGCTTGGCGAGCACCTTTCCCACCACGGAGGAGACGAACTGCTCCATCAGCTCCATGTCGCCCTCGAGGTCCATGAAGGCCACCTCCGGCTCCACCATCCAGAACTCGGTGAGGTGCCGCCGGGTCTTCGACTTCTCGGCGCGGAAGGTGGGACCGAAGCAGTAGACCTTGCCGAGCGCCATGGCGCCGGCCTCCATGTAGAGCTGGCCCGACTGGGTCAGGTAGGCCTTGCCGAGGTCGAAGTAGGGGACCTCGAAGAGGTTGCTGGTCCCCTCGCAGGCGGCCGGCGTGAAGATGGGGGCGTCGACCAGCGTGAAGCCGCGCTCGTCGAAGAAGTCGCGGATGGCCTTGACGACCGTGGCCCGGACCCGCAGCACCACCGTCTGGCGCTGGGAGCGGAGCCAGAGGTGGCGCTGCTCCATGAGGAAGGCGACGCCGTGCTCCTTGTGGCCGAGCGGGAACTCCTGCGACGGCCTGGCGATCACCGTCAGGTCGCGGACGTCGAGCTCGTAGCCGAGGGGTGAGCGCTGGTCCTTCTTCACCAGGCCGCGCACCGAGATGGAGGTCTCCTGGGGCAGGTGGTCGGCCTCGAAGAAGACCTCGGGGGTGACGTTCCCCTTGAAGACCACGCACTGGATGATCCCGGTGCCGTCGCGCAGCTTGAGGAAGTGGAGCTTCCCCTTGGAGGCGCGGTGGTGGAGCCAGCCGTGGAGGGTGACCTCCTGGCCTTCGTGGGCGGCGATGTCGGCGACGTGGAGGAGGGGGTACATGGGGGCGGAACATACCCCGCAGCGAGGGGGCGGAAAAGCGCCCGGTTCTCGGCTAGAATCCGCCCCCCCTATGAGCATGAACGAGCGTTACGAGCCGCAGTCGATCGAGGCCCGCTGGCAGAGGCGGTGGGACGAGGCGGGGGTCTTCAAGGCGGGCCGCCGCCCGCAGGCCGAGCCGCGCTACGTCCTGGAGATGTTCCCGTACCCGTCGGGCGCCATGCACATGGGCCACGCCCGCGTCTACACCATCGGCGACGCCCTGGCCCGTCACCTGCGCATGCGCGGCTTCGACGTGCTCCACCCCATCGGCTTCGACGCCCTCGGCCTCCCGGCCGAGAACGCCGCCATCAAGGACGGCCGCCACCCGGCCGAGCGGACCGCCGAGAACATCGTCAGCTTCCGCGCCGAGATGAAGCGCCTCGGCTACGCCTTCGACTGGGACCGCGAGGTGGTCACCGCCGATCCCTCCTACTACCGCTGGAACCAGTGGTTCTTCGTCAAGATGCTGGAGAAGGGGATCGTCTACCGCCGGCAGGGCAAGGCCAACTGGTGCACCGGCTGCATGACGGTGATCGCCAACGAACAGGTGGTCGACGACAACCTCTGCGAGCGCTGCAGCTCGCCGGTCGTCGCCAAGGTGATCGGTGAGTGGGCTTTCCGCATCACCGCCTACGCCGAGCAGCTGCTGGCCGGCCTCGACGGGCTGACCGAGTGGCCCGAGCGGATCACCACCATGCAGCGCAACTGGATCGGCAAGTCGACCGGCGCCGAGATCGACTTCGCGGTGCAGGGCGGCGCCCAGAAGATCAAGGTCTTCACGACCCGCCTCGACACCATCCACGGCTGCACCTACGTGGTGCTGGCGCCCGAGCACCCGCTCACCGCCGCGGTCACCAGGCCCGAGCGCCGGGCCGAGGTCGAGGCCTTCGTGGCCCGCATGAAGGAGACCGGGGCGGCCGAGCGGACCGGGGAGGGGGCGATGAAGGAGGGCGTCTTCACCGGCGCCACCGCCGTCAACCCGTTCAACGGCGAGGCGGTGCCGGTCTGGATCGCCAACTTCGTGCTGGCCGAGTACGGCACCGGGGCGGTGATGAGCGTTCCGGCGCACGACCAGCGCGACTTCGAGTTCGCCCGGAAGTACCAGCTGCCCATCCGCACCGTGATCCAGCCGGTGACGGGTGAGCGCACCCCCACCGGTGGCCAGCTCGGCGCCGCGACCACCGCCGACGGCGTCACCGCCGACTCGGGCGCCAGCACCGGGCTCGGCTCGGCCGAGGCCCGCGAGCGGCTCGGCGCCCAGGCGGCCGCAGGCGGCTTCGGCGGGGCCACGGTCCGCTGGCACCTGCGCGACTGGGGCTTCTCCCGCCAGCGCTACTGGGGCACGCCCATCCCCATCGTCTACTGCGACACGCACGGCACGGTGCCGGTGCCGCTCGACCAGCTCCCGGTCACCCTGCCGCCCCAGGCCATCATCACCGGCACCGGCGAGCCGCCTCTGGCCAAGGTCCCCGAGTTCCTCAACACCACCTGCCCGACCTGCGGGGGGCCGGCGCGCCGCGAGACCGAGACGATGGACACCTTCGTCGACTCGGCCTGGTACTACGCTCGCTACCTCTCCCCCCGGGACGACACCCGGCCCTTCGACCCGGCGCTGGCGAAGCGCTGGCTCCCCGTCGACGTCTACGTCGGCGGGCCTGAGCACGCCGTGATGCACCTGCTCTACTTCCGGTTCTGGCACCGGGTCATGCACGAGTTGGGGCTGACCGCCGAGCCGGAGCCCTGCAAGCGGCTGGTCACGCAGGGGATCGTCAACGGCCCGGACGGCCGGAAGATGTCGAAGCGCTGGAACAACGTGGTCGCGCCCGGCTACATGGTCGATCGCTTCGGCGCCGACACCGTCCGGCTCTTCATGCTCTTCGCCGCGCCGCCGGAGAAGGACATCGACTGGTCGGACGAGCAGGTCGACGGCCTCTTCCGCTTCCTGACCAGGGTCTGGCGGCTCTTCCACGGGCGCCAGGCCTGCTTCGGCGCCCCTCAAGGTGCGCTGGCCCAGGCCACCGGACCCTTCCTCGAGCTGCGCCGCCGCACCCACAGGACCATCAAGAAGGTCTCCGACGGGATGCAGGAGGACCTCAAGTTCAACACCGCCATCGCCGCGCTCATGGAGCTGATGAACGAGTTGCAGGGGCTGGAGCCGAAGGCCGAAGCCGAGCAGGCGGCGGTGCGGGAGGCGCTGGTGGCCATGACCATGCTGCTGGCCCCCTTCGCGCCCCACGTCGCCGAGGAGCTCTGGCACGAGGTGGTTGGCCCGGCGGCGCGGGATCGGCTGCTGGCCGAGGAGCCCTGGCCAGCCTTCGACGCCGCGCTCACCGTGGCCGACACCGTCACCATCGCGGTGCAGGTGAACGGCAAGCTGCGCGGCGACGTGCAGGTCCCGGCGGCCGCCACCGAGGCCGAGGTCCGGGCCGCCGCGGAGGGGCAGGAGAAGGTGCAGGCCTACCTCGCTGGCAAGGCCGTGAAGAAGGTGGTCTACGTGAAGGGTCGGCTCATCAACTACGTGGTGGCGGGGTAGCCGGGTGACCCGGGGAAGCGAAACCGGCGTGGCGCTGCTGGTGGCCGGGCTGGTGGCCGCGGCCGGCTGCGGCTACCAGGTCTCGGCCGGACTGAAGCTCCGGGGCGGCGCCGAGCGGGCCGCCGTCCGGCCGTTCGAGAACCTTTCCACCGATCCATCGGTGGGGGTGGCGGTGACCGCGGCGCTGCGCGAGGCCCTGGCGCGTCGCGGCGCGTCCGGTGACGGGGCCCGGGCCCTCATCGAGGGAGAGGTGAGCACCGATCCGGCCGCCCCATCCTTCGGGGGCGGGGCCACCCAGCGCGTGGCCCTGATGGTCAAGGCCAGGCTGCTGGTCGACGGGAAGCTGGTCCTCGAGCGCCTCTTCCGCCGCGAGTCCGACTTCCTGGCCGGGGCCGACGCGCTGGAGGCCGAGGCCAGGCGTGCCCAGGCGCTGCGGCGGCTCGCCGGTGAGGCGGCCCGCGACGTCCTGAGCGCGTTCGAGGAGTGAGTCCGGCGTGCCCGCCGCGAGGTGGGCCGCAGCGGGCTACTTCTTGGAGGACTTCGCCACGGCGTGAGCCAGGCGGGAGATCTTCCGGGAGACGGCGTTCTTGTGGACCACGCCCTTCGTCCCGCCCTTGGCGATGGTCCGTTCGGCGGCCTTGAGGGCCACGGCGGCGGCGGCGGTGTCGCCCTTCTCCAACGCCTCGCGGACCTTCTTGACGGCGCTCTTCACGCCGGTGCGGACCTGGACGTTGCGGGTGCGGCGCTTCTGCGCCTGACGGTTGCGCTTCTGGGCCGAGACGGTGTTCGCCAAAGCAGACTCTCCCTGCGAGTTGAGGGCGCGCTATGTACCGCCCGCGCCTTGGAGAGTCAAGGGTTTGCACCCCGGAACGCCCGAGCGTCGCTCCGGCCGCCGCTCGACGGCACCAGGAACCTCTCCGGCGTGTGACCGGCCTGCCCTAGTGGCAGAAGGGTTCGCCGGTCAATTGTGCACCGGGCCCTAGCGCGGCAAGGGCCGGCCGGGGCCGTGTCCGGCTGGGCCTTGTGGCGCTAGCCAAGCCGGGGCGACTGGGCCGCGGTCCCGCGCCGCACCTGCACAGGAACGGCAACGGCCGGGGAGTTATCCACCGAAGGTCACACCTGGGCAGGGGCAGGAGCGGCTCTGTGTGCAGGCTGTGGATAACACTGTGGACGGCGAGGTCCATCTTGCTGAAATCACAGGAAGAACTAATGATTTAGTTGGTGACAATCCGGTGTCGAATGAGGACCCTTGGCTCGCTGCGGCGAGGGTCACCGGGAGTTATCCACGCCTTTTCCCCAATGGCCAGAGGCATGCCCCCTACTGGGGCGAGCCGGGCGATTTCGCTTGATCCTCCAGCCCCTTTGCTTCGTCCCAGAGCCGGTCCATCTCCGCGAGCGAGGCCGCGCCGGGCGCCACGCCGCGAGCAGCCAGCACCGCCTCGATGTGCGAGAAGCGGGAGATGAAGCGCCCCACCGTTCCGCGCAGCGCCTCCTCGGGCGCGACACCGAGCTTGCGGGCCAGGTTGGCCAGCGCGAAGAGCGTGTCCCCGAGCTCGGCCTCGATCTCGGCAGCTCGGCCGGAGGCGATCGCCTCGTCGAGCTCGCCCAGCTCCTCGGTCACCTTGGCGCGGGCCCCCGCGGCGTCGGGCCAGTCGAAGCCGACACGGCTGGCCTTCTCGGTGAGCCGGTCGGCCCGGGCCAGGGACGGCAGCTCTCGCGGCACGCCCTCGAGCGCGCTCAGGCCGCCGCCCTTCTTCCGCTTCTCCTCCCGCTTCAGCGCCGCCCACTGCGTCAGCACCTCCGCCGCGTCCTTGACCTTCGCCTCGCCGAACACGTGGGGGTGGCGGGAGACCAGCTTGTCGGAGATGGCGTCGGCGACGTCGGCGAAGCTGAAGCTGCCGGCCTCCTCCCTGAGCCTGGCCTGGAAGACGATCTGGAGCAGCAGGTCGCCCAGCTCCTCGCGGTGCGCGGCCGGGTCGCCGCCGTCGATCGCCTCGAGCACCTCGTAGGTCTCTTCGAGCAGGTAGGGACGGAGGGTCTCCAGGCTCTGCTCGAGGTCCCAGGGACAGCCGTCGGGGGCGCGCAGGCGGGCCATGATGTCGAGGAGGCGTTCGATGGCGCTGGAGGCTCGTGACATTGGACGTGTTTAGCCCGGCGGGGGGCGTGCTAACATCACTTCCTCGCGTGCCGACCCGCAAGACGCTCCTCGCCATCGCCCTCCTGGCGCTCCCGCCCTGGTCTGTGTCGGCGCAGGTGTCGATGCCGTCCCAGGTCGATGAGGAGCGGGAGGCGCCGGTCCAGGACGAGCCGGTGGCTCCGAAGAAGGGCCGGGCGGGCGCGCCCGCCCGGACCGCCGACCAACCGCCTCCGGACCCGTCCTCAGCCAACGCCCCCGACCGGCTGCCGGCCCCGGAGCGGCCCAGGTTGCCCGAGCCGACGCCGCTGCCGGCCGCCCGCCAGATCCTCCCGGTCTCAACCAGCGCCGCGACCCTCCTCGAGCGCTGGAGCCAGCGCCGGGTCGCCCTCAGGGAGCAAGACCCGGCCAGGGCCGCGGCCGCCGCGGCAGCGGTGCTCGACGCCCGGCGCGAGCTGGCCATCGAGAACCTGGTCCCCTTCGCCTTCAGCGAGGTCCGTGAGGCCAACCGGGCGCTCGAGGCCGGCGTGGTGGCGATGGCCCTGGCCCACGCCGAGCTGGCCGTGCAGCTGGCGCCGGAACTGGCCGACGCCCACCTGGCCCTGGCCCGGGCCCGCTTCGCCAAGGCACCCGGCGACGCCGGCGCGGTCCTCGGGGCGACGCGCGACGCCGTGGTGGCGGCGCTCGCGGAGCCGCACACCCGGCGGGCCTTCCTCGCCGACCTCGTCGCGGCACTCTTCGCCGCGGTGCTTGCGGCGGCGGCGGCGGTGCTGGCGGTGCTCCTGCTCCGCTCGCTCCGGCTCTTCCTCCACGACTTCCACCACCTCCCGTTGCTGCGCGGCTCGGCCAAGGTCCAGGCCGGGTTCCTCGGGCTGGTGCTGCTGGCCACCCCGCTCGCCTTCGGCCTCGGGCCGATGGCCTTCATCGCGGTGGCGATGGCGGCGGCCTGGCTCTACCTCACGCAGGCCGAGCGGGCCGCGCTCACCGTGGCGCTGCTCCTGGTGGCGGCCGCGCCCTGGGCCGCGCAGGAGGCGGCGCGGGCCATCGCCTGGACCGGGACGCTCGCGGAGTCGGTCCACGAGCTGGAGCACGGCGCGCCCAGCGACGCCGAGGTGGCCGAGCTGACGGCCCGGGCCAGCGAGGGGCTGGCCCCGGCGCCGCTGCTGGCTGCGCTCGGCCGGCACGCCAAGCGGCGGGGCGAGCTCGCCACGGCGGCCCGGTGGTACGACGAGGCGCTCAAGGCCGACCCGCGCGCGGCCGAGGTCGAGGTCAACCGCGGCAACGTCCTCTTCCTGCAGGGTGACCTCGACGGCGCCAGGGCGGCCTACCTCTCGGCGGTCGACCACGCCGCGGGCGATCGGACCATCCAGGCGGCCGCCCACTACGACCTCTCCAAGCTCTACCTGCGCTCCTCGGACATCGAGAAGTCGAGCGCGGCCCGCGATCGGGCCGAGCAGGAGGACGGCCCGTTCCTCCGCCGGGCCGGCTCGGACGACGACTTCGGCGCCAACCGGTACCTGGTGGACGTGCCGGTGCCGGCCGCCAAGGTGCTGGCCCTGGCAGGTGGCGACGGCACGCCGGAGGCGGTCCGGGAGGCGGTCCGCTCCCGCATGGCCGGCGCCTTCCCCTCCTGGAGCTGGCCCTGGATCCCGGTGGGGCTGGCCCTGCTGCTCTGGGGCCTGCTGCTGCTGGAGGGGCGGCTGGTCCCGTCCCACCGCTGCCAGAAGTGCGGCCGGCCGGCCTGCCGGCGCTGCGATGCCGGCGGCGGTCCGCTCTGCGGCCAGTGCGTCAACGTCTACGTGAAGAGGGGCGTGGTCGAGGCCCGCGACCGGCTGCGCAAGGACGCCGAGGTGAAGCGGTACGGGCAGGTGCAGCAGGTGCTGACCAGGGCGCTGGCGCTGGTGAGCGGAGGTGGCGGCCACCTCTACGGCGGCCATCCGTGGCTCGGCTTCGGGCTGCTGACCGCGCTCTTCTTCCTCGCCTTCGTGGCCTGGTTCTGGCGCGGCATCATGCCGCCGCCGCTCCCCACCCCGTACCTGCTGGCCGGCAAGCTGGCCGCCGCCCTCTCCGTGGCCCTCATCATCTACGGGTTCGCGGTGCGCGATCTCTTCCGCAAGACCGAGAGCTAGGAGACAAGGCGTGGCGCTGAAGGGGACACTCAAGGACTTCGGGATCGCCGAGATCCTCCAGCTCATCGGCCAGCAGGCCAAGAGCGGGGTTCTCCACCTCGAGTCGCGCGACGACATCATCCACATCGCCATGGCCGACGGCAGCGTGGTCCGCGCCGAGTCGGCCGGCCGCAAGGCGCGGGAGAAGCTGGGCGCGCGGCTGGTCCGCGCCGAGGTCATCACCCAGAAGCAGCTCGACGACGCGCTCGACCTCCAGAAGCGGACGCTGCGGCGGCTCGGCGACATCCTCGTCGAGCTCCGTTACGTGACCGTGGAGCAGCTCCGCGAGATGACCGCGCTGCAGACCACCGAGACCGTCTACAAGCTCTTCCACTGGAAGAGCGGCACCTACGCCTTCGAGCCCGGCGACGTGGAGTGGGACCCGGAGACGGTGACGCCGGTCCGCGCAGAGTCGGTGCTGATGGAGGGGTTCCGCCAGGTCGACGAGTGGCCGCTGGTCCGGAAGAAGATCACCTCGACCGCCATGAGCTTCGAGCGGCTGCATGCGCCCGAGCCGGAGCGGATCCCGACGGGGACCATGGAGCGGGACGTCGACGCCGCCTTCGACGCGCTGGGCGAGGCGCCCAGGCCGGCCGAGGACGAGGTGAGCGACCGGGCCGACCTGGCGCTGGGCCACTCGGAGCGGCGGGTCTTCGAGCTGGTGATGCCGGGGCGCACCGTGGAGCGGATCGTCGACCTGTCGAGGCTCGGCGAGTTCGAGACCTGCAAGGCGCTCCAGAACCTCGTCAACCTCGGCTACCTGCGCGCCGTGCAGCCGGAGCGCTCGCGGACCGGCGGCGTCGGGGCCTACGCCCGGGACCTTCAGAACCGGACCCGCACCTGGCTGGTGCGGGGGGTCACCACCGGGGTCATCGCCGTGGCGCTGGCGGGGCTGGCCTTCTGGGTGGACCAGCGCGGGATCGCCATCGGCGACGCCGCGGCCTCCGCCGAGCTGCGCGACAACGTGGCCACGCGGCTGCTGGCCCGCTACCAGGTGGCACGGCTCCGTGGCGCCCTCGAGGTCTACCGGGTGGAGCGTGGGCGGTTCCCCGACCGGCTCGAGGAGCTGGTGGAGGCCGGGCTGGCGACCGGCTCACTCGACCGGCGGGAGCAGCACGA
>JANYBC010000133.1 GCA_025360965.1 Anaeromyxobacter sp. | reverse complement strand
CGGCCGCCATCGTCCAGGCCATCCAGGAGCTGGTCGCCAGCCAGAAGATCAAGACCCGCGAGGTGGCCATCGGGGTGCGCGGCCACTCGGTGATCATCAAGAAGATCTCGGTGCCCCGCATGACCCAGGAGGAGCTCGACGAGTCGATCCTCTGGGAGGCCGAGCAGTACATCCCCTACGACGTGAAGGACGTGAACATCGACACGCAGATCCTCACGCCCGAGGGGGACGCGGCCGGCCAGATGGACGTGCTGCTGGTGGCGGCCAAGAAGGACATGATCAACGACTACTCCTCGGTCTGCGCCGAGGCCGGCCTGATCGCCACGGTGGTCGACGTCGATGCCTTCGCGGTGCAGAACGCCTTCGAGGCCAGCTACGAGCTCTCGCCCAGCGACACCGTGGTGCTGATCAACGTCGGCGCCACCGTGGCCAACATCAACATCCTCGCGCGCGGCATCACCACCTTCACCCGCGACATCACCATGGGCGGCAACGCCTTCACCGAGGAGATCCAGAAGCAGCTCAGCATCTCCTACGACGAGGCCGAGGCGCTCAAGGTGGGTGGGCATGGCGAGACCGACGCGGTGGTGCCCCAGGAGGTGGAACGGGTCATCCAGGGGGTCGCCGAGCAGATGGGCGGCGAGATCCAGCGGTCGCTCGACTTCTTCGCCTCCTCGGCGGCCGACTCGCGCATCTCCCGGGTCTTCCTCTCCGGCGGGACGGCCCGCATCCCGGCGCTCTTCAAGGTGATCGAGGCCCGGGCCGCGGTGCCGGTGGAGATCCTCAACCCGTTCAAGAACATCGAGATCGACAGCCGCAGGTTCGACGCGGCGGCCATCCTGGCCGGCGCGCCGGCCGCAGCGGTCGGCGTCGGGCTGGCGCTGCGCCGGCCCGGGGACAAGTGACCATGGTCCGGATCAACCTACTCCCAGTCCGGGTATCGAAGAAGAAGGAGGCGGGCAAGCAGCAGCTCGTCCTCTTCGCGGTGGTCCTGGCGGCCGGCCTGGCCGGCAACTGGCTCTGGTCCTCGTCCCGGGCCGGAGACCTCAAGTCTCGCGAGGCCAAGCTGGCCCGCACCCGCGAGGACATCGCCCAGCTCGAGCGGATCATCGGCGAGGTCAAAAACATCAAGGAAGCCCAGCAGGAGCTGCAGAAGAAGCTCGACGTCCTCGACAAGCTCAAGCAGGGGCGCACTGGCCC
The DNA here is from genome assembly GCA_025360965.1 of Anaeromyxobacter sp. GTDB lineage: Bacteria > Myxococcota > Myxococcia > Myxococcales > Anaeromyxobacteraceae > JADKCZ01. Next base: position 5,955 of record JANYBC010000133.1, on the reverse strand, counting down.
GGTCCGCATGCTCGACGAGCTGGCCACGGTGACGCCTCGCCAGCTCTGGCTCAGCAAGCTGGAGGAGAAGGCCGGAGCCGTGACCCTCGCCGGCTCGGCCGTGAGCATCGACGACGTCTCCGAGTTCATGCTGAAGCTGAAGCAGTCGAAGTACTTCTCCAAGGTGGAGCTGAAGAAGACCACCGCGGTGAAGGGCGGCGGCCGCTCCGAACGGCTCGTGAACTTCGAGATCACGGCTTCGGCCCAGTACACCCCGGCGGCGGCCGAGGCGGCGGGCGCGCCAGGGACGAAGGGGTAAGGCGATGGAACAGCTCATCGAACGGATTGCCAAGGCGCCCCTCGGGCTCAAGGTCGGCGTGGTCGCCGCCGCCCTGGCCCTGGTGACCGCGCTCTCCTACTTCGTCTTCTCGCTGCCCTACGGCCCCTCGGTCTCCGAGATCGAGGTCCGCATCAAGCGGTCCGAGGTGGAGCAGGCCCGCCTGGAGCGCGACTTCACCGAGAAGCAGGCCATCGCCAACGACCTCAACCGCTTCCGCAAGGAGAAGGAGCTGCTGGAGCAGCGGCTCACCGAGGCGCTCTCCGAGCTGCCGGAGGAGAAGAACGTCGATGAGCTGCTCCAGCTCTTCCAGGACCGGGCCCAGAAGGCCGGCCTGGAGATATCCACCATCACCCCCGAGCCGGAGAAGTCGGAGGGGTTCTATGCCCGCATCCCCATCCCCATGACGGTGACCGGCAACTTCCACGAGATCGCCACCTTCTTCGACTCGCTGGGTCGGCTGCAGCGCATCGTCAACGTCAGCGACATCTCCATGTCGGCGCCCAAGGACGTGGGCGGCAAGCTGGTGGTCGACTCCAAGTTCCTGGTGACCACCTTCATGTTCGTCAACCAGTCCAAGACGGCCGGCGCCAGGAAGGGGGCCGGTCAGTGAACCGCCTCCGCCTCACACTGCTCTCCGCCCTGCTGCTGGCCGCCGGCTGCGACCAGCCCAAGCCGCCCGGCCCGCCTCCAGCCCCCCCCGCGCCCCGGGTGTCCCAGGCCCCCAAGCCGGCGGCCGCCGCCGGCGAGGCCGAAAAGAAGCCGGCAGCCGCCTGGTCCTACTCCTCGGTCGGCAAGCGGGATCCCTTCCGCAGCATCCTCTCCGAGAGCCGCGGTGGCGGCGCGTCGCTGGCCACCCGCTGCGCCACCCCGCTCGGCCGCTACGAGCTGGAGCAGTTCAGGCTGGTGGCGGTCATCACCGGGCTGGAAGACCCGGTGGCCATGGTGCAGGCGCCCAACGGGACCGGGTACACCATCCGCCGCGGCTCCTGCATCGGGAAGAACGGCGGCAGCGTCGCTGCCGTCCGCACCGGCGAGTTGGTGGTGGCCGAGTGGGCCACCCGCGCCGACGGCACCCGGGATCGCACCCAGACCGTACTCAGTCTCCCCAAGCGGGAAGTCATCAACATCGAGGAGTCGCCATGACCAACCACCTCCAGCGCCTTGCCGGCCTCACGCTGATCGGCGCCCTCGCGGTGGCCCCCCCGGCGCGAGCGGCCGACGCCAACGCCATCCAGGCCATCGACGTCGTCGAGCAGGGCGGCGCGATCGAGCTGGCCATCCGCGGCTCGCGGCCGCCGTCGTATACGGTCTTCAAGCTGCAGGACCCGCCCCGGCTGGTGATCGATCTGGCCGGCGCCGACGTCACCGCGGTGGCCTCCCCGGTCCAGGTCGGGAAGGGCGGCGTGCTGGCCGTCTCCACCGCCCAGTACAAGGACGAGCGCAGCACGGTGGGGCGCGTCATCGTCGCCCTCGACGGCGCCCGCCGCTACGAGGTGCAGGAGCGCGGCGAGGCGGTGGTGGTCCGGGTGCTGGCTCCCGAGTCGACCGCGACCGCAGTTGTCGCACCGGCACCCCCGGTGACCCCGGCCGAGCCGCCGGCGGTCGCCAAGGCCAAGGAGCTGGTGCTGGTGGCCGCGCCGGTCGCCCCGGCCGCCGACAACGTGGTCTCCCGCCGGACCGACCAGGCCCCGGTGAAGCACGCCGCCAGCGCCGTCACCGGCGTGAAGCGCTCCGGCCAGGGGCTGCTGCTGGCCACCGACGGCGACGTCGGCACCATCGAGATCATCGAGCTCAAGAACCCTGCCCGCCTCGCCCTCGACCTCCACGGCGTCGCCAAGGCGCCCAGGGGGATCGTCAAGCTCGACGGCGCCTTCGGCCAGGTCCGCTTCGGCCGCGACACCGACAAGGTGCGCGTGGTCCTCGACGTGACCGGCGACCTGCCGGCCTACCAGGTGAAGCGCGTCGCCGGCGGCATCGCGGTGACGACCCGTGGCGCCGCGACGCCCGCTCCGTCCAGCTCGTCGCCGTCGGCGGTCGCCGCCGCCGCGGCGCCGATCCTGGCGAAGCCGGCCGCTCCTGCACCGAAGCGGGCCCGCATCAGCGACGTCAAGTTCAGCCACCTCAACGGGGTATCGCGCATCGAGATCGCCGGCAGCGCCCGCCACACCATCTCCCGCCCCGACCCCCGCACCGTGGTCCTGACGCTGGAGGCGGCCGAGCTGCCGCGCAAGCTGGAGCGCTCGCTCGACACCAGCGCCTTCGGCGGGCCGGTGATGATGGTCTCCTCCTTCAACCAGCCCTCCACCGGCCTGGTCAAGGTGGTGGCCACGCTCCGCGGCCCGACCGCCGACGCCCTCGCCGAGCGCGGCGACGGCCTGACCTGGACCTTCGCCGAGCCGGCCGTGGCCGCCGCCAGGGACGAGGCCCCGCTCCTGCTCTCCGAGGACACCGTCGGCTCTGCCGCCGAGACCGGCGCCGCCGGCTTCGCCGCCGAGGGGCCGGCCTACGCCGCCACCGGGGCCCCGCGGGCCAAGGGATACACCGGCCGCCGCATCAGCCTCGAGTTCCACGATATCGACATCCGCAACCTGCTGCGGCTCATCGCCGACGTCTCCAAGAAGAACATGGTGGTCTCCGACGACGTGAGTGGAAAGGTGACCGTCTCGCTGCGCAACGTCCCCTGGGACCAGGCCCTCGATCTGGTGCTCAAGACCAAGGGGCTGGGCAAGGAGGAGATCGGCAACATCATCCGCGTCGCCAAGATCGAGGACATCGCCAAGGAGCAGGAGGCGGTCCTCAAGGCCGCCGAGGCCCGCAAGCCGCTCATCCCGCTCAAGGTCCGCATCATCCCCGTCAACTTCGCCCGGGCCAATGACGTGGCCGGCCGCATCAAGGACGTGCTCACCGAGCGCGGCAGCGTCTCCACCGACGACCGGACCAACGTCCTCATCGTCAAGGACACCCAGGAGGCCCTGACCCGGGCCGAGGGGCTGGTGCGCAACCTCGACACCCCCATCCCGCAGGTGCTGATCGAGAGCCGGATCGTCGAGGCCTCCTCCAACTTCAACAAGGAGATCGGCGTCCAGTGGGGCGGCAACGCCTCGCTGTCGCAGGCCTTCGGCAACCCGACCGGCCTGGCCTTCCCCAACATCGCCTCCGGCGCCGGCGGGTCGGGCGGCGGGCCCAGCACCGGCACCGCGGCCAACCCCCAGTACGCCGTCAACCTCCCGGCCGCCATCGGCCAGGGCTCCGGCGGCGGCCTCGGCCTGGTCTTCGGCTCGGCCGGCGGCGCCTTCAACCTCAACCTGCGGCTCTCCGCGCTGGAGAACAGCGGCGTCGTCAAGACGGTCTCGGCGCCGCAGGTGGCCACCATCGACAACAAGGAGGCGACCATCGGGCAGGGCATCAGCATCCCCTACTCGCAGGCCAGCCAGCAGGGCGTCAACACGGTCTTCATCGACTCCAAGCTCGAGCTCAAGGTGACGCCGCACGTCTCCGCCGACGGCTCGATCCTCCTCAAGATCAAGGCCACCAACAACGCCCCCAACCCGCAGCTGACCGGCGCCAACGGACAGCCCTCCATCTCCAAGCGCGAGGCCGAGACCGAGGTGCTCGTGAAGGACGGCGAGTCCACCGTCATCGGCGGCATCTACACCCGGCAGACCTCCAACCGTCGCAGCGCGGTGCCGTACCTCGGCAAGATCCCCATCCTCGGCTTCTTCTTCCGCAACACCGCCGAGTCGGACGACCACACCGAACTGCTCATCTTCATCACGCCCCGCATCCTCAACCGCCAGGCGACCTCGGTCGCCAACGGCGGGTAGGTCCGGAGGGACGCTCGCCATGAACGCCCGTACGCTCGCCGCCCTGCTCCTCCTCGCCGCCGCCACCGGCTGCATCGACAACAGCGCCACCGTCCGCCTCTCGGCCGCCTGCTTTCCGCCGGCGCCCAACGCCGACGGGAGCTGCTCGTACCCGGCCACCTGCGACTCGGTGATGCTGGACAACCTCGGCGTCGACCCGAGCTACGCCCCGACTCTGGGGACGCTGATCTGGCCGTTCCAGGCCGACAACCAGCGCACCGACAACGCCAACGCCGACGGCCGGACCAACACCGCCACCGCCTTCATCACCGGCTTCAAGATCGCCTACTTCTCCAGCACCATCGCGGTGCCGACCATCTCGCTCGAGTACACCACCCGCACCATCGAGGCCGGCGCCTCCCAGGTGCTGTCCATCCCGGTGGTCCCGGTGAGCGTGGCGACCCAGCTGGCCGGCATCGCGGGCGGGAAGGGCTCGGTCCGGGCCGAGATCCGGGCCACCGGCCACTACGGCGATGGCCAGACCTTCGAGACCGGCCCGTTCTCGGTGGTGATCCTGGTCTCGGTCGGCGGCTGGACCGGGGGGACCTGCACCGACATCACGCAGAGGGTGGTCGCCTTCTGCCCTCAGCCGGGCCAGACCGGCATCCCGCTCTGCAAGTAGGAGCCAGTCATCCCTCGTTCGAGGGAGTCGGGTCGTCTTGACGGATCGCGCCGGAGCGGGCTACATACGGCCCGCTTCGTGACGCGGTCCTCGTCTTTTCGGGGATTTACGACGCGGAGCGGCGAGCCATGAGCTTTCGAGAACACCTCCAGCAGGTCGTCCAGAACGTCGATGGTGCGGTGGCCTGCGTCCTCATGGGCGTCGATGGCATCGAGGTCGACAGCCACCACCTGGACCTGCCTGGGCTGGACGTCCGCACCTTGCTGGTCGAGTACTCCAGCCTGCTCCGCTCCGCGCATGAGGCTGCGGCGGCCCACCAGGCCGGAGCGGTGACGGAGCTGTCGATCCAGTCGGAGCGGCTGCTGGTGGTGGCCCGGCTCGTCTCACCAGAGTATTTCATGGTGGTGGCCCTCAAGCCCGACGGCAACTTCGGCAAGGCGCGCTACATGATGCGCGTCACCGCCCCGAAGCTGCTGGCGGAGCTCTAGGTCCACCGCCGCGGCGAGCGCGCCGGCCTCCTCGGCCGGGCCCCGCCGATCCCGGCGATTCCAACAGGAGCAGGAGAAGCAGATGGGCGACAGCATGGACACCTCGGCGTTCCGCCGCGGCCTCAAGATCGAGATCGACGGCGACCCCTGGGAGATCGTGGAGTTCCAGCACGTCAAGCCCGGCAAGGGCTCGGCCTTCGTCCGGACCCGCATCCGCAACATGATCAACAACCGGACCATCGACCGGACCTTCAAGTCCGGTGACGTGGTGGGCAAGCCCGACATCGAGGAGAAGGAGATGCAGTACCTCTACCGGGACGGCGACCACTACAACTTCATGGACAACAAGAACTACGAGCAGACCTTCCTGACCGTCGAGCAGATGGGCGACGCCAGGAACTTCATCAAGGACAACACCACCACCCACATCGTCTTCTTCAACAACAAGGCGATCGGCATCACCCTCCCCAACGCCATGGACCTGCTGGTCGCCAAGTGCGATCCGGGCGTGCGGGGCGACACCGTCTCCGGCGCCACCAAGCCGGCCACCCTCGAGACCGGCTACGTGGTCCACGTCCCGCTCTTCATCAACGAGGGCGAGACGCTGCGCATCGACACGCGCACGGGCGAGTACATGGAGCGCGTCAAGGCCTGAGCGTCCGA
>JANYBC010000118.1 GCA_025360965.1 Anaeromyxobacter sp. | reverse complement strand
AGCAGCCCGGCCGTCCGCATGTACCGGTCGACCAGCCCCACCAGCTCCTCGAGGTTCTCCGCCAGCAGCGCCCCGGCCGACAGCAGCAGGCCGTTCCAGAGCGCCGCCGAGAGGCCGCCCAGCAGCAGGGTCCGCGAGAGCGGGATGCGGGAGGCCCCGGCGGCGAGGAAGAGGAAGCCGCGCACGCCGGGGAAGAAGCGGTTGAACACCAGCAGCCAGCCGCCCCAGCGCCGGTAGGCCGCCTCGAAGCGGGCCAGCTGCTCCGGCTTGAGCCAGCGGCCCTTGCCCGGGTTCCGCTCCAGCCGCGCCCCCAGCCAGGCGCCGACCCGGTGATCGAACCAGGCACCGATGACGCTGCCGGCGGTCACGGCGAGGTAGACCGCCGGCCAGGAGAGCGTCCCCTGCACCGCGTACCAGGCCCCCAGCACCACCAGCAGGTCCCCGGGGAACGGCGGGAAGACGTGCTCGATGAAGGCGGCGCCGAAGAGCAGCAGCGGCGCCCAGGGACCAGTCGCCTCGATGGCGCGCTGCATGGCGCTGGTCAGCTCGACGAGCGAGGGCACCGGGCCATGTTACCCCGCCCTCCTTCCCGTCCCAGAGACGTTTTCGCGGACCCCCTGGTCCGCGGCGCAGACCACCGCAGACGCCAACGGCCGGCCAACCCGCCGAGGCCACGTGCTTCGGGCTCGGGCACGCTCCGTGCGTTACCGAGGCGGCATGACCGCCCCTCGCCAGGTCCTGCAAAACGCCACGTACCTGATCACGCGCCGTTGCTTCGGCCGGATGTTCCTGCTGCGGCCGTCGGCGCTCGAAAACGCAGTGTTCGAGTACGCTCTCGCAGTGAAGGCCAAGGAGTACGGGATCCTCCTGCACGCATACTGCGTGCTCTCCAACCACTGGCATTGCGTCCTCACCGATCCGCACGGCCGCCTTCCGGAATTCCAGCGAGACCTCGGCTCGACCATCGCGAGGGCGCTCAACGCGGCGCACGGCCGGTGGGAGTCCTTCTGGGCGCCTGGCTCCTACAGCGCGGTGGCGCTTCAGACCGCGGACGACGTCTTCGACAAGTTGGCCTACGTCCTCGCGAACCCGGTGGTGGCCGGCTTGATGCGGCGCGCCGCGGAGTGGCCAGGGCTCTGGTCGGCGCCATCGCGAATCGGCGCCGAGGCGTGCCTCGTGAAGCGGCCGGACCATTACTTCCGCAAGGGCGGGCCCACGCCGCCATCGGCGAAGCTGGAGCTGACGTGCCCGGCAGGCTTTGACTCGGTGGAGGAGCTGCGCGAGCGGCTCACCAAGGAGTTGGTAAGGCGGGAGCAGCAAGCCGCGCTTGACCTCGCGAAGGAGGGACGGTCGTTCATGGGTGTGCGGAGGGTGTGCGCTCAGAACCCCTTCGCGCGTCCGGCGCTCGGCGAGCCGCGCCGCGGCCTGAAGCCGCGAGTGGCCAGCCGCGACAAATGGAAGCGGATGGAGGCCATCGGACGGCTGCAGAGCTTTCTCGCCGAGTATCGCGAGGCGTGGCGCGCCTTCACGCGTGGGGCTCGGGGAGCCGTCTTCCCTGAGGGCACCTACTGGATGCGAGTGACCTGCTGCGTTGCGTGCTGCTCGAGCGCCTGAACTCGGGTCGCGCGAAGGGTCAGCGGCTTCTTGCGCATCGCGCTCCCGCGGTGCGCCTGGTGGTGCTGAAGCCCGGCCATGCCTTCCGCCAGAAGTGCCTCCCCGTCTCTGCGCGGAGGACGTTTGCGGGAAGCCGTCTTCCTGATGGATGCCTGGTACCGGCTGCGCGGGCACCGGAGCGTCGGTCTGGAGGAGCGAAATCCGCTGGTGCGAGTTGGGATAGGCGTCCGAGCGGTCAACGTCTCTGGGACGGGGTTCGGCCCCCTGCGTGCTACCGTCCCGCCGCACCATCATGACCCGCCGCTCCCGCCTCGCCGTCGCCGCCCTCTGCCTGCTCTGGCTCGGGCTCGGGCTCGCCAACGTGGCCCGCGGCCTCGACGCCGTCGGGCCCGACTACTGGCGCTGGGCCTTCGCGCATCACAGCTACAGCGACCTGCTCACCCTCTACTCGCCTCGCTACCTCGGCGGCGCCCACCCGCTCCCCTACCTCGCCGACCGGATCGAATACCCGCCCCTGCTCGGGCTGGCGCTCTGGCTCCCCAGCTTCGCGCCCGGGGGACCGGCCGGCTACCTGCTGGTGAGCGCGCTCTTCCTGGCCGCCTGCCTGGCGGTGACGCTGCGGGCCCTGGCGCTGCTGCCCGGCGCCAGCCCCTGGTGGCTGGCCGCCACGCCGGCGCTCGGCTACTTCGCCTTCCTCAACTGGGACCTCCTCCCCATGGCGCTGCTCGCCCTCGCCATGCTGGCGCTGGAGCGGGGCCGGACCGGCCGCTCCGGGGCGTTGGCCGCGCTCGGCGTGGCCGCCAAGCTCTTCCCGGCGGCGCTGGTCCCGGCCGCGCTCGGCGGGCTGGCCTCGGGCCGCCGCGCGCCGGCCCTGCGCTGGATGGTGATCGCCGCCGGGCTGCTCGTGGCCATCAACCTGCCGCTGGCCCTCTTCGCCTTCGACGGCTGGAGCTGGTTCTTCCGGTACAACGCCGCCCGCGGCGCGGAGAACTCGCTCTGGCACGCCCTGGGCGGCCCCTCGGGGAGGCTCCTCGATCTCGCCTCGCTCGGCCCGGTGGCGTTGGCCGGGCTCTTCGCCGGCTGGTGCGCCTGGACCGCTGGCCGGCGCGGCGGCGACGCGGCCCGGGCGGCCCGGCTCGGCACCGCTTTCACGCTGGTGACCTGGATCGCGCTCAACAAGGTCTGGAGCCCGCAGTACGCCCTCTACGGCTTCCTGGCCGGCGCGCTGGTGGCGGCGCCGGGGTGGCTCTTCGCCGCCCTCACCGCCGTCTCGATCGCCGACTACCACCTCGAGTTCGAGGTGCGGGCCCGCGACTGGAGCTCCTGGTTCGTCGAGACCCTGGTGAAGCCGAGCGAGCTGCTCCGCACCGGGCTCTGGCTGGTGCTGGCCGCCTGGATCGCCGCCGCGCTCTGGCGCGAGGCGACCGCCACCGCCCCGCCGCCGCGGGCCGGAGCCCCGGGGGTTCAGTAGTCGCGCTGCCAGACCACCGAGGCGCCGCCGGCCCCGGCGTTGCCGTAGCGCGACTCGAGCGTCCAGCGCGGCGTCATGTGGTACTGGACCCGCACCTCGTTGACGTTCTCCCCCTTCTCGGGCCGGGCGTCGAAGCGGCGGATGTAGCTGACCAGGATCCGGTCGGTGAGCTGCTTGGCGGCGGTGACCGCGCTGGAGTCGAGCGTCAGCGAGTCGAGCGGCATCTTCTGGCCGAGCTGCTCCTCGAAGACCTTGTTGGCCACGGCCATGGCGGCCGCCATGCCGGCGTCCTGGGCGTTGAAGGCCGACCCCTGGGCTCCGCCAGCGGTCACGTCGGTGCGGCCGGTGACGATCAGCATGGCCAGGGAGGCCTCGTCGAGCGGCGGCTCCGAGGTGAGCCGAAGGTTGGGCGCCTTGAGGGTGCCGCTCACCGTGGCGCGGACCTTGGCGGACGGGTTCTCGTAGTCGGCGGCCAGGTCGAGCTGCGCCTCGCCGACGGCCCCGCCCGGAAACGCGACGGCGCCGCGGGCCACCTTGAAGGGCCGGCCGGCCAGCGGCTCGAAGTTGCCGAGGTAGGCCTCCAGCGTCCCGCTCACCTGGAGCGGCGAGGCGGTCACCTCCCAGGTGGCGTCGGTCCTGAGCTCGACGTTGACGCGCGGCTGGTCGCTCTTGAGCAGCAGCCCATCGCCGCGCACGCGGATGGTCATGGCCAGCGCCGAGGCCCGGGCCGGCGCGGGCAGGTCGCCGCCGCCGCTCCCGTCCGCCGCGCCGCCGGCCGGCCCGGGCGGCGTCTCGCCGATGGTGATGTCGGGCCGGTCCTCGATCGGCTGCAGCTCGCGCGGCGCCTTGCGCGGCAGGCGGACCGTGCCGCCCTTCTCGACGTTCACCTCGACCTCAAGCCTCCCCTCGCGGTAGCGCCCCCCCAGCGCGGCCCGGGCGTCGATGGTGGCGAGGTCCCTCCCGACCCGGGCCACCCCGAACGCCGTGGCCTGGAGCGAGCCGCCGATCCGCGCCTCGGCGCCGCCGAGCCCGGTGAGCGAGAGCTCGCCCTCCACCCGCCCGGCGCCGCGCCGCACCTGCAGCGCCTGAAGCCGGACCGCCTCGCGCGCGAAGCTGGCCTCGAAGCCGACGCTCGTGAAGGTGCCCCAGCCCGGGAGCGTCAGCTTCCCGCCCGCCAGGACCAGCCTGCCGACCAGGCGCGGGGCGCGCGGGCTGCCGGTCACGGCGAGCTCGCCCTGCACCGTCCCGCTGGCGGCCCGGATGTGCGTGGGCAGGAGCGCCGGCAAGAAGCCGACGCCGAGGTTCGTGCCGCTCGCCGTGAGGTCGAGCGTGGCCTCGGCCAGCCTCGCCAACGGCCGGGAGAGCCCCGGCGCGGCGCCGAGCGAACCGACCACGTGCAGCGCCCCTCCATCGGGCGGCAGCAGGGTCAGGTCGAGCCGCGTGGCGGCCTCGGTGGTCCGCACCGTCCCCTTCAGGTCTCCGAGGGGCAGGCCGCCGAGCTTGAGCGCGGTGGCTTCAAGCGACAGCGTGGCCCGCGGCGCCGCCAGCGTCCCGGCCGCTTCCAGCGTCAGGCTCACCCGGCCCGACGGCGTCCAGCGCCCCCCGGCCACCCCGGGCAGGGCCAGCCCGGTGGTCGCGGCGGTGACGGTCAACCGAGCCCGGCGGTGCACCTCGGCCTCGCCGAGCCGCTCCACCGGCGCGGCCACGCCGGCGCCGAGTCGCAGCGCCTGAGTCCGGCCGGCCTCGAGCGCCGCGGTCACGGTGGTGGCGGCATCCTCCAGCGAGAAGGAGATCGGGCCGCTCATCGGCGGGACGCCGACCAGCGCCACCTCGGACAGCGAGAAGGAGCCGGTGCCCCGCGGCGCCAGCGGCGTCCCGGACAGCGTCGCCTCGCCGGAGAGCCGGCCCGAGAGCCCTGCCGGCAGGCCGGCCTTCCCCGCCACCGTCGCCAGCTCGGTGGCCAGCAGCTCGAGCCGCGCCGACCAGGACGTGGCAGGGAGCCGGCCCAGCACCTGGCCCGGGTGGGCCAGCAGGGCTCTGCGCTGGTAGGGCAGCTCCGCCGTGGCGCGGAGCACCGGGTCGGCGCCCAGCTTCAGCTCGGCCCCGGCGCGCAGCGACTCGCCGGGCGCCGCCAGCGTCAGGTCGAGCTCGAGCGGCGAGAGGGTGGACCAGCGCCCCCCGGTCAGGCGCACTTGCCCCGCCAGGCGCGGCTCGGCGGTGGTCCCGGCCAGCGTGAGCTCACCGCCCACCAGCCCCTCGGCGGGGTGCTGCCGCCGCAGGGCGCCGAGCAGCGACGTGAGCTGCCAGCCGGCGAGCGCCAGCCGGGCCTTCACCGGGCTGGCCGACGGCGCGCCCTCGACGGGCCAGGGCAGCTCGGCGGCGAGCTCGAGGCGTCCCGCCTCGCCGTCGCGGAGCGACGCCTCCAGCCGGACCCGGTTGGTCTCGCGCCTCCAGTCGAGCTGTCCGGTGCCGACCAGGCCGCCGAGCGCGCCGAGCCTTCCCCCCTCGAGCTCGACCCGGGCCACCAGCGTCTGGCGCCGCGCCGCGCCGGCCAGGTGGAGCGAGCCGCCCGCGATCCCGGCCAGCCCCAGCGATCCGGGCACCAGCGCCGCCGGCAGCCGGGCCAGGTCGATCCCGCTCGCGTCGGCCTGCAGCTCGACGGCACCGTCGGCCTCCAGCCCTCCCGACACCACCAGCCGCTGCCCTCCCGAGCGCAGCTCGGCGCGCCCGAGCCGCGGGCCGGCCAGGCTCACCGTGACCGGCGCGGCCAGCGCCCAGGACTGACCGCCGAGGCCGAGCTCGAGCCGCGTCACGCTCCCGTCCTTGCCGTCGGGGGAGAGCAGCGCGGCGCCGCGCACGGCGACCGTCGCGCCGCCGGGTGGCCCGAGGCCGGCCGAGGCCTCGAGCTCCAGCGCGGCTCCGGCCAGCCTGGCCACTCCTCGCGCTTCCGCCAGCGTGACCCCGGCCACCGAGCAGCCCGGGGTCGTGAGGGTCATCGTCGCCTCCGGGGCGGCCGCGGACCCGGCCAGCGCCAGCTCGGCGACGGCCCGGCCCGCGAGCGCCGGCAGAGAGACCCCGAGCAGCGTGGCGACCGCCGGGCCGGCCAGGGCCAGGTCGAGGGCCTCGAGCCTGAGCGCGCCGGACATCGCGCCGGCGTCGGTCCAGCGTCCCGCGCCGGTGAGGCCGAGCCCGGGGAGCTCGAGGTCGAGCCTGTCGACGGTGAGGTGGCCGCGGCTGAACGGACCGGGGGCCGGCAGCGGCCAGGCGACCGCGCCGCGGGCCGAGAGCGTGAACCGGCCGCGCGGGGCCCGCGAGAGCAGCCGTGAAGGATCGAGGGCGGCGAGCGCAACCTCGAAGCCGAGGAGGCGCGGCGACCGGCCGGAGGACCTGGAGGCCACCGCCACCCGGCCGCCTCCCCGCCCGCCCCCCGGCGGCGCGAGGTCGACGGCCGCGCTGAGCCGCTCGCCGTCCGACTCGGCGTAGAGCCGGCCCTCCAGGTCGCCACCCACCACCCGGCTTCCCCCCAGCCTGGTCAGGTCCCGCTCGGCCAGCGCCACGCGGCTCACCGCGGCCCGGAAGCTCTCGCGCCTCCAGTCGAGCTCGCCGAAGGCCTCCAGCCGGCTGCCGGCGGCGCCGAGGATGAGGCGGGGCACGGTGAGGCGGCTCCCCTCGATCCGCGCCGTCAGCTCGACCGTGAGCGGACCCTCCAGCGGCACCTCCAGCCGTCCCGCCAGCGCCAGCTCCGCCGAGCTCCCGGCCGCACCGAGCGCCCCTTTGCCCTCGAGCGCCAGCCCCCCGGCCCGGAGCCAGGTCCGGTCCCCTTCGCCGCGCCAGGTCACCGCGGCCTCGTCGAGGCGGAGCCGGACCACCCGGAGCTTCCAGCCGTGCCAGGGATCCTCCGGGCCCTTGACCGACGGGGGCGGCGCCCCGGATCCGGGAGCGCTGAAGGCGTCGACGACGGTGAGCCGCCCCGCGGCGCCAGGCTCGAGCCAGAGCTCCGGCCGGGTCAGCTCCAGCTCCACGCCCAGGCTGCGGCGCGCCAGCTGGCCGAGGTCGAACCGGGCCCTGGCCCGAGCCACCCGGATCACCGTGTGACCTGCCGGGTCGGTGATCTCGATGTCCCGCACCTCGATGTCGCCGCCCGGCTTCACCCAGAGTCCGCCCAGCTTGATGTGCCCGGCCACCAGGCCGTCGAGCAGGCCGCCCAGCCAGCCGCCCACCTGGCGCGAGCCGGTGCCGGTGGAGGCGAGCAGGCCGGCGGCCGCCAGCGCCACGCCGGCGGCGGCGGTGGTGCCGAGCAGGCCGAGGCCGGCGGCGCGCAACAGACCTCCGAGGCGCCGCAGCCGCACTAGTAGGCCTCGCCCAGCGTCAGATGGAGAGCCATGAGCGGCTCGCGGTGGCCAGAGCTGCCGGGCACCGTCGGGAAGCGGTCGGAGAAGGCGACCCCGGCGCTGAAGTTGGTGGGGAGCCGGACCCCGACGTCGAACCGCACCGGGCCGAAGGGGCTGCCGTAC
>JANYBC010000114.1 GCA_025360965.1 Anaeromyxobacter sp. | reverse complement strand
TTTGCCGATGAACCAAGACCAAGACCACCAAGACCGACAAGAAGGTCCCGGCGAAGACCGAGACGACCAAGACCGAGACCACCAAGACCGAGGCCACCCAGACCGAGCCGAAGAAGTAACCAGGCTTCATCGTGGTGCTTCAGGCGCGCCGCGTCCCGCGAGAGTGGGGCCGGCGCGCTTGTTCTTTGGGGCTAGTTGACTAGCTCAGCGGCGGAGCAGGATCGCGGTCGAGAGCTCGGGAGTGGCCATGGCGCGCTCCAGCGTGCCGGCCAGCTCTTCGACCCGCTGGCGCGCCAGCGACTGAAGCAGCGCCCCGGCCTCCCCACGCGCCGCGAGGCGGGCGTCGTCGAGCGGCTCGAGCGCGGCGAGCGCCGCCGGCAGCTCGCGCACCGGGAGCGGCTCGGCCCGGAAGGCCCGCCCCAGCCGCTGGTTGGCCAGCGCCGTCAGGTAGAGGGCCGACAGGCGGGGTGTCTCGCCGTCCGACTGCGAAGGCGCCAGGTCGAGCTCGCGTGCCAGCGCCGCCAGCCCCTCGCAGAGCTCGAGCGCGGCGGCGGCTCGCGCCAGGTCGAGCGAGGAGAGGAAGCGGCGCGGCTCGAGGGAGGCGGCCGCCGGCGTGCCCCAGTCCTCGCGCGGGAGCTCGACGCCCGGCTGGTAGCGCGGCCGCCGCGCCGCCAGGGCGGTGAGCAGCTCGCCCAGCGGCGCGTCGAAGAGCGGCGAGGTGCGCGAGCCGGCGGCGCCGCCCTTGAAGAGCCGCTCGGCCCGCCACGAGAGCTCGAGCACCCGGCCGAACCCCTCCTGGAAGAGCCGCTTCACCGGCGTGCTCGACAGCAGCACGGCGGCGCGGGGCTCATCGCCGGCGCTGAGGCGTTCCAGCCCCAGCTCCACCATGGCGCGGGCGCCGGTCACGGCGCCGCGGACCTGGTCGAGGTCGACCGGGTCGATGCCGTCGGCCACCAGCACGGCGTTGCCGGCGGTGATGAGCTGCAGGTCGAGCGAGTCCCGCTCCCCGGCGTCGAGGGAGGCGGCGGCGCGCGCCAGCAGCGAGCGCTCGGCGAGCGGGGCGAGGAAGAAGCCGGGGGCCCGGCCCGGCTGGCCGGGGGGTTCGGCGGCTCGCGCCGGGGGCCGCGCGTACCAGGAGAGCGCCTCCTCCAGGGAGGGATAGCCGAGGTCGGCCAGCCGTCCCTGCCGCCAGCGCAGCGCCGTCTCCTCCAGCTCGCTGGGCAGCTCCCAGGTGATGGCCGCCAGCACCCGCGAGAGCTTGAAGGGGTCCTCGGCCTCGATGTCGTCGAGCAGGCCCCGGATGGCGACGTACTCGGTCCCATCGACGACGAACTCGACGAGGTAGGCGTTGTCCGGCGTCCGCATGGTCCGGTCGGCCTCGACGTCGGGGTCGTCGTTGGCGCGCAGGTCGTGGACCCGGATGGCGTCGCGCAGCAGCAGGTCGACCAGTTCGGCGTCGAGCGCCCGCATCTTGCGGGCCAGCCGGGCCGCCAGCTTCGAGTCCTGCTGAGCGCCGGAGCGGGCCGCACGCAGCCAGGGGAGGGCGCGGCGCGGCTCGAAGCTGCCCTGCCGCCAGGCGTCGAGGTCGATGAAGATCCGGAACTGCTCGGCCGACGCGAGCTGGACCAGCTCGACCGAGTCGGCCAGGCCGATCTCGCGGATCGTGAAGTAGAGCTCGTCGGCCGGGAGAGCGCGGACCAGCGCGCCCGGGTTGGGGGCGTCGAGGATCAGGTCGAGCCGCCGCTGGCCGGTGGCCGCCGCCGCCAGCTGGGCGCGGAGCGGCTGGAGCTGCGCCGGCGTGAGGGGCTGCTCGAGGTCCTTCGCCATCTTCAGGGGGCGCCCAGGGCGCCGTGACCTACGCCGACGCGGCGGGGCGGATGACGCGCGGGCCCGCCTTGAGGACCTTGTTGGCCTTCAGGCAGCGGGTGCAGACGCGGACGTGCTTCACCTCGCCGGCGTCATTGACGCGGACGGAGCGGAGGTTGGGGAGCGACCGGGTCTTGGATTTGTTGTTCGCGTGGGAGACGTTGTTGCCGACGAGCGGCCCCTTCCCACAAACTGCGCAGCGGCGTGCCATGTCTGAATTCTCCGAAAACCGAAAGAGCGCGGCATATTACGGATCCACGCCCAGAAAGCAAGGGCGGCGCCGCGAAAGCGGGGATCGCTTGCGCGAGAGCGGTTCTGGAGGGCCCGTGGTGGGGCGCTCCAGGGGTCGAGGTCAACGAGGCCGGCCCTTGGCGCCGAGCAGGGCCCCGGCGTGCGCCGCGGCCTGCAGGCCGGCGAAGAGCTCCCCCTCCAGCCCCAGCCCGGGAAGCACCTCGCCGCTGGCCAGGAAGGCGTTCTTCCAGGGTGACCGGACCGGCAGCCCCCCGACCCCGAAAGGCGTCGCGGCCTCGAAGGCCAGCCCGCGCGGCGCTGGGGCCGGGTCGGCGCGGTGGACCAGGTGGCGCTCGTGGAACGGCAGCGCCTCGTCGAAGGCCAGCCGCAGCCCGGACCTGGCCGCCGCCTCGTCGTCACCAGGCGCCAGCAGCGTGAAGGCCGAGGCCGTGAAGTGGTCCGGCGCCGTTGCGGGCGGGGCGCCGCGCCGCGGCTCCCGCCGGGCGGCCGAGAGCTCGAGGAGGACAGCCCCGTCAGACGCGCCGCCGGCGCCGAGCAGGATGGCGGCGTCGCCGAGCCCGGGCGGCCGCGCCGGGTTGCGGAGCAGAAGGTGGCTGGCGGCGAGCCGGTGGCCGGGGCGAGCCGCCGAGAGAGCCCGGACAGCACGCGCGCTGCGCCCCTCCACCGGGAGCAGCTCGCCGAGGCGAGAGAGCGGCGCGGCGATGATGAAGGCGCGCGCCAGCCAGGTGTCGGAGTGCCCGGCCACGCGGATGGTCGAGAGGCGCCCGTGCTCGACGCCGATCGACTCGATGCGCGCCGGCTCGGCCGCCGAGCCGAGCACCTCGCCGCGGACCTCGGTGATGCGCCGGCGCATCCCCTCCTCGACGCCGGATGATCCGGCCACCGGCCGGTGCAGCCCCTGCAACGCCACGCCGGCCAGCCTCCCCAGCGCGAGCGGGGAGGCCGGTCCGTCGAGGTGCCCCAGCAGGCGGGCGAGGGCGACCAAGGCGCTGGCCAGCGGGTCGCCACCTGAAGCGTCGAGCGGCGACGGCCCGGTCAACAGGGTGCGCGCCAGCCCGGTCTCCTTGGCGGCCCGCCCCAGCGCCCGTCCCAGCGACCAGCGGTCGAACAGGCCGGCCGGCGGGAGCGGGGGCGCCTCCTTGAGCAGCGCGCCGCCCAGCTCCGCGGCCGTCGAGAGGGCCGCGAGGAGCTCCAGCAGGCGGGGGGCATGGGCGGGCCACTCGCGCTGCAACTCGCGCCGGAGCGCCGCCGGATCCGGGGAGAGCTCGAGGCGGTGGCGCGGCAGCAGCAACTGGAGCGCCGGGACCTGCGGCTCGAGGGCGCGGGCCCCGTCGGTGGTCAGCCCGAGATCGGTCAGCAGGGCGTCGGCGGCCGGGAGCAGGCGGTAGGCGGGGCGCAGCGCCGGGCCGGCCGGGAAGAGCCAGCCGCCGTCGGCCAGCACCGGGCTGGCGCCGCCCTCGTCGACCAGCAGCACGCGGAAGCCCCGCCGGGACAGCAGCGCGCCGGCCGCCGCGCCGCCCAAGCCACCGCCGAGGACGCAGACGTCGTAGACCCGCTGGGTGGCGGGGGGCTTGAACGCGCTTGCCATCAGGCCACTTCGATCGACGGGGAGCGGAGCCGCTCGGCCGGCGCGCCGGGGCGATCGAGGCGGACCGTTCGCCCGTGGAGGGAGAGCCGCCCCTCGGCGATCCACTGGATGGCCTGCGGGTAGAGCCGGTGCTCCTGCTCGAGGATGCGCGCCGCCAGGGAGTCCTCGGTGTCGCCGTCGAGCACCGGGACGGCGGCCTGGGCGATGACCGGCCCGGTGTCGGTCCCCTCGTCGACGAAGTGGACGGTGCAGCCGGCCACCTTGACCCCCGCCGCCAGCGCCTGCCTCGGGCCGTGCAGGCCGGGGAAGGCCGGCAGCAGCGCCGGGTGGATGTTCACGACGCGGGGGCAGCCCCGCGAGGCGGCGGTGGGGCCGAAGGCGCGCAGGAAGCCGGGGGTGACGAGCCGCATGTAGCCGGCCAGGCAGACCAGGTCGACCCTGGCGGTGGCCAGCCGCTCCACGACCGCCGCATCGTAGGCGGCCCGGTCGGTCACGCCCTTCGACGGCAGGCAGTCGCCGGCCACGCCGGCTCGCGAGGCCCGCTCCAGGGCGCCGGCGCCCGGCAGGTTGGAGAGGACCAGCGCCACCTCGGCGTCGACGCGGCGCGCGGCGCAGGCGTCGAGCAGGGCCTGGAGGTTGGTCCCCCCGCCCGAGGCCAGCACGCCCAGCCTGATCACCGCACCACCTCGCAGGTCGCCTCGCCCGCGCCCTTCTCGATGACGCCGACCGTCCAGGTCTTCAGGCCGCGGCCGCGCAGCACCTCGTGGACCGCCGCCTCGTCGGCCGGGTCGACCACGATGGTGAGCCCGAGCCCCATGTTGAAGGTCCGGTACATCTCGTCGCGCGCGACGTTCCCCTCGCGCTCGATGAGATCGAAGACCGGCGGCCGCTCCCAGCGCTTCTCTTCGAGGACGGCGCGGGTGCCGTCGGGCAGGTTGCGCGGCATGTTGCCGGGCAGGCCGCCGCCGGTGATGTGGCCGAAGGACTTGACCTGGACCCGCTCCAGCAGCGCCAGCACGTCCTTCGAGTAGATGCGGGTCGGGGTCAGCAGCAGGTCGGCCAGCGACTGCCCGCCGCAGGAGGCCACCCGGAGGTCGAGCGGGTGCTTCTCCAGCAGCGCCTTGCGGGCCAGCGAGTAGCCGTTGGAGTGGAGCCCGGAGGAGGCCACCCCCAGCACCAGGTCGCCGGGGACCACGCGGGTGCCGTCGATGATCTGGCTGCGGTCGACGCAGCCGACCGCGAAGCCGGCCAGGTCGTACTCGCCGCGCTCGTAAAAGCCGGGCAGCTCCGCGGTCTCGCCGCCGATGAGGGCGCAGCCGGCCTGCAGGCAGCCGGCCGCGATCCCCTGAACCACCTCGGCCCCCTGCTCGGCGGAGAGCTTGCCGGTGGCGTAGTAGTCGAGGAAGAAGAGCGGCTCGGCGCCGACCACCGCGATGTCGTTGACGCACATGGCGACCAGGTCGATGCCGACCGTGGCGTGGCGGTTGGCGGCGAAGGCGACCTTGAGCTTGGTGCCGACCCCGTCGGTGCCCGAGACCAGCACCGGCTGCTTGTACTTCGACATGTCGAGGGCGAAGAGGCCGCCGAAGCCGCCGATACCGGCCAGCACCTCTGGCCGCATGGTGGGCCGGGCGTGGGGCTTGATGAGCTCGACGAGCCGATCGCCCTCGTCGATGTCGACGCCAGCGTCGCGATAGGTGAGGGCCATGCGCCCCCTGTACCGCGGGCGGGGGCGGGGCCGCAAGGCGGTGGCCGCTTCATTGGCGCCGCGCGCCCCTCTGCTACCATGAGCGAACCCGATGGCCGCCCCCCGCCGCACCCTGCTCTACGTCGACGCCTTCCGGCTGGCGCTCTACGTGGGGCTGGTGCTGACCGGCCTGCACGTGCTCGACGTGCTCTGGGCGCGCAAGGGCTCACAGCTCCCGGTGATCTCGCGCATCGAGCACGCCGCGCAGGACTACGCCCTGGTCACCCTGCGAGGGCCGCGGGCCCCGTCCGGCGACGTCATCATCATCGCCATCGACGAGCGCTCCATCGAGGCCGAGGGGCTCTGGCCCTGGAGCCGGGCCCGGGTGGCGCGGCTGATCGACGCGCTGGCCGCCGCCGGCGTGAAGGGTGCGGCCTTCGACATGATCTGGAGCGACGCCGACATCCAGGGGGCGCGGCTCGCCGAGGTGGCGCGCCAGGTCAAGGAGGCGCGGGCCCTCGCCAGCGGCGGCGACGCGGTCCGACTCGGCCGGATCTGGGAGACCTCGCGGGGGAGCGATCCGTCGGTCCCGCCCGACGCCGATCCGACCAACCTGCTGGCCGACGCCATCGAGCGAGCCCACAACGTCACGGTCGGCTTCATGTTCCGCAGCGACGTGACCAGCTCCGAGTCGGTCCGGGAGGCCGTGGAGCGGCTCCGCTTCTTCCGCACCGACCCGGTGCAGATCCTCGGCCCAGGCGGCCGCGTCGTCCCCGACCAGGCCGGCGGGCAGCGGGCGGCCGGCCGCTCCTTCCCGAGCGTGCTGGCCCCGGTCGGCGAGCTCGTCAAGGTCTCCGACAGCGGCGGCTTCTTCACGGTGCTGCCGGACGCCGACGGCGTCATCCGCCGCTACCACCTGGTGGCCAGCGCCGGCGGGAGCATCTTCCCCTCGCTGGGGGTGGCGCTGCTGGCGCGGGCCAAGGGGCGGGAGGGCATCCCGGCGCCGGTGATCCCGGTCGGCGTGGTCGGCTCCAGCGTGCTGGTGGGGACGCTGGTCGGCGACCTGATCATCCCGACCGACGACTTCGGCCGCGCGCCGCTCTCCTACTACGGCCCGTTCCGCGACTTCCCCTCCGTCTCGGCCACCGACGTGATCACCGGCCAGGTCGGCGCCGCGCAGCTCGGGGGCAAGCTGGTGGTGATCGGGGCCACCGCCCCGGGGACCGGGGACCAGCGGCTGACGCCCTTCGACGAGAACGCCCCCGGCGTCATCACCCACGCCACCTTCGTCGACAACGTGCTGCACGGACAGCTGCTGGAGCGCTCGCAGTGGGTGGTGCTCGGCGAGGTGCTGTCGATGGCGCTGGCCTCGATCGGGCTGGCCTGGCTCTTCTCCCGCGTCGGCCCGACCGCCGCGGCGCCGGCGTTGCTGGCGGTCACGGCCATCTGGGCGGCGGTGGCGGTGCTGGCCCTGCGCCGCTTCAACCTGGTGCTGGCCATCGGCCTGCCGCTCATCCAGGTGCTGGCCATGTTCCTCACCGCCACCACCTATCGCTTCTTCTCCGAGGAGCGGGCCAAGCGAAAGGCGCGCGAGTCGTTCTCGCGCTTCCTGGCTCCGGCCATCGTCGACGAGGTGCTCGGGCGCGAGGGGTCGCTGCAGCTGGGCGGCGAGAAGCGCGAGCTGACGGCGCTCTTCGCCGACATCCGCGGCTTCACGACCATCTCCGAGCGGCTCGACCCGCACCGGCTGCTCGAGCTGCTCAACCAGTACCTGACGCCGATGACCGACATCATCGTCTCCCGCCACCAGGGGACGCTCGACAAGTACATGGGCGACGCCATCATGGCCTTCTGGGGGGCGCCGCAGCCCCAGCCCGACCACGCCCTGCGCTCCTGCCGGGCCGCGCTCGACATGCTGGGGGACCTGGAGCGGCTGCGCCGAGGCTGGCGCCTGGCCGGCCTGCCCGACATCGACATCGGCATCGGCCTCAACACCGGCCCCATGTCGGTCGGCTTCGTCGGCAGCCAGGACCGCTTCTACAACTACACGATCCTCGGCGACGCCGTGAACCTGGCCTCGCGGCTGGAGGGGGCCAACAAGCAGTACGGCACCCGCATCATCATCGGGCCCAACACCTACGACCAGGTGCGCGAGCAGGTGGTGGCCCGGCCGCTCGATCTGGTGCGGGTCAAGGGGAAGCTGGAGCCGGTCCGCATCTACGAGCTGCTCGGGATGGCGCCGGCCTCGGCCGCCGACACCGCCTTCCTGGCGGCCTTTGGCTGGGGCTACGGCGCCTGGCAGGCGCAGCGCTGGGACGAGGCCATGACCCACTTTCGCGAGGCCGACCGGCTTCGGGGCGGCGACGAGTGCTCCCGGGTCTACCTGGCCCGCTGCGAGCGGATGCGGC
The DNA here is from genome assembly GCA_025360965.1 of Anaeromyxobacter sp. Classification (GTDB taxonomy): domain Bacteria; phylum Myxococcota; class Myxococcia; order Myxococcales; family Anaeromyxobacteraceae; genus JADKCZ01. The sequence continues at coordinate 5,417 of JANYBC010000114.1, read as the reverse complement.
GGGAGCCGCCCGGACCCGACTGGGACGGGGCCTTCACGATGGAGAGCAAGTGACGATCGCGGGTCTCAAGGGTGCGTCGCGCTTGGACCTTTCGTTGACGGGCTGGCGGACCTCGGCTAAGTGACGAAGGAGGAAAACCACCCCGGAATGTCCGACGACCCCCTCTTCCAGCGCTTCGGCAAGGAGTTCACCCGAGGCACCGTCCTCTTCCGCGAGGGGGACGAAGGGCGCGAGATGTTCGTCGTCAACGCCGGGAGCGTCACCATCAGCAAGCGGGTCGGGGAGGTCGAGAAGATCCTCTCCCGCCTCGGCGCCGGTGAGTTCCTTGGCGAGATGGCCATCCTCAACAACCGGCCGCGCAGCGCCACGGCCGTCTGCGCCGAGGACTGCCGCCTCCTGGTGATCGACGCCAGGACCTTCGAGGCCATGATCCGCTCCAACTCGGAGATCGCGGTCCGGCTCATCAAGAAGCTCTCCGACCGGCTCGCCGAGGCCAACGAGCAGATCGAGAACCTCCTGCTGACCGACGCCGCCTCCCGGGTGGTGCACTGGCTGGCGGTCGCCGCCGAGCGCGGCAGCAAGACCGCCGCGGGCCTGAAGATCGAGATGGCGCCGCGGGACCTGGCGGCCCGGGTTGGGGTCAAGGCGGACCAGGCCGACGAGGCCCTCATGAAGCTCCTCAAGGCCAAGATCGTCTCGGTCCACCCCGACGGCTTCGTGGTGCCCGACGTCGCCAAGCTCCGCCACTTCCTCGAGTTCCTCCAGATGAAGGCCCAGTTCGGAGAAGCCTCGTGAAATTCCGCGTCCTCGGCTGCTCCGGTGGTGAGCTCCCGCAGCACCGGACCACCTGCTTCCTGGTGGACGGGAAGCTGGCCATCGACGCCGGGGCGCTGACCTCGTCGCTGTCGCTGTCGCAGCTCCTGAAGGTCGACGACGTGGTGCTCACCCACAGCCACCTCGACCACGTCAAGGACGTTCCGCTGCTGGCCGACCTGCTGGCGGGGCGGCGCACCACGCCGGTGCGGGTCCACGCCTCGACCGAGTGCGCCCGCACCCTGCGCAAGAACATCTTCAACGGCAAGCTCTGGCCCGACTTCACGAGGATCCCCTCGCCGGGCCACCCGGTGATGGAGCTGCGCCCCTTCACGACCCGCCGCGCCTTCCGGGCCGGCGGCCTGCGCTTCCAGCCGGTGCCGGTGCGCCACCCGGTCGAGTCGGTCGGCTTCGTGGTCTCCAAGGGCCGCAGCTCCTTCGCCATCTCCGGCGACACCGGCCCGACCACCGGTTTCTGGAGGCTGGTCAACCAGAGCGCCGGGATCAAGGCGCTGCTGGTCGAGCTCTCCTTCCCCAACGCGCTGCAGCGGCTGGCCGATCTCTCCGGGCACCTGACGCCGCAGACGCTGGCGCGGGAGCTGGCGAAGCTCGACCGAGGCGACCTGCCCATCCTGCTCTACCACCTGAAGCCGACCCACGTGCCGCAGCTCCGCCGCGAGGTGGCCGCGTTGAGGATGCCGAACTTGCGCATCCTCAAGGTCGGGGACAGCTTCACGTTTTGAGCCCAGCGTAGGGTCTGGCGCTCGGCGACGCGCTGGTCCGATGACGCGCCTCGTCGATCGGCACCGTGTTGCGGACGTTCCCGTCTGGCCCGCTTGGGTGTAAACAGGTCCGGCTCGCCGGCCCTGCGCCGGCGCGCCTGACTGCACCGAGGAGCGACCGCACCCATGGCCTGGTTCTCGAAGGAAAAAAAGCTCAAGTCGAAGGGCGGCCCCGTCGAGGCCCAGCCCGCCCCCGCCAAGAAGGGCGAGGGGATCTGGAACAAGTGCGACGGGTGCGCCGAGGTCATCTACAAGGCCGACCTCGAGAAGAACTGGAACATCTGCCCGCTCTGCGGCCACCACGAGATGATGCCGGTCCGCCGCCGCTTCGACCTGCTGCTCGACCCCGGGACCTTCCAGGAACTCGACGCCGATCTCACCCCGCAGGACCCGCTCGGCTTCAGCGACGCCAAGAAGTACAAGGACCGGCTCAAGGCCACCGCCAAGACCACCGGCCTGCGCGACGCCTTCGTCTCCGGCACCGGCTCGATCGGAGGCCACCCGGTCTCGATCGGCTCCTTCGCCTTCGAGTTCATGGGCGGCTCGATGGGCTCGGTGGTCGGCGAGAAGGTGGCGCGGGTCATCGACCGCGCCTACGAGCGGCGCATCCCCTGCATCGTCTTCAGCTCCACCGGCGGCGCCCGCATGCAAGAGGGTATCTTCTCGCTGATGCAGATGGCCAAGACCTCGGCGGCGCTCAACCGCTTCCGCGCCGTCCGCAAGCCCTACATCTCGGTGATGCTCCACCCGACCACCGGCGGCGTGGCCGCCTCGTTCGCCTGGCTGGGCGACGTCGTCATCGCCGAGCCCAAGGCCCTGATCGGCTTCGCCGGCCCGCGCGTCATCGAGCAGACCATCCGCGAGAAGCTCCCGCCCGGGTTCCAGCGCTCCGAGTTCCTGCTCGAGCACGGCATGATCGACGCCATCGTCCCGCGGCTGGAGATGCGCGACAAGCTGGCGCAGATCCTCTCGCTGCTCGGCTGAGCGGCCGGCGTCGGCGCGGCATGGTCGACCCGCACCGGTACCTGGAGGCGCTCTCGCCGCTGGCGATGCGCTTCGGGCTTCACCGCATGGAGCGCGCCCTCGACGCCCTCGGCCACCCCGAGCGCGTGGCGCCCATCCTCCACGTGGCTGGCACCAATGGGAAGGGCTCCACCTGCGCCATGGCGGCGGCCGCGCTGGTGGCCGCCGGCCACCGGACCGGCCTGTACACCTCCCCGCACCTGGAGCGCTTCAACGAGAGGATCGCCGTGGACGGCGAACCTGTCTCGGACGAGGCGCTGGCCGAGGCGGTGGCCGAGGTCAGGGCATCCTGTCCCTGGCAGGACGGCGGCGAGCCGGAGGATCGCCTCAGCTACTTCGAGTTCGCCACCCTGGCCGCGCTGGTCCACTTCGCCCGCGCCCGGGTGCAGGTCACGGTGCTCGAGGTCGGGCTGGGTGGGCGACTCGACGCCACCAACGCGGTGACGCCGGCGGTGACGGCGGTGGCGGCCATCGGCCTCGATCACACCCAGTGGCTGGGGGAGACCGTCGAGGCGGTGGCGCGGGAGAAGGCCGGGATCTTCAAGGCCGGGGTCCCGGCGGTGGTCCACGGCGTCCAGCCACCCGGGGTCCTCGAGGTGTTGCGGTCGGAGGCGCACCGCGCCGGGGCCCCCTTCCAGGTGGCGCCGGCCGCCTGGGAGGGCCGGCTGGCCCTGGCCGGGAGCCACCAGCGCGGCAACGCCGGGCTGGCGGCCGCGGCGCTGCGGGCCTTGCGGGACACCGGCGTGACCGTGGGTGAACAGGAGATCTCCCGGGGGATCGCCACCGCACGCTGGCCGGGAAGGCTGGAACTGGTGGGCGGCGTGCTCCTCGACGGGGCCCACAACCCCGACGGCGCCCGGGCCCTGGCCGCGGCGCTGGCCGAGCTGTACCCGGGGGTACCGGTCGAGCTGGTCTTCGGCGCGCTCGGCGACAAGGACCACCGCGGCATGCTCGCGGCGCTGGCCGGCTCGGTCCGTCGGCTCCACCTGGTTGCGCCCGCCACGCCGCGGGCGCGCTCCGTCGAGGACCTGAGCGGCGCCGCCGCCGCGCTGGGCCTGCTGTCCGACCTGCACGCCAGCGTCGAGGAGGCGATCGACTGCGCCCGGAAGCAGGCGGACGACGGGGCGCTGGTGGCGGTGGCCGGCTCCCTCTACCTGGTCGGCGAGGCGCGTGCCCGGCTCCGCCCCACCTGAGGCTGGGCGCCAGGCCGGGCGCGAGGCGGCCGATATCGCCGGGGCCGGATTCTTCGGAGGCCCGGAGGCGCGTGCTATCTTTTCCGCCGGAATCGACCGACGGAGCCCTCCGATGCGATCCAGCCATTCCCTGGCCTTCTGCCTCTTCCTCGCCGGCGCCGCCCAGGCGCAGGACCTCAACGTCATCTCGAGTGTCGAGGTGAAGGACGAGGGCAACACCGTGCTGGTGACGGTGAAGGGGAGCAAGCCGCCCAACTTCACGACCTTCTCCATGGCCGATCCGGCTCGCTTCGTCATCGACCTCGCGGAGGCCCGGTTCCAGGGCGTGCCCGAGGACCTGCGCGTCGACGACGGCGTGGTCCGTGTCGTCAAGAACCTGGCCTACGGTTCCGGCGCCACCGCCATCGCGCGGGTGATGCTGGCGTTCACCGTCGACGTCGAGCCGCCGGACGTCCAGGCCAACGGGAGCTCGCTGCTGGTCCGCGTCGTCAAGCCGGGCGGCGGCGCAGTGGCCAGCGGCGCGGCCAGGCCGGCCGACGCAGCGACCGGCCCCTCGGCGGGCGCGCAGGGAGTTGCGGCCGGTGGCGCCGAGGCGGTGGCCGCCGCGAACGCCGCCAGGTCGGAGGCCGACAGGGCGGCGCGCCAGGAGGCGCGCCAGGAGGCGCTGGCCCGCGAGCAGGTCGATGCCGAGGCCCGCGAGCAGGTGCGCCGGTCGAACGAGGCGACCGCCAAGGAGCGGGAGGCGCAGGCCCAGCTCGAGGCAGCCGCCAAGGCCAGGGAAACAGAACAGCTCGCCGCGAAGCAGGCGGCCGAGGAGGAGGCGGCCCGCGCGGCCGCGGCGGCGCGCAGCGCCGAGATCAAGGCCAGAGCCGCCGAGGTGGCCGGGCCGCAGGCGGCTCCCGCGGCATCCGCATCCGCATCCGAGCTAGCGGTCGCGGCGCCAATCTCGGCGAGGCCGGCCGGTCCAACCGCGGCCGAGCTGGCCGCCACCGCCAAGGCGGAGAAGGCGGCGCAGGCCCAGGCAGATGCCAAGGCGAAGGCCGAGGCCCAGGCTCAGGCCAAGGCGCAGGCCCAGGCAGATGCCAAGGCGAAGGCCGAGACCCAGGCTCAGGCCAAGGCGGAGGCCAAGGCGCAGGCCAAGGCAGATGCCAAGGCGAAGGCCGAGGCCCAGGCTCAGGCCAAGGCCGACGCCAAGGCCAGGCGGGAGGCCGACCTGGCCCTCGCGGCCCAGCAGGCGGCCGAGGCCAAGGTGGCGGCCGCCGCCTCCAGGCCGGCCAGGCTGCAGGCCATTGGCTTCACGCAGCTCCCGACCGTCTCCCGGGTCTTCGTCAAGACCAGCGCCACACCCCGCTTCACCATCACCGACGTCGGCGACGACGTGGTGCGGATCGAGGTGGAGAACACCCGGAGCACCCGGCGCAACGACACCCGCCCGCTCGACACCTCCTTCTTCTCCTCGGCCATCGCCCTGATCACGCCGAGCAAGATCGGGACGTCTTACGTGGTCGACATCAAGATGAAGAAGCGGGTCCCCTACCAGCAGAAGCTGGAGGGCGATCTGCTCGCCATCGACTTCGAGCGGCCACCGGCCGACGCCTCCTCGCAG
>JANYBC010000105.1 GCA_025360965.1 Anaeromyxobacter sp. | reverse complement strand
CCCTCGTGGTAGCGCCAGTCGGCGAAGAGGTGCGCATCGAGCCCGAGCTTCGTCGTGACCTTGAGGAAGCGCGCGGGGATGATCTGATCGGTGTCGATGTCGTTGCGCGGCAGGACGACGGCGTGGCTCTCGAAGCGGGTGAAGTCGGTCATCACAGCAGCCCTCTCACATCGGTGATCATCCCCGTCACCGCGGAGGCGGCGGCGGTGAGCGGCGAGGCGAGGAAGGTGCGTCCCCCCTTCCCTTGCCGGCCCTCGAAGTTCCTGTTGCTGGTGCTGACGGCGTACTGCCCGGGACGGAGCTCGTCGCCGTTCATGGCGATGCACATCGAGCAGCCCGGCTCGCGCCACTCGGCGCCGGCGGCGCGGAAGACGGCGTCGAGGCCCTCGGCCTCGGCCGCCTTCTTGACGCGCTGGGAGCCCGGGACGATCAGCGTCCGGGTCTTCACCTTCCGTCCGCGCAGCACCGCGGCCGCCTCGCGCAGATCCTCGAGCCGGCCGTTGGTGCAGGAGCCGACGAAGACCACGTCGACCGGCTGGCCGAGGATGGGCTGGCCGGGGCGCAGCCCCATGTAGGCGAGCGCCCCCTGCAGCGACGACCGCACCGCGGCGTCGGCCTCGCCGGCCGGATCGGGCACCCGCGCCGAGATGGCGATGGCGTGGCCCGGGTTGGTGCCGAAGGTGATCATGGGGGCCAGCGAGGCGCCGTCGATGGTCAACTCGCGGTCGTAACGGGCGCCGGGATCGCTCGGCAGCGCGCGCCAGCGGGCCACCGCCTGGTCCCAGGCCTTCCCGGTGGGCGCCTTCTCCCGCCCCTCGAGCCAGGCGAAGGTGGTCTGGTCCGGCGCCACCATGCCGGCGCGGGCACCGGCCTCGATCGACATGTTGCAGAGGGTCATGCGCGCCTCCATGGAGAGCGCGCGCACCGCCTCGCCGAGGTACTCGATGACGTGGCCGGTGCCGCCGCCGACGCCGAGCCGGGCGATGATGGCCAGGATCAGGTCCTTGGCCCCCACCCCGGCCGGCAGCCTGCCTTCGACCCGCACCGCCAGCGTCCTGGGCCGGCGCTGCAGCAGGCACTGGGTGGCCAGCACGTGGCCCACCTCGGAGGTGCCGATGCCGAAGGCCAGCGCCCCGAAGGCCCCGTGGGTGGCGGTGTGGCTGTCGCCGCAGACCACCGTCATCCCGGGCTGGGTGGCCCCCATCTCCGGACCGAAGACGTGGATCACGCCCTGCGCCTCGGTCCCCAGGCCGTGCAGCTCCATGCCGAACTCGGCGGCGTTCCTCGAAAGCTGGGCCACCTGGGCCTCGGCCTGGGCGTCGATGAAGGGCCAGCGGCCGTCGGCGCCGCGCGGCAGCGTCGGCGTCGAGTGGTCCATGGTGGCCAGCGTCCGGTCGAGCCGGCGCACCGGCAGGCCTCGCTCGCGCAGCAGCGAGAAGGCCTGCGGACTGGTCACCTCGTGGACCAGGTGGAGGTCGACGTAGAGCACGGCCGGGGTCTCGGGCGTCTCGGCCCGGACCAGGTGGCCGTCCCAGATCTTCTCCAGCAGGGTGCGCGGCGCGGAGGGCACTTAAGGCGTCCCCTGCGCCACCAGCGGCGCGGCCACCGCCGGCCCGGTCTTGAGCGCCACCCGGTTGATGACCTCGAGGTAGGCGCGGGCGCTCCCCTCGATGATGTCGGTGGAGAGGGCCCGCCCGCGGTAGACGCCGGTGGCGTGCTCGCACTCCAGCGTCACCTCGCCCTGGGCGTCCTCGCCGGTGGAGATGCTGGTGACCTGGTAGTCGCGCAGCTTGACGACGATGCCGGTCACCTGCTCGATGGCCTTGAAGACGGCGTCGACCGGGCCGTCGCCGGCCGAGGCACCCTGCCTGCGCTCGCCGGCGGCGTTGGTCAGCGCCACCGAGGCCACCGGCAGCGTGCCGGTGCCGGAGGTGGTGGAGAGCGCCTCCAGGGTCCAGGAGGCGGCGCCCTTGGCGAGGATCTGGCCGTGCACCACCAGGGCCTCGATGTCGGCGTCGTAGATCTCCTTCTTCTTGTCGGCCAGCAGCTTGAAGTCGGCGAAGACCTTGTCGACGGCGGCGTCGACCAGCTGGTAGCCGAGGGCCACCAGCCGCTCCTTGAGGGCGTGGCGCCCCGAGTGCTTGCCCAGCACCAGGCTGGAGCGGGCGAAGCCGACCTCCTCCGGCTTCATGATCTCGTAGGTCTCGCGGTTGGTGAGCATGCCGTGCTGGTGGATGCCGGCCTCGTGGGCGAAGGCGTTCTGCCCGACGATGGCCTTGTTGCGCTGCACGTGCAGGCCGGTCACCTGCGCCACCAGCCGGCTGGTCGGGTAGAGCCGCTCGGTCTTGACGCCGTGGGAGAGCTTGAGGACGTCCGCGCGCGTCTTGCACGCCATGACGATCTCCTCGAGCGAGGCGTTGCCGGCCCGCTCACCGATGCCGTTGATGGTGCACTCGACCTGGCGCGCCCCCTCGAGCACGCCGGCCAGCGAGTTGGCCACCGCCAGCCCGAGGTCGTTGTGGCAGTGGACCGAGATGACCACCTTCTCGATGCCGCGGACGTGCTTCTTGAGGTGCCGGATGGTCTCGGCGTAGGTGGAGGGCAGCGCGTAGCCGACCGTGTCGGGGATGTTGACGGTGGTGGCCCCGGCCTCGATGGCCCGCTCCACCACCTCGACGAGGAAGTCGAGCTCGGTGCGGGCCGAGTCCTCGGCCGAGAACTCCACGTCGTCGAACTTCTCGCGGGCCATCTTCACCCCCTCGACGGCGCGGCGGACGATCTCCTCCTTGACCATCTTGAGCTTGAAGTCGCGGTGGATGGGGCTGGTGGCGAGGAAGACGTGGCAGCGGCGGCGCGGCGCGTCCTTGAGCGCCTCCCAGGAGGCGGCGATGTCCCCCTTGTTGCAGCGGGAGAGGCTGGTGATGATCGGCCCCTCGATCTGCCGGCTCACGCCCTGGATGGCCTCGAGATCGCCCGGCGAGGCGGCGGCGAAGCCGGCCTCGATGACGTCGACGCCGAGGTCACGGAGCGCCCTGGCCACCTGGAGCTTCTGCTCCAGGTTCATGGAGGCGCCCGGCGACTGCTCGCCGTCGCGCAGCGTGGTGTCGAAGATGATGATGCGGTCGGTACCGGACTGGCTCACGCTGGTTGCTCCCTCGGCTGCGACGGCAGTTCGAGCTGGTGCTGCGGTTGGCTGCTTCGACATGGCGAGACCCCGGGCTCCTGTGTGGGGCCGAAGAGGGTGGCTCGCCTGTCGAGGGCAACCCCTTCAGCCGTTGTTTCGGCGGAAGAGGTCGCGGCGCAGCGTCACCCTGGCCGGGATACCTCTCCCGCCGGGCTAAGAAGTCGACGCCTGCTGCACGCGTAATTCATTGGACAGCGGACGTTAGTGGACCGCGCCCGGTCTGGTCAAGCGGGAGCGCGCTGAAAGCGAGGCCTGCCTGCGGAAAGCTGTCTAGGCCGCGCACCGATCCGGCCGGCCCGGGCGGCGTCCCTTCAGTACGGCGGGGTCGCTTCCTTCGCCAACAGCTCGATGAAGGTCTCGAGCGGCATGGGCTTGAGGTCCTCGGCGCCGTGGGGGGGGGGCGCCCCCCCC
>JANYBC010000074.1 GCA_025360965.1 Anaeromyxobacter sp. | reverse complement strand
CCGCGGCCGGCTGCTGCGCCAGGGTGGCGCCGGCGGCCAGCGCGCAGCCTGCGGCCAGCGCGAGGGAGCTGAGGGATCGGTGGAGGGTCATCGGGTCGGGCCAGGGCAGTCTGCCTGAACCGGTGCCCGGGATCAAAGTCGTGGCCGGCGGTTCTTCCCCCGGGCCACCGCGGCCGTCTTTCCGCGCGCGGCCGCCCGCTCGTGCAGCACCGCCTGGGCCGCCGCCAGCCTGGCGATGGGCAGCCGGTAGGGAGAGCAGGAGACGTAGTCGAGCCCTAGCTGGTGGCAGAACTCGACCGAGCGCGGATCGCCGCCGTGCTCGCCGCAGATGCCGAGGTGGAGCTTCGGCCGGGTGGCGCGTCCGCCATCGACGGCCAGCCTCATCAGCGCGCCGACCCCGTCGCGGTCGATGGAGACGAAGGGATCTCCCGGCCAGATCTCGTGCTCGACGTAGGATCTGACGATCAGGCCGGCGTCGTCGCGCGAGAGGCCGAAGGTGGTCTGGGTCAGGTCGTTGGTGCCGAAGGAGAAGAACTCGGCGGTCCTGGCGATCTCCCCGGCGGTGAGCGCACCGCGCGGCACCTCGATCATGGTCCCGACCAGGTACTTCACCCTCCGTCCCTTCTCGCGGAAGACCGCCTCGGCAACCCGGCGCACCACCGCCGCCTGGTCGTCGAACTCGGTCCGGGCGCCCACCAGCGGGATCATCACCTCGGGACGCACCGTCAGGCCGCGCGCCGAGACGTCGCAGGCCGCCTCGAAGATGGCCCGCGCCTGCATCTCTGTGATCTCCGGGTAGGTGATGCCGAGGCGGCAGCCGCGGTGGCCGAGCATGGGATTCGACTCGTGGAGCTCGGCGACGCGGCCGCGGACCTGCGCCAGCGTTCGCCCGGTGGCGCGGGCCAGCGCCGCCTGACCCGCGTCGTCCTGGGGGAGGAACTCGTGCAGCGGCGGATCGATGGTCCGGATGGTGACCGGCCGCGGCGCCATGGCCGTGAAGAGGCCGTCGAAGTCGGCCCGCTGGAGTGGCAGCAGCCGGGCCAGCGCGGCGCGGCGGGCCTCGGTCGACTCGGCCACGATCATCTCGCGCATCGGGCCGATCTTCCCCTCGCCGAAGAACATGTGCTCGGTGCGGCACAGGCCGATTCCCTGGGCGCCGAAGGCGATGGCGATGGCCGCCTGGTCGGGCTGGTCGGCGTTGGCCCGCACGTCGAGGCGCCGGATCCCGTCGGCCCAGCCCAGCAGTCTGGCGAAGCCCCGGTAGACCGGCGCCGCGCTGGGCTCCAGGGTCTTCTCCACCAGCACCTGCAGAACCTCCGACGGGCTGGTGGCCAGGCGTCCCGCCAGGGCCTCACCGGCGATGCCGTCGATGGAGATCCAGTCCCCCTCCTTGAGGACACGCGGGCCGGCGGCGGTCTGCACCGTCATGGCGCGCGCCGGGTAGTCGAAGCTGAGCGCCTCGCACCCGACGATGGCCACCTTGCCCATTTGCCGGGCCACCAGCGCGGCGTGGCTGGTCATGCCGCCGAAGGCTGTGAGGAAGCCCTCCGACGCGTCCATGCCGCGGATGTCCTCCGGGCTGGTCTCGTGGCGGGCCAGGATCACCACCTCGCCGTTGCGGCGCCAGGCGACGGCGTCCTCCGCGAAGAAGACCAGCCGGCCCGAGGCCGCACCCGGCCCGGCCGGCAGGCCGTGGGCCAGCAGCCGCCCCTCCTCCACCGCCGCGGCCTTGGCCGAGGCGTCGAAGATGGGGCGCAGCAGGTGGTTGAGCGCCTCGGGGTTGACGTGGAGCAGCGCCTCCTCGCGGGTGATGAGCTTCTGCTCGGCCATCTCCACGGCGATGCGCACCGCCGCCATGCCGGTGCGCTTGCCGGTGCGGGTCTGCAGCACGTAGAGCCGGCCGCGCTCGATGGTGAACTCGATGTCCTGCATCTCCCGGTAGTGGCCCTCCAGCGTGTGGCGCACCGCCTCCAGCTGGGTGGCGATGGCCGGCCAGCGCGCCGCCAGCTCGCCCATCTTCTGCGGGGTGCGGATGCCGGCCACCACGTCCTCTCCCTGGGCGTCGACCAGGAACTCGCCGTAGAACTCGTCCTCGCCGGTGGCCGGGTTCCTCGTGAAGGCCACGCCGGTGCCGGAGCTCTCGCCCATGTTGCCGAAGACCATCGACTGGACCGAGACCGCGGTCCCCCAGCTCGAGGGGATGCCGTTGAGCTTGCGGTAGGCGTCGGCGCGATCGTTCTCCCAGGAGCGGAAGACGGCGGCGATGGCCAGGCGCAGCTGCTCCAGCGGGTTCGACGGCAGGTCGCGGCCGCTCCGCTCGCGGATGGCCGCCTTGTACCCGGCTACCAGCTCCTTGAGGGCCTCCACCGGCAGCTCCGAGTCGAAGCGCGCGCCGCAGGCCCGCTTGGTGGCCTCGAGGATCACCTCGAAGGGGTCGCGATCCTCCTTGCGCTCCGGCTTCAGGCCCAGCACCACGTCGCCGAACATGGCGCAGAAGCGCCGGTAGCTGTCCCAGGCGAAGCGCGGGTTGCCGGAGAGCGCCGCCAGCCCCTCCACGGTCTCGTCGTTGAGGCCGAGGTTGAGGACGGTGTCCATCATCCCGGGCATGGAGACTCGCGCCCCGGAGCGGACCGAGACCAGCAGCGGGTTGTCGCGAAGCCCGAAGCCCTTGCCGGTCAGCTTCTCCACCCGGGCCAGGGCGGTGCGCAGCTCCGGCTCCAGCCCTCTGGGAAGCTTGCGGCCGGCGGCCTGGAACTCGGTGCAGACCTCGGTGGTGATCGTGAACCCCGGCGGCACCGGAATGCCGATGCTCGACATGTCGGCCAGGCCGGCCCCCTTGCCGCCCAGCAGGTCCTTCAGCTCCAGGCTCCCCTCGGCGATGCCGCCACCGAAGGAGTAGATGCGCTTCGTCATGATAGCCTCCTCTCTGGTTCGTGCGTGTCGCGGGTGGTGCTGCTGACTCAGCCCTCCTGCAGCGTACGGATCTCGTCGCCGCTGGCCCTGAGCCGCGCCGCCATGGCCCGCCCCAGCGCCTCGAAGAAGCGGGCCCCGAACTCGGGCTCGGCCGCCATGGCAGCCGCCAGCCCCTGGCGCGAGACCACGAAGACCTCGGCCTCGGTGGCGGCCACCGCGTCGGCCGACCGCGGCCGGGCGTCGAGGAAGGCCATGTCGCCGAGGAAGTCGCCGCGGCAGAAGGTGGCGACGTGGACGGTGCCTCCCCGGGCCAGCGTGGCCACGATGCGGATGCGGCCGCGTCGCACGAAGTAGATCTCGTGCCCCTCGTCGCCGCGCAGGAAGAGCGACTGGCCGGCCTCGAAGGTGCGGACCTCCACGATCTTCTCCAGCGCCGCCAGCCCGGCGGCCGGCAACGCCTTGAGCACGTCGATCTCCCCCAGCCCGAGCGCCCGCTCCGGCGTCGGGTCGACGAGGTGGCGCGCCAGCAGCCGGTCCTCGGCCCAGGCCATGGCGCCGTCGAGGTCGTCGAAGGCCTGGACGTCGCGCCCCGCCCCCAGCAGGCCGACCTGGTGGAGCAGCTGGTCGAGCCGCCCGGCGCCGGGGCTGGCCACGGCGCCGGAGAGCGCCAGCTCGCCGCCGTGGGAGCCGAGCCGCGCCGCCACCTGCACCAGGATGCGGGCCGCGGTCAGGTCGATGGAGCGGACCCGGCGCAGGTCGAGCACCACCACCTCGCGCACCTTGAGGTGCGGCTCGAGCTCGCCGAGCAGCTGGTCGGCGGTGCCGAAGAAGAGGTTCCCCTGCAGCTCGAAGATGGCCGCCTTGGCGCCGTGCTCGGCCAGCACCGCCTGCTCGCGGGTGCGGCGGCGGGTCTTGGAGCGGCGCTGGTCGCCGAGCGCCTGGCGTGCCACCACCGAGCTGCGCACCTGGTCGCGCAGGAAGAGCAGGATGGAGAGCCCGACGCCGACGCCGGCCGCCACCATCAGGTTGGTGGCCGCCGCGGCGAGGATGACGCCCCAGACCACCAGGGCGTCGAGGATGGTGGCGCGGTGGAGCCAGAGCCGCAGGCTGTCCCAGTCGAACATGCGGAAGGCGACCACCACCAGCACGCCGGCCAGCGCCGCCACCGGCACCCAGGCGATGACCGGCGCGAGCAGCAGCAGGGCCAGCAGCGCGAAGCCGCCGGCCAGCGCCCCGGTCCGGTAGGTGGTGCCACCCGTGGCGAGGTTGACGAGCGTGGCCCCGCTCACGCCCGAGCCCGGAGCCCCGCCGCAGAGCGCCGCCGCCAGGTTACCGAGCCCCTGGGCGCGCAGCTCGCGGTCCGAGTCGTGGCGCTTCTCGGTCAGGGCGTCGGCCATGACGCAGGTCTTGAGGGTGTCGATGGAGAGCAGCACCGCCAGGGCCAGCGCCGGCGGCAGCGCCAGCCAGAGGTGTGCCGTGGGCAGGGCCAGCGCCGCCTGGAAGCGCGCGCCGACCGCGGTGAGGGCCGGGATGGGGCTGGGCATGGGGCCGACCACCAGGCCGCTCGCGGCGGCGGCGGCCATGCCTCCGGAGGTGGCGGAGAGCAGCCCCCCGGCGCGCAGCGAGAGGAGGAGGAAGGCGGCCACGCCGGCCGCCAGGCCGAGGATGGTGGGCGGGAGCGGGCTCTTCACGCGGGCGGCGACCAGCGTGCCGGCGATGGTCGCGCCGCCGACCAGCAGGGCCGTCAGGTTCCAGGCGGCCGGCCCGGCCAGCAGCCGGGTGAAACCGTCGGCGCTGGTGCCGACCAGGAGCGGCAGCTGCTTCATCAGCACCAGCACCCCGGCCGCAGAGAGGTAGCCGGCCACCACCGGGTAGGGGATGAACTTGATGAGCTTGCCCCCGCCGAGGATGCCGAAGATGACCTGCAGCAGGCCGGCCAGCAGCACCACCACGGCCAGCAGCACCGGCACCTCGGCCGGCGAGACGCCGCCCGGGCCGAGCCACTCGATCACCAGCGCGGCCAGCAGCGCGGCGGCAGGGCCGCACGGCGCCGAGACCAGCCCCCGGGTCCCGCCCAGCAGTCCGGCCACCAGGCCGAGCGCCACCGCCCCCGAGGCGCCGGCCAGCGCGCCTTGCGCGGCCGCGCCAGGACCGAGCGGCGCGAAGATGACGATGCCGTAGGCGACGGCGCCGGGCAAGGCCACCAGCATGCCGGCCAGGCCGCCCCAGATCTCTCCCGCCCGCCAGGCGAGTGGCTTCCGCTCTCCCACCCGCACATGCTTGATCGGGTTCGGCCCGGACGGAAGTCCTCGTCGCTCGCCCTTCGGGGGGCTAAATCCTCAGCTGCTCCACCCGGGCCTCGTCTCGCTCCGGCTCGACCACCAGGGTCTCGACGCCGCCGTCCGGGTCGCGCCACTCGATCTCGACGGTGGGCTGGTCCTTCCCCTTGCCGTAGCGGGCCAGGATGCGCGCCGCCAGCAGCCGCTCCTCCCAGGTGGCCACCCCCTCCACCAGCGCCACCGGTCCGGTGTGGGACCGGGCCGCCAGCCGGGCCCGGGTGGCGCCGGCGTAGGTCTCGAGCGTGCCGTTCTCCACCTCGGTCCGGCCCACGATTAGCTTCACGGTGGGTGAGATCCGGAAGTGGCGGCCGGTGGTCATCAGCACCACGTCGTCGCGGTCGATGGTGCGCGGCTCCCCGGCCGCCTCGCGCTGCCCGAGGATGTCGAAGAACTTCCGGGAGAAGCTCTCGTCGGTGAGGAAGCAGCAGCCGCCGGCCGGCTGCGGCCAGTCGGCCAGCCCCAGCTCCCCGGCCATGGCGATCTGCCGGGTCCGGCCCCGCCCGCTGATGTCACCGAGCCGGGCGCGGTCGAGGATCCCCTCCTGCTCCGGGATCGAGGGCGGCAGCAGCTTCGCGGAGAGCGGCCGGACCAGCCGCCCCTTCAGCCCCGACTCCTTCTCGATGGCCCAGAGGGTGTCGCGGCGCTGGCTCTTGGGGCGCTGGCCCAGCACCTCGCCGGTGAAGATGAAGTCGGCCCCCTCCCGCTCCATGACCTCCTTGGCCTTCTTCATCATGAAGATGCGGCAGTCGACGCAGGGGTTGGCGTTGGCCCCGTAGCCGTACTTCGGGTTGAGGACCATGTCGAGGTATTGCTGGCCGGAGATGTCGATGTACTCGATCTCGATCTCCAGGTCGGCGGCGGCCCGCAGCGCCTCGTTCTGCGGCATGGTGCCGTCCTGCCGGCCCCCCTTGCGGCGCTGGGTCTCGGTGATGCAGAAGCCGGTGTAGAAGTTGATGGCCTTCACCTCGACCCCCTGGGCGCGGACCATGGCCAGCGCCAGCGTGGAGTCGAGCCCGCCCGAGATCATGGCGATGGCCTTGCCCTGCTTCTTCATGCGCTCCCCTTCTGCTCGGCCAGGCCGCGCGGCGGCCGTGGCCGCTTGCGCAGGTAGCTCTTCCAGCGCGCCCCGTCCTTGAAGGTGGCCAGGTGCTCATGCCGCATCGCCTTGCACCACATGGGCATGTCGGTGGCGATGCCGGCGTCGGTGGCGATCACCAGCAGCACGTCGCCGTCGGCCAGCCCCTTCACGGCCGCGGCGGTCCGCACGATGGGGATGGGGCAGAGCAACCCCGAGGTGTCGAGGACCTGGACCGGCTCGGGGAGTGGGGTGGTCGCTGCCATGGGGGCCCCACATAGCGGCTCGCTGGCGCCGCGGCAACCTTGCCGGCTGCGCCGCGCTGTCGTCTTGCCCGACCGGCACCCCAAGGGTACTCTCTCGCGCACCGTGCGACCCCTCCTGGTCCTCACCCTCTCCGCGCTGGCGTGGTCGGCTGGCGTGGCCCGCGCCGAGCCGTCCGGCGCTTCGACCGCGGCCCCCACCGGGGTGACCGTGTCGGCCTCGCTCGGCGCCGGCGGCGAGATGGGGCTCTCCGAGGGGAAGGCCGGGCTGCTGGAGCTGGAGCTGGCCGGCGGCTGGGAGCACGAGGCGTCTCGGGTGCGCCCCGAGCTGGCCCTGGCCCTCGGCGTCGCCCCCTCCTCGAGCTTCGCCCTCCGCCCCGGGCTCCGGGCCGGCCTCGCCGAGGTGCCGGTCTGGCTCCGCGCCGCCCTCGACTTCTCCACCGCCAACCGGCACGGGCTCCACGCCCGCTGGCTCCTCCTCGGCGCCGCCTGGGAGCTCCGCATCACCACCACGCTCGCCTTCGACCTCGGCCTCGAGTTCGGGGTCCCGCTCACCGGCGCGGGTGGGGTCCCCATCATGCTCCGGGGCGGCGGCACCTTCCGCCTCTAGCGCGCACTCGTCGTCAAACACCTGGTGAACACCAAGGAGTCGGTCATGAAGCACGTCAGCTGGATCCTCGCCCTCGTCGTCGGGCTCGCCATCGGCTTCACCTCCCGGTCGGCCCTCACCGGCGCAGGCCGTCCCACCGCCCCGCCGTCGGCCGCCGCCGCGGCGCAGCGCCCGGTCCGCCCGCAGGAGGACCCCAGGGCGGTCTACCGCGCCGCGCTGGACGACTCGCCGACCCGCGGTCCGGCCGCGGCCCTGGTGACCATCGTCGAGTCGAGCGACTTCGAGTGCCCCTTCTGCAAGCGGGTCGGCCCGACGCTCAAGCAGCTCGACGAAGCCTTCCCCGGCAAGCTGCGCTGGTCGTTCAAGCACAACCCGCTCCCCTTCCACCAGCGCGCCCTGCCGGCCGCCCTGGCGGCCGAGGCGGCCCGCGAGCAGAAGGGCGACGCCGGCTTCTGGGCCATGCATGACCGGCTCTTCGAGTCGGCCCCGGCGCTCGACGACGCGGCCCTCGAGCAGGCGGACACCGCCGTCGGACTCGACCTGGCCCGCTTCCGCGCCGCCCTCACCAGCAAGGCCGCCGAGCCGCGCATCCGCCGCGACCAGGCCATGGCCACCGCCCTGGGCGCCTCCGCCACCCCCGCCTTCTTCATCAACGGCCGGAAGCTCTCCGGCGCCCAGCCCTTCGAGAACTTCCGCGCGCTGGTCGAGGAGGAGCTGAGGAAGGCCGAGGCCCTGGTGGCCGCCGGCACGCCGCCGGCGGAGATCTATGCCCAGGTGATGCAGGGTGCGGCCACCGCCCCGGTCATGGTCAACGTCCCCGGCGCCGCCCCGGGCGCGCCGACGCCCCCGTCCCAGCCGGCCGCGCCCCCGCCCAGCCCCTACAGGATGGTGACGGTGCGCGGCGACGACCCGGTCCGAGGCCCGGCCGACGCCAAGCTCACCGTGGTGCTCTTCTCCGACTTCCAGTGCCCCTACTGCGGCCGGGTCGAGCCGACGCTCAAGCAGCTCGAGGAGGCCTTCAAGGGCCAGGTGCGGGTGGTCTGGAAGCAGCAGCCGCTGCCCATGCACCCCAACGCCATGCCGGCCGCGCTGGCCTCCGAGGCGGCGCGCGAGCAGGGCAAGTTCTGGCCCTTCCACGACCTGCTCTTCCAGAACCAGCAGGCGCTCTCGCAGGCCGACCTGGAGCGCGCCGCCGTGGCCGCCAAGCTCGACCTGCGCCGCTTCAAGGCCTCGCTGGCCGGGCCGGTGGGAAAGGCCCGCATCGAGCAGGACCAGCAGCTGGCCGCGCAGGTGGGGGCCAGCGGCACGCCCAACATGTTCTTCAACTGCCGGCAGGTGGTCGGCGCCATCCCCTTCGAGGCCATGAAGCCGATCGCCGAGGAGGAGCTGAAGAAGGTCGACGCGCTGCTCGCCCAGGGGAAGAAGCGCGGCCCCGATCTCTATGAGCGGGCCTGCAACGCCAACCTCGCCGCCGCCCCCGCCCAGGCCGCGGCCCCGGCCGCGGCGCCCTCGCCGGGCAAGGCCGTCGACGTTCCGCTGCGCGCCGACGACCCGATCAAGGGGAACCTGAAGGCGCCGGTGACGGTGGTGGTCTTCTCAGACTTCCAGTGCCCGTTCTGCAGCCGCGTCGAGCCGACGCTCAAGCAGGTGGAGCAGGCCTATGGCCCCAAGGTGCGCATCGCCTGGAAGCACAAGCCGCTCCCCTTCCACCCCAACGCCATGCCGGCCGCGCTGGCCGCCGAGGCGGCGCGCGAGCAGGGCAAGTTCTGGCAGATGCACGACAAGATGTTCGCGGCGCAGCAGGAGCTCTCCCCGGCCGCCTACGAGCGTTGGGCCCGCGAGCTCGGCCTCGACCTGGCCCGCTTCAAGGCGGCGCAGGCCAGCGACAAGCTCAAGGCCCGGGTCCAGGAGGACGACCAGCTCGGCTCGCGCCTCGGCATCGACGGCACGCCCACCATGGCGGTGAACGGCGAGCTGGTGGTCGGGGCGGTCCCCTTCGAGACCCTCAAGGCGGTCATCGACCGCAAGCTGTCCGCGCCGAGGTAGGCGGGGTCAGCGCCCGGTCTCGAACCAGCGGCGCCCGAGCAGGCGGACCAGCAGCGCCGGTCCACCCTGCTCGGCGCAGAGCTCCCAGACGGTGACGCCGCCCAGCCCCTTGAAGGAGGCCCGGCCGACCCGCCTGAAGAGCTCGCCGAGCCGCCCGTCGGCGTGGAAGCAGGCCACCAGGTACTGGGGCCCGAGCCCGTAGAACCAGTCGGCCAGCGCCGCCTCGGGCACGTCGCCGGGCCTGAGCTCGATCTGGCGGACCACGCGGCGGTCGCGCACCTCGGCGAGGAAGGCGGTGAGCGCCTCCTCGGAGAGGGCGGCGCCGCTGTTGTAGATGTCGCCGGGCGGATCCCCCGCCTCCTGCGCCGCCGCCTCCAGCCCCTCGCGCACCGGCCCGGCCAGCCAGCGCATGGCCAGCGCCAGGTCACCGGCGCGGGCCGCCGCCACCGCATGGGCCTCGACCTCGGGCGGCACGGTCAGGGTGAGCGGTCGGTCGATGAAGACGCTCCAGGCGTGGGCCAGCGACGGCCGCCCCCGCGCCGCTCGCTCGGCCGCCAGCTGGGCGTCGGCGCGGTGGCGCGCCGAGGCGACGCGGGCGGTGCCGCGGGCCGACTCGTTGATCTTCTCGGCGATGGCGACCCGGTTGTGGCCGAAGACCTCGTCCTCGATCATCACCACCAGCGGCGCGTCGCCGTGGCTGATGAAGACGCCGGCCTCCAGCCCCTCGCCGCGGGCGCGCGCCATGGCCCGCTCGCGCTCCCCGGCGGCCCGCGCCTCGGCCGCAGCCAGCCGGACCAGCTGCGCCTCCAGGGCGGCGCTGGCCGGCGTCCCCGGGAGTGCGCCCGCCAGGGCCAGCTCGGCCTCGGCCCGCGCCCGGGCCGCCTCCCCGATGCTGGCGGTCTGCTGCCGCTCCAGCTCCTCCAGCTGCAGTCGCACCGCCGCGTCGTCGATCTGGCGCTGCAGCCGGGCCGTGTAGGTGTCGAAGGCCTGGCGGGTGGAGACCGCCAGCTGGAGCATGGCCTCGATCTCGCCGGAGAAGCTGATGGCGTCGCCCAGCAGGTTGTTGAGCGAGACCCCGCCGCGATCGGCGAGGTGCTGCATCCCGCCGAAGTGGGCCTTGGCCGACACCAGGATGGGCAGGTAGAACTCGCGCCGCAGGAACTCGGCCATCGAGGCCTGGCCCAGCAGCGTGGTCCGGCGCGTGAAGTCCTTCACGTCAGCGAAGAGGTGGGCCAGCGGCAGGTTGGCCGCGGCCTTGAGGAGCGGCCCGGGCCGGGCGCTGAGCCGGTAGAGCCGGCCCGCCTCGTACTCTCCGTCCGCGCCTCCCTCGGCCTCCCGCCCGGTGCGGTAGGCGAGGGCCCGGTGGGCCCCGGCCACCTGCCGCTCCAGCGCCAGGTCGGCGCAGAGCGCCGCCGCGGCCAGCGCGTACTCGGCGCGGGCCGCCTCGCGCGAGAGGCCGAAGGCCGCGCCCGGCTCGCGCGGCCGCCAGCCCTGCAGCGCCCGCACCGCCCGATCGAGCGGCTGGCTCGCCTCGCCGGAGAGGCCGCACAGGACCAGCTGCCGCAGGAGGGCCTGGCGCGGCAGGGCGTCGGCGGCCCCGGAGGCGAGCCCGCCGGGGGTCTGCAGCAGCTCCCGCACCGCCACCACCCGGGTCGCCTGCCCGTGGGCCTCGGCGGCCAGCACCGCCTGGGTGAGCTGCTCACGAAGCCTGGCCACCGCCACCGCCTGCTCCGCCTTGACCGCCACGGCCTCGTCGCCGCCGAGGATCACCGCCAGCTCGCGCGGCAGCGCCGCGGCGGTCAGGCCGGCCGAGAGCCGGGTGACGACCTCGTCGGCGCGCGGCACGCCGGCCGAGAGCTCGCAGCCGTAGATGGTGGAGCCGGCCGACTGCAGCCCCAGCCTCCCGCCCAGCAGCACCGTGGGCGACAGGGTGGCCTCGAGCTGGGCCCGCACCGGGTCGGAGACCGACAGGCCGGCGTCGCGGAAGGCGCGCTGCAGCCCGGTCTGCGCCGCGATCCAGAGGGCGGTCATGGCCCCGGCCCGCAGCCAGCGGTCGGCGTGGGTGGCCGGGAGCGCCTCGCGGATCACCTGCTCGGCGGCGGCGGTCTCGGCCACCAGCGCCAGGGTGACGATCAGCGCCGTCTCCTCGCCGCGGGAGGTGGCCTGCTCGGCGAAGCCGCGGCGCAGCAGCTCGATCCAGAGCCCGACCAGCGAGCGACCCTTGCCCCCCCGGCCCAGCCAGGCGGCGGCCAGGCTGCCGGTCAGCGCCGGGTGGGCGGCGGCGGCCAGCCCGGCGGCGGCCCGCAGGTCGGTTCCCCCCGTGGTGCTGCCCAGGCCATCCTCGACGCTGGGGAGGTTGGCGTAGTCCTCCCGCAGGATGAGCCGGTCGTGCTCCTCGACCGGGACCAGCCGCTGGTGCTGGTGCACCAGCAGCAGCGCCACCTCGACGGCGGCGGCCTGGAAGATGGCGCGGGCGTCGGGGGCCACCTCCACCGGCACCGAGAGGTCGGCCAGCGAGGTGCCGAGCGAGAAGCGCAGCCGCCCCGGCTCGAACTGGAGGAACCCCTGTCCGCAGGCCTGCGCGGCCGCGAGGATCTCCAGACGCCGGGCCGCGACGGGGTTCGACACGCTCGACGCATACCCCGTCGCACCGGGGGGCGCCAACCCGTGAGCGCGGGAGGGGCCCCGCTCGGTGGCGGAGGGGCCGGCCGGTTGACGGCGCCTGCCGGGTCTTGCGGCCAGACCACCGCGCGGGTATGAGTGTTTCCCTTATGAGCGGCATGACGGTGTTGCTTTGGCGCTGATCTGCGCCCCCAGCCAGACCTCCCGACGTTCCTGAAGCTCTGCCGGCCGGGGCGCGCCGTACCGGTGCGCGTCGAGGTCGACGCCGACACCGAGACCCCGGTCTCGGCCTTCCTCAAGCTCTCCCGCGGCCACTCGCACGCCTTCCTGCTCGAGTCGGTGGAGGGCGGCGAGCGGAGCGCCCGGTTCACCTTCCTCGGCGCCGGCCCGCGGCGGCTGCTGCGCTGGAAGCTCGGCGACGCCGCCGATCCCATCGACGCCATCCGCGCCGCGCTGGTCGGCCACACCGCGGTCCGCGTGCCGGGTATGCCCCCCTTCTCCGGCGGCCTGGTCGGCCACGTCACCTGGGACGCGGTCCGGCTCTTCGAGCCGCGGGTCCCCATCTCCGGGCCCGACGAGCACGGCTTCCCCGACGTGCTGCTGGGCGACTACGACGAGGTGGTGGCCTTCGACAACGTGCGCCACTCGCTGCACGTCATCTGCGAGGTGCGCTGCGACTTCGGCGACGACCCGAAGGCCCTCTACGCCGCCGCGCTGAAGCGGCTCGCCGCCCGGCTCAGGGTCCTGGCCCGGCCGCTGGTCGATCGCCGGGCCCGGCGCAGCGCCTCGCCGGCCGTGCTGCGGCCGCGGGTCGGCAAGAAGGCCTTCCTGGCGGCGGTGGAGCAGGCCAAGGAGTTCGTCCGCGCCGGCGACTGCCAGCAGATCGTCCTCTCGCAGCGCTTCGACGCCGAGGTCTCGGTGCCGCCCTTCGAGATCTACCGGGCCCTGCGTCGGGTCAACCCGTCCCCCTACCTCTTCTTCCTGCAGGACGGCGAGCGGGCCCTGGTCGGCTCCTCGCCCGAGACCCTCATCAAGCTGCAGGACGGCGAGATCACGCTGCGCCCCATCGCCGGCACCCGGCGGCGCGGCCGCGACGCCGCCGAGGACGCCGCGCTCGAGGCCGAGCTGCGGGCCGACCCGAAGGAGAACGCCGAGCACGTCATGCTGGTCGACCTGGGCCGCAACGACGTGGGGCGGGTGGCGGCGGTCGGCTCGGTCAAGCTGACGGCCTTCAAGACCGTGGAGCGCTACTCCCACGTCATGCACCTGGTCTCCGAGGTGAAGGGGCGGCTGGCCCCGGGGCGCACCGCCGTCGACGTGCTGCGCGCCGGCTTCCCGGCCGGCACCGTCTCGGGCTCGCCCAAGGTGCGGGCCATGGAGATCATCGACCAGCTCGAGCCGGCCCGGCGCGGCCCCTACGCCGGGGCGGTCGGCTACTTCGACCGGGGCGGCAACATGGAGCTCTGCATCGCCATCCGCACCTTGATGGCCAACGGCCGACGGGTCTCGGTCCAGTCGGGAGCCGGGCTGGTCTACGACTCGGTGCCGGAGACCGAGTACCAGGAGACGGTCAGCAAGGCCCGGGCGGTCTTCACGGCGGTGGCGCAGGCCGAGGCCCGGGTGCTCGACGCCGTGGCCCGCGCCCCGGTGGCTCGCCCGTCGCGGCGCCCGTCGCGGCCGGTGAAGACGAACGCGAAGCGGCCGGCGCCGAAGGGAGGCCGTCCATGACCTCCCCGCGCGTACTCTTGATCGACAACTACGACTCCTTCACCTTCAACCTGGTCCAGTACCTCGGCGAGCTGGGGGCCGAGGTGACGGTCCACCGCAACGACCAGATCGACGTGGCCGGCATCCGCGCCGCCCGCCCCGATGGGCTGCTGCTCTCGCCCGGACCCTGCACGCCCAACCAGGCCGGGGTGACGCTGGCCGCCATCGAGGCCCTCGCCGGCACCCTCCCCATCCTCGGGGTCTGCCTCGGCCACCAGGCCATCGGCCAGGCCTTCGGCGGCGTGGTTCTGCGCAACCAGCAGATCGTGCACGGCAAGGCCAGCCCGGTGCACCACGGCGGCGCCGGCCTCTACCTGGGGCTCCCCTCGCCGTTCCAGGCCGGGCGCTACCACTCGCTGGTGGTGGAGCGGGCCACGCTCCCGGCCGTGCTCGAGGTCACCAGCTGGACCGAGGAGGGGGAGATCATGGGGCTGCGTCACCGGACCCTCGACGTCGAGGGCGTGCAGTTCCACCCCGAGTCGATCCTGACCGAGTCGGGCAAGCCGCTGCTGCAGAACTGGCTCGACCGCCTGGCGCCGGCCTCGGGGAGGAGTCCGTGATCCAGCAGGCGCTCGCCAGGCTGCTCGAGGCCCACCCCCTGACCCGCGCCGAGGTGAGCGTGGTGATGACCGAGATCGCCGACGGCGCCGCCACCCCGGGCCAGGTCGGCGCCTTCCTGGCCGCGCTGCGCATCAAGGGGGAGACCGTGGACGAGATCACCGGCGCCGCCGAGGTGATGCGGGCTCGCGCCGAGAAGGTCCACGTCGCGGCCGCGGTCTTCGTCGACACCTGCGGCACCGGCGGCGACTCGCGCAACACCTTCAACATCTCGACCACCGCCGCCTTCGTGGTGGCCGGCGCCGGCGTGGTGGTGGCCAAGCACGGCAACCGGGCCGTCTCCTCCCGCTCCGGCTCGGCCGACGTGCTCTCGGCGCTCGGCGTCGACGTCGACGCGCCCACCGCCGTGGTGGAGCGGGCCATCGCCGAGGTTGGCATCGGCTTCCTCTTCGCGCAGCGGCTCCACCCGGCTTTCAAGGCGGTGGCCGGGATCCGGCGCGAGCTCGGGGTGCGGACCGTCTTCAACCTGCTCGGGCCGCTTGCCAACCCGGCCGGCGCCCGCCACCAGGTGATGGGCGTCTACGAGCCGCGCTGGGTGCCGGTCATCGGCGGGGTGCTGGCGGCGCTCGGCGCCGTCCACGCCTTCGTGGTCCACGGCGAGGGGCTCGACGAGATCGCGGTCACCGGCATGACCCACGTGGCCGAGGTGAAGGGCGGCGCGGTGGAGCGCTACTGCATCCTCCCCGAGGACCTCGGCCTTCCGCGCCGGCAGGAGTCGGAGCTGGCCGGCGGTGATGCCACCCTGAACGCCGCCATCCTGCGCGACGTGCTCTCCGGGCAGCAGGGCGGACCGCGCGACGCGGTGCTGGCCAACGCCGCGGCGGGGCTGGTCTGCGCCGGGGCGGCCAGCGACCTCAGGGCCGGGGTGCTGGTGGCGGCCCGCGCCATCGACTCGGGGGCTGCGGCTGAAAAGCTGCGCCGCCTCGTCGAAGTGACCCGCCCGGCATGACCACCTACCTCGACGCCATCCTCGAGCGGAAGCGCGTCGAGGTGGCCGCGCTGGCGGCCGTCACGCCGGAGGCCGAGCTGCGGGCCCGCCTGGCAGAGGCCCCCCGGGTGCGCGACTTCGCCGCCGCCCTCTCCCCCCGCGGCGGCCCGGCCCGGATCATCGCCGAGGTGAAGCGGGCCAGCCCCTCGGCCGGCGCCATCTCGGCCGGGCTCGACGCCGTGGCTCAGGCGCTCCGCTACCAGGCGGCCGGCGCCGCCGCCGTCTCGGTGCTGACCGACGGCCCGGGCTTCGGCGGTTCGCTGGAGGATCTCGGTGCGGTCCGCGCCGCGGTGGCGCTCCCGGTGCTGCGCAAGGACTTCACGGTCGACGCCTGGCAACTCACCGAGGCCCGCGCCGCCGGGGCCGACGCCGCGCTGCTGATCGTCGCTGCCTTGCCCGGCGATCTGTTGCGGCGGCTCCACGACCGCTGCGGCGAGCTCGGGCTCCACGCCCTGGTCGAGGTGCACGACGAGTCCGAGGTGGAGCGGGCGCTGGCGGCCGGCGCCCGGATCGTCGGCGTCAACAACCGCAACCTGCAGACCTTCGCGGTCGACCTGGCCACCTCGGAGCGGATCGTCCCGGCCCTGCCCTTGAGCGTGAAGGGGGTGGCCGAGAGCGGCGTGCGCAGCGGCGCCGACGCGCGGCGGCTGCGGGCCGCCGGGGCCGTCAACCTCCTGGTCGGCGAGGCGCTGGTGCGGGCCGCCGACCCGGGCGCGCTGCTGCGGGAGCTCTGCCTGTGACGGTGCGGGTCAAGATATGCGGCCTGACCCGGCTCGAGGACGCGCTGGCGGCCGTGCGGCTCGGCGCCGACGCGCTCGGCTTCAACTTCTGGCCCGGCTCGAAGCGCTTCATCGGCCCGGCCGAGGCCCGGGCCATCATCCGGCGCCTGCCGCCGCTGATCACCACCGTCGGGGTCTTCGTCGATCCTTCCCACCAGGAGGCGGTGGCGGCCGCCGCCATCTCCGGCGTCCAGGTGCTCCAGCTCCACGGCGCCGAGTCGCCGCGCCTCTGCCGCAGCTTCCAGCTCCCGGTCGTGAAGGCGCTGCCGGTGGGCGGCCCCGAGGCGCTCTCCGCCGCCGGGCCCTACGCCGAGCTCGGCGGCCTGTTGCTCGACGCACCCACCCCCGGCCACGGCGGCAGCGGCCTGCCCTGCCACTGGCCCACCGCGCAGGCCCTGGCCCGGCGCGGGCCGGTCATCCTGGCCGGCGGCCTCCACCACGGCAACGTGGCCGCCGCCATCGCCGCCGTCCAGCCCTGGGCGGTGGACGTGGCCAGCGGCGTCGAGTCGTCACCCGGCGTCAAGGACCACGAGCTGCTGGCCCGCTTCATCCTCGCCGCCAAGGAGTCACCATGAGCCTCCCCACCCTGCCCGACGCCCGCGGCCGCTTCGGCGACTACGGCGGACGGTTCGTCCCCGAGACCCTGGTGCCGGCCCTCGACGAGCTCGAGGCCGCCTGGCACGCCGCTCGGGCCGATCCGGCCTTCGAGAGCGAGCTGCGCGAGCTGCTGGTCCGCTTCGCGGGGCGCGAGACCCCGCTCGGCGAGGCCCGGCGGCTCAGCGCGGCGCTGGGCGGCTGCCGCGTGCTGTTGAAGCGCGAGGACCTCTGCCACACCGGCGCCCACAAGGTGAACAACACGCTCGGCCAGGTGCTGCTG
>JANYBC010000068.1 GCA_025360965.1 Anaeromyxobacter sp. | reverse complement strand
GCCTCTCCACCGGCCGGTCCGGAGGCCGCGGGTTCGGCGCCGGTCGTCCCGCCCACCGCCCCGCCGGCCTGGACCCCCTACTCCCCGGTCTTCTACTTCCAGCAGGTGGCCACCAGCCTGGGGGTGGCGGTGATGGCGCTCCTCAGCGCCGCCATCACCGTCGCCTGGGTGGTCGCCTCGGCGCAGCTGGTGATCACCGGCAGCATCCTCGGCTGGTCGCCTGGCCTGCCGCTCTGGGCCAGCCTGCTGATGGCCCTGCTGGTGGCGATGGTGGTCGGTCGCCCAATGGCCAGCTCGCGTGGCGCCCTGCACCGGGCCTCGCACCGCGGCGGCGTGGCCTGGCTGGCGGCCTGGGACGGCGTGCTCTGGACCGGCTACGTGGTGCTCTTCGGCTGGCTCGCCTGGCGCTACAGCCCCGAGGTGCAGGCCCTGGCGCATGACCTGCCCGGCGCCGTCGAGAAGGTGCGGGCCTCCTGGCTGGCGCGGCCGGCCCGCTAACGGCGCCCCGCTAGCTCGTCATCAGGTCCCAGCCGTAGCCCTCGCGCTCCAGCGCGTCGTCGGCCAGGGCGCTGACCAGCTCGTCGTCGTTGGCGTCCACCCGGTGCAGGTTGCCGCGGATGCGGCTCCGGGCGGCGCGGGAGAAGACCCGAGCGATCTCCAGCTCGCGGGCCGCCCCCTTCTCGCCCTGCTTCTCCAGCGAGGCGGTGACGCGGGAGAGGACGCAGGCGGTGACGAAGAGGTCGATGAGCACGTCGGCGATCCGCTTGGAGACGAACTGCTTGCCGATGATCTCCTTGCCGTGGCGGCGCAGCTCGCGGTCGGCCACCCAGGCCACCTCGCGCACCAGCCCCTCGTAGTGGTCGCCGATCTCGGAGAGCGCCGGGTGGAGCTTGCTGAAGCTGCGCTTCTCGCCGACCAGGCCGGTGCGGATGGTGGCGTGCTTCATGGCGTAGTCGGAGAGGACGCCGAACCCCTTGATGGGGTCGTTCATGGCGCCCTTGAGGCCGTGGGCCAGCTCCTTCAACTGGGTGCCGACCCGGTTGAGGGCGGTCAGGGCGATGAAGAGACGGAGGATCTCGTTGGTCCCCTCGAAGATCCGGTTGATGCGGACGTCGCGCATGATCCGCTCGTAGGGGAACTCGCGCATGTAGCCGTTGCCGCCGGCCACCTGCAGCGCCTCGTCGGCCGAGCGCCAGAGCGCCTCGGTGCCGAAGACCTTGGAGATGGCCGCCTCGACGGCGTAGTCCTCGTAGCCCTGATCGGAGAGGCCGGCCACCACCCCCACCACGCTCTCGGTGGCGTAGGCGTCCACCACCATCTCACCGATCTTCTGCTTCACCAGCCCGAACTCGGCGATGGGGCGGCCGAACTGGCGCCGCTCCCTGGCCTGGCGGGTGGCCAGCTGGATCAGCTTGCGCATGCCGCCCACGCAGCCGCCGCCCAGGCCGGACCGGCCGGCGTTGAGGATCTTCATGGCCGCCTTGAAGCCCTGCCCCACCTCGCCCAGCACGTGTTCGTCGCCCAGCTTCACGTCCTCGAAGTGGACGGTGGTGGTGTTGGAGGCCCGGATCCCCATCTTGTCCTCGTGCGGCCCGACCGAGACGCCGGGCAGGTCGCGGGGGACGATGAAGGCGGTCATGTGCGCCTTGCCCTCGCCGGAGGCCGAGGGCGTCTTGGCGAAGACGGTGTAGAAGCCGGCGATTCCGCCGTTGGTGATCCAGAGCTTCTCGCCGTTGAGGATCCAGTCGGTGCCTTCGCGCCGTGCGGTGGTCCGGATCGAGGCGGCGTCGGAGCCGGCCCCCGGCTCGGTGAGGCAGAAGGCGGCGATCAGCTCGCCGGTGGCGAGCCGCGGCATCCACTTCGCCTGCTGGGCCTCGGTGCCGAAGAGCAGCAGGCCGCGCATGCCGATGGAGCTGTGGGCGCCGATGGTGAGCGCCACCGAGCCGTCGTGGGTGGCCACCTGCTGCAGGACGCGGGAGTAGGCGGCCGACCCGAAGCCGAGCCCGCCGTGGGCCTCGGGGACGATCAGGCCGAAGAGGCCGAAGCCCTTCAGCTCCTCGATGAACTCGGGCGGCAGCTCGCCCTTCACGTCCCAGGCCCGGAAGTCCTTCTCGCGCCCGCCGAGGAGCTGGTCCACGCTGGCCGTCACCTGCTCGACCATCTCCCGCTCGCCGGCCTTCATGGTGGGGAAGGGGAAGATGATCTCCTCTTCGATGCGCCCCATGCAGAGCGACTGGACGAAGCTGTCGACCTTCTTGTCGATCACGGCGGCCTCCGGCGTGGTGTGAGGGCGGGAGGGTAGCTGGCCCGACCGATCGCGACAAGGGGAGACTGATTCTGAAGTCAACAAGCCCGGGCCTGACCTGGAGTTGTTGGGTCTTCCTCTTACGGTATGATTTACAGCCCATCTGGGTATTGTCCTGCTCTTGTCATGTCTTCGTCCATGCATTAGAAACTGGCCATGGAGAACTCTCGGTCTGTCGGTCGGTCAGACGCTCACCCTCGGTCGGACGCTCGGATGGATGACTCTCGGACGGAGGTTCGGGCCAGCCGCTCGGCTGGCCCCTGGTACCTCGCGCTGGCCGAGCGCGGGCTCATGCCCGACTGGCTCATCCGGCTCGGCATCCGCCGGCTCCTCGCCCAGCGGCTCGCCGAGGTGGGGCGCGGCGACGAGATCGAGCGCCACCAGCGGCTCATGCGCTGGGTCGAGACCTGCCGCGCCAGCGACGTGGCCATCGAGACCGCCGCCGCCAACGAGCAGCACTACGAGGTTCCGCCGGCCTTCTTCGAGCGGGTCCTCTCCCCGCACATGAAGTACAGCTGCGGCCTCTGGGAGCAGCCCTCCGACGACCTCGCCTCCAGCGACGAGGCCATGCTGCGGCTCACCACGGAGCGGGCCGGCGTGCAGGACGGCATGCGCATCCTCGACCTCGGCTGCGGCTGGGGCTCGCTCAGCCTCTACCTGGCCACCCGCTTCCCGGCCGCCCGCATCACCTCGGTCTCCAACAGCCGCGACCAGCGCGCCTTCATCGAGGCCCGGGCCCGCGACCGCGGCCTGAAGAACGTGGAGGTGATCACCGCCGACGCCCGCGGCTTCGACACCGACCGGCGCTTCGACCGGATCATCTCGGTCGAGATGTTCGAGCACATGCGCAACTACGAGGTGCTGCTCGGCCGCGTCGCCTCCTGGCTCACCCCCGGCGGCAAGCTCTTCGTCCACATCTTCACGCACAAGGAGTTCGCCTACCCGTACGAGGTCAAGGACCAGTCGGACTGGATGAGCGCCACCTTCTTCACCGGCGGGCAGATGCCCTCCGAGGCCTGGCTCGCCAACCTCGACGCGGCGCGCGACCCGGCCCTGGCGGTGCTGGCCCGCGCCTACGGGCCGGCCGAGGCGCCGCGACGGCTGGCCATGTGGCGCATCTTCTTCATGGCCTGCGCCGAGCTCTGGGGCTATCGCGGCGGCCAGGAGTGGCTGGTGAGCCACTACCTCTTCGAGACTGCTGCCCGTAACGGCTAGCGCCACGAACCATGGGCCGCCAGGTCCGAAGCGGGTACCATCCGGGGCGCACCCCAGGGAGACCCCGTGCCCAGCCCCTACCCGCACCTGCTCGCCCCACTCGACCTCGGCTTCACGACCCTGAAGAACCGCGTGCTGATGGGCTCGATGCACACCGGGCTCGAGGACAAGGCCCGCGACTTCCCCAAGCTGGCCGCCTACTTCGCCGAGCGGGCCCGCGGCGGCGTCGGCCTCATGGTCACCGGCGGCTTCGCCCCCGGCATCGAGGGCTGGCTGGCCCCCTTCGGCTCGCTGCTGGCCACCCGCTTCGGCGCCAGGGCCCACCTCCCCATCACCGGCGCGGTCCACGCCGAGGGTGGCAAGATCGCCCTGCAGATCCTCCACGGCGGCCGCTACAGCTACTCGCCGCTCTCGGTGGCCCCCTCGCGGATCAAGTCGCCCATCACCCCCTTCACGCCGCGGGCGCTCAGCGCCGCCGGCGTGGAGCGGCAGATCGCCAACTTCGTCCGCTGCGGCACCCTGGCCCGCGAGGCGGGCTACGACGGCGTCGAGGTGATGGGCTCGGAGGGCTACTTCATCAACGAGTTCCTCGCCACTCGCACCAACCGGCGCACCGACCGGTGGGGCGGCAACTGGCAGAACCGCATGCGGCTGCCGGTCGAGATCGTCTCCCGGCTGCGCGCCGCCGTCGGCAAGGACTTCATCATCATCTACCGGCTCTCCATGCTCGATCTGGTCCCCGACGGCAGCTCGTGGGAGGAGGTGGTGGAGCTGGCCCGGGCCGTCGAGGCGGCCGGCGCCACCATCATCAACACCGGCATCGGCTGGCACGAGGCCCGGGTCCCGACCATCGCCACCAGCGTGCCGCGCGCCGCCTTCGCCTGGGTGACCAGGAAGCTCAAGGGCTCGGTCACCATCCCGCTCTGCACCACCAACCGCATCAACACGCCCGAGGTGGCCGAGGCGCTGCTGGCCGACGGCGCCGCCGACCTCGTCTCCATGGCGCGGCCGCTGCTGGCCGACCCCGAGCTGGTCAAGAAGGCGGCGGCGGGGCGCGCCGACGAGATCAACACCTGCATCGCCTGCAACCAGGCCTGCCTCGACCAGGTCTTCAGCCAGCAGCTCTGCTCCTGCCTCGTCAACCCGCGCGCCTGCCACGAGACCGAGCTCGCCTACCTCCCGGCGGTGAGGAAGAAGCGCATCGCCGTGGTCGGCGCCGGACCGGCTGGCCTCACCTGCGCCACCCTGGCGGCCGAGCGAGGCCACGCCGTGACCCTCTTCGAGGGCGCCGCCGAGATCGGCGGCCAGTTCGTCATGGCCAGCCGCGTCCCCGGCAAGGAGGAGTTCCGGGAGACGCTCCGCTACTTCCGCCGCAGGCTGGAGGTGACGGGCGTGACGGTCCGGCTCGGCGAGCGGGTCACCGCGGCGGCGCTCGCCGCCGGCGGCTTCGACGAGGTGGTGCTGGCGACCGGCGTGGTGCCGCGCGACCCGGGCCTCCCCGGGCAGGACCACCCCAAGGTCCTCTCCTACGTCGACGTGCTGCTGAGGGGCGCGCCGGTCGGTCCGCGGGTGGCGGTGGTGGGCGCCGGCGGCATCGGCTTCGACGTGGCCGGGTTCCTGGTCCACACCGCGCCGCCCCCCGGCCAGGCGCTGGCCACCTGGCTGGCCGAATGGGGCGTGGCCGATCCGGAGCGGTCCCGCGGCGGCGTAGTGGCGCCGGCACCGTCACCGCCGGCCCGGCAGGTCTGGCTGCTGCAGCGCAAGGCCAGCCGCCCTGGCGCCGGGCTGGGCAAGACCACCGGCTGGATCCACCGCAGCGCGCTCAAGCTGAAGCAGGTGGAGATGCTGGCCAGCGTCAACTACGAGCAGATCGACGACGCGGGGCTCACCATCAGCTTCGGCGCCGAGCGGGCGCGCCGCCGCCTGCTCCCGGTCGACCACGTCGTGCTCTGCACCGGGCAGGAGTCGCAGCGCGAGCTCGAGGCTCCGCTGCGCGCCGCCGGGGTCGCCCTCCACGTCATCGGCGGGGCCGCGCTGGCCGCCGAAGTCGACGCCCGGCGGGCCATCGAGCAGGGCGCCCGGCTGGCGGCTGGGTTCTAAAGGACGCCGATGCCCCAGCCCCTCGAAGCCCTGGCCGTGCTCATGGTTCTCGGCCTGCCCATCGGCCTGATCGTCGCGGCGGTCCTGCAGCGGCGGCGCACCGCGGAGCTCGTCGCCCGAGCCAGGGCCCGCCCCCGCCCGCATCGACTGGGAGTCGCTGGTGGGCGTGCGGCTCTTCTCCTGGAACGCCGGGGTGGCGCTGCTCGGGCTGGCCTGGGTGGCGCAGAGGCGGCGCTGGCCCGTCCTCGGCGCCGTGGCGTTCGGGCTCACCGCCCTCTACCAGGCCGGCTGGGTTGTGCGCTTCCTCGGCGAGGCCAACCTGCTGGTCGGCTTGGTGGTCTTCCTGGTCTTCCCCGCCTTCGGCTTCTACGCGCTGGTCCGGGCCCGCGCGGCCGCTGGCCCGGGCGAGGCGCTCGGCCAGGTGGCCCGCTGGACCGCGGCCCTCTCGGCGGTGCCGCCGGCCCTCTTCCTCCTCCACGCCACCTCGACGCACGCCCTCGCCGCCCACTGGCCGCTGCTGCTCGGCTTCGCGGTCATCCTCTGCGCCGGCCTGCTGGTGGTGGCGGCGCTGCAGGGGCCGGAGTGGCTCCACCTGCACGGCGCGGGCGCGGCGGTGGTCGCCTTCACGCTGCTGGCCTGGTCTGGCCACCTACCAGCTCCACCTCCAGCTCCTGGTCGGCCCGGCGGCGCTCCTCATGGCCGGTGCGCTGGTGCCGCACCTGCGGCTGCTGCTCCGGGCACCGGGCGGGCTCACCGCCGAGCGCTCGCGGATCGTGGTGCTGGCCGGCGCCATCCTCGCCCTGGTCACCGCCGCCATCCCGCTCCAGCTCGAGGACGAGTGGGTCACCGTCGGCTGGGCCTGCTTCGCGGTCGGCCTGCTGGTTGCCGGCATCGCGGTCCGGAGCCGGCCTCTACCGGGTGGCCAGCTTCGTCGGCCTGGCGGTCAGCCTGGCGCTGGTGCTGCAGCGCTTCGCCCTCTCCGAGCGAAGCCCGGGAAGCGAAGCGTGACGGCCTACCTGCGGCTCAGCGACGCCGCCGGGTCCATCCCCCTGGCGTCCCGGCCAGCTGGTCTGGGTCGCGCTGGTGATCGGCCTGCTCGCCATGCTCTGGCTGCTGGCGCGGTTGCTGAGGAGGTGAACGCGAGCCGGCCTCCCCAGCACCCCCCTCACGTGAGAAGAGGCCCGGGTCAGGGGCCTCTTCCGTTCTGCACGGTGCGCTCGTGGAGGAGCGCGGGTCCGGCTCTCGCCGGTATGATGCTACGCGTCGCTTTGGTCCTTCGAAGGTTGGGCGATCTGGTGCCTCCTCCATGCTGGAAACGACTGAAAAAACGGTACGCTCTTCCATGAAGGATGGATAGTCGGCGGCTTCCCTACCTTGGGGCTGGACACCGAACCGTCCGTCTTTCCTGAAAGAAAGCTCTCCCTCGCGCTCCACCCGGGGGCCGCTCCCGCAGTACGCCTCGGCGGCCGCTTGTCGCCTCGCGCGGCGGCGCGATCGCGGTAGAGTGCTCCGGTCTCATCCTCCGGGAGGCGCACCATGGCGGCACCGCTGGCTGGCCTTCGCGCCGTCGTCTTCGACGCCTACGGCACCCTCTTCGATGTCTCCAGCGCCGCCGAGCGGACCCGCGACCTGCTGGGAGAGAAGGCCGCGCCGCTCTCCGAGCTCTGGCGCCAGAAGCAGCTCCAGTACACTTGGCTGCGCGCCCTGATGGGGAAGCACGCCGACTTCTGGCAGGTGACCGGCGACGCCCTCGACTACTCGCTCGACGCGCTCCGCATCGCCACCCCCGACCTGCGCCGCCGGCTCATGGAGGCCTACGAGCGGAGCGGCCCCTACCACGACGCCCGCGAGGCCCTCATCCGCTTGAAGGCGGCCCACCTCAAGATCGCCATCCTCTCCAACGGCGCGCCGCGCATGCTGGCGGTGGCGGTGCGCAGCGCCGGCCTCGACGACCTGGTCGACGAGATCCTCTCGGTCGAGGCGGTCGGCATCTACAAGCCGCACCCTTCGGTCTACAAGCTGGCGGTCGACCGGCTGGCGGTCTGGCCGGCCGAGCTCGGCTTCGTCTCGGCCAACGGCTGGGACGCCTGGGGCGCCAAGGCGGCCGGGCTGCGGGTCGCCTGGTGCAACCGCTCCGGCCTGCCCCGCGAGCGGCTCGGCGAGCCGCCCGACATCGAGCTGACCACGCTGGCCGACCTCCCCAGGGCGATCGGCCTCCCGTGATCCGAAGCCGGGAGGGCCGCGCCGCAAGCTGACCGACTACCGCTGAGCGGCGCCGGCCGGTGGCTCGGCGCCGCTGCCTTTCAAGAAGACGGCGCGAGGCTGCTTCCCGCAGGCCGCCTTGGCGTCGGCCGGCTTCACGGGTGCGTAGGAGATGGTCACCATCCGGTCATCGCTGGAGAGCTCGCGCTGCCTGCAGCTGCCGATGCGCCTGGCGGCCGGGCAGGCCGCGTCACCCCAGGTCCCCTTGAGCTTCTTGCAGCGCCCCTTCAAGTCGACGCCGGCGTAGCTCCCCTCCCACTCGACGCAGCTCCTCGGGCCCAGCGAGCAGCTCCCCACCACCGTGGCCAGGTCGGGGGCCGGCTCGAGCTGGGCCGACGGCGGCGGCGCCGCCTCCAAGGCCCTGGGCCTGGGTTGGTCGGCGGCGGTGAGCAGCAGCGAGAAGGTGCCGAGGGCGAGGGCCAGCAGTCGAAGGGTCATGTGGACTCCCGGGAGCGTGATGACTCGGCAGCCTACCGCACCACCCGGCGCGCCGCCCCGCGGCAACCGGCCGCGTCCCCCTGGCGACGCTTCCGCGCTCGCCGCCCGGGCCTCGCGCGGGGTGGCGGTCGCTCGCCTCCCCGAGACGGTCGTGGCATCCTCCCCGGCTCGGGGCGCAGACGGCGCCCGCCGCCCCCGGGGGTCTCACGTGATCGCCTTCCTCGTCCTGGTCGCACTGCTCGCCGCGCTGGTGGTCTTCGGCGTCAGCCTCTACAACGGCCTGGTCCGGCTGCGGAACGCCAGCACGAACGCCTTCAGCCAGATCGACGTCCAGCTCAAGCGCCGCTACGACCTGATCCCCAACCTGGTCGAGACCGCCAAGGGCTACCTCAAGCACGAGCGCGAGACGCTCGAGGCGGTGGTGCGGGCCCGCAACGCCGCCGTCACCGCCACCGCCGTCGCCGCCGCCTCGCCCGGCGATCCCTCGGCGATGCGCGGCCTCTCCGGCGCCGAGGGCGCGCTGGGCGCTTCGCTCTCGCGCTTGCTGGCCGTGGCCGAGGCCTACCCGGCCCTGAAGGCCGACGTCACCATGAGCCGGCTCATGGAGGAGCTGGCCTCCACCGAGAACCGCATCGCCTTCTCGCGCCAGGCCTTCAACGACGCGGTCATGGCCTACAACACCGCCCGTGAGACCTTCCCGGGCGTGCTGCTGGCCGGCTCCTTCGCCGCCGCCGCCCCCTTCGAGATCACCGTGACCGCCGAGCGCGAGGCGACCAAGGTCGCCTTCTAGCGCCCGGCGCCTCCCCACCATGGCCGTCGCCCGGGCCACCTTCGACCTCTTCGACGCGCAGCGCAGCGCCCGCCGGCGCACCGCGCTGCTGCTGCTCTACTACCTGCTGGCCCTCCCGGGCGTGGCCTTGATGGTTCACCTGGCCGTGGCGCTGGGGCTGACCATCGGGGGCGACGGCGTCGACCTCGGGGCCGTCTGGTCCCCTGAGTTCTTCGGCGCCTCGCTCCTGCTCACCGTGCTGGTGGTCGGGCCGGGTACGCTCTACCACTTCTGGTCGCTGGCCCGGGGCGGCGCCGAGGGGCTGGCCCGCTCGCTCGGTGGTGAGCCGCTGCCGCTGCAGGGCTCCTCCGAGGAGGACCAGCGGCTCCGTAACGTGGTCGAGGAGATGGCCATCGCCGCCGGCCTGCCGGTGCCGACGCTCTACGTGCTGCGCGGCGAGCAGGGGATCAACGCCTTCGCCGCGGGCTTCGCGCCCGACCGGGCGGTGGTGGCGGTGACCGAGGGCTGCCTGACCCGGCTCACCCGCGACGAGCTGCAGGGGGTCATCGGCCACGAGCTGTCGCACGTGCAGAACGGCGACATGCGGCTCAACCTGCGGCTGCTGGCGCTGGCCGGCGGCCTCTCCTCGCTGGCGCTGGTCGGGCGCGTGCTGATGGAGGTCGGCTCCTCCTCGTCCCGCGGGAGCCGGCGGGAGAAGGGCAACAGCGGGCAGCTGGCGATCATCGGACTGCTGGTGATGCTGGCCGGGCTGGCCGGCGCCTTCTTCGCCCGGCTCATCCGCGCGGCGGTGGCCCGGCAGCGCGAGTACCTGGCCGACGCCGCCTCAGCCCAGTTCACGCGCAACCCGGCGGCCCTGGCCGGCGCGCTCGGCAAGATCAGCGGGTACGGCTCGGCGCTGGCCAGCCCCATGGCCCCGGAGGCGAGCCACCTGCTCTTCGCCGAGGGGCGCGCCAGCCGCTGGCTCGCCGACCACCCGCCGGCCGGGTCCCGCATCCGCAGGCTGCTGGCGCTGGGCGAGGGCACGCCGCTCCCGCCCTTCGTGCAGGCCGCCCAGGCGCCGCCGCCCTCGGCCACCCCCGGCTTCGGCGCGCCGCCGCCGCTGGTCGCCTCGCTGGCTGGGCCGCCGCCGGCCCCGGTCACCGCGCCCCGCTCGGCGCAGACCACCCCCCGCCTGGCCGCCGCCGCGGCGCTGATCGACGGCCTGCCGCCCGCGCTGGCGGCCGCCGCCCGCGAGCCCTTCGGCGCCCAGGCCC
>JANYBC010000051.1 GCA_025360965.1 Anaeromyxobacter sp. | reverse complement strand
GTCTCCACCCCGGCCCGCGCCGTCAGCAGCCCGTCCTCGACGCTCCGGTCCCAGCGCTCCCGCGACTCGTCGAAGGCGGCCCCGGAGCGCTCCTGCACGGAGGTGATCAGCTGGGCGTGGATGGCGGCCAGCGCCTCCTCCTGGGTCGCGCCGATGGAGACGGTGGCGCCGCGCGGCCCGCCGCGCGCCTCCTCGGCCGGCAGCCCGGCGAACTCGTCGGCCTCGTCGAGCGGCAGGGCGTTGAACCGTTCGCCGTCGTGCCAGAGCACCAGGTGGACCACCCGCTCTTCGGAGACCAGCGCCTCGATGGTGAACTTGTAGGCGAACCACCAGCCCTCGCGCCCGGCCAGCTTGCCGAGCCGGGCCGGGAGCCCCCCCGAGCGCAGGTCGAGCATGGAGACGGCATCCTGCGGCCTCGCCTTGACCTTGTCGGCCGCCGCCTTGAGCAGCTTGGCCCGCCCGGTGCGCTTCCGCCCCACCCCCGGCTCCGGCAGCAGGTCGGCCGGGCGCGGCTCGCCCTCGAAGGCCGCCTCGAGCAGGGCGTCCTCCTCGGCGTCGCGCCTGGCCACAGCCTCCCTGGCGTCGGCCTCGGCCACCCGCAGCCGGCCCCGCACCTCGCCGTCGAACCGCTCGAAGAGCAGGGTCCGGGCCGCGCTGAAGCGGGCGGTGATGCGGCCATCGAGGTCGCCGCGCAGCGCCGTGAAGGCCTGGTCGATCTCGTCGGGCGACCGGCAGGACTGGTAGATGTCGAGCACCCGCTTCTCGAAGTCGATGCCGCTGCCGAGCGCGCCGAGGATCTCGTCCGAGGAGCCGAAGACGCCGTCGAAGAGCGCCAGCTTCTGCGAGAGCAGGTCGTAGAGCCGGGCGTCGGCGGCGTTGGCGCGGTTGAGGAAGTTCAAGACCAGCACGTCGCGCTGCTGGCCGTAGCGGTGGCAGCGGCCGATGCGCTGCTCCAGCCGCTGCGGGTTCCAGGGCAGGTCGAAGTTGACGACCAGGTTGCAGAACTGGAGGTTGAGCCCCTCGGCCCCGGCCTCGGTCATGAGCAGGATCTGCGAGCTGTTGCGGAACTCCTCCACCAGCGCCGCCCGCTTCTCGGTGCCGGAGACGTCGCCGGAGAGGCAGGTGACCAGGTAGCCGCGGGAGCGCAGCACCTGGGCGAGGTGGTCCTGGGTGCGGCGGAACTCGGTGAAGACCACCGCCTTCTCGGGCCAGCCGCAGGCCTGGGCCACCGTGAAGCAGCGGTCCAAGCCACGGACCAGCGCGTCGACCTTGGCGTTGCGCTTGATGCCGCGCGCCATCCGGGCGCAGTCGCGCAGCTCGGAGAGCTCGCTGGTCATCTGCCGGACGGTGGCCGAGCTCCTGGTGCGGGGCGGGGCCTCGTCGTCGAAGAGCTCCTCCAGCTCGTCGTCGAAGCCGTCGAGGTCGAGCGCCAGGTCGCCCTGCGCCGAGCACTCGGCGCCGGCCAGCTTCTCGTCGAGCGAGTCGGCCAGCCGCTCCAGCGTGGCGGCCAGCGCGAAGGAGGAGGAGGCGAGGATCTTGCGGTAGACGAGGATGAAGAGGGCGCGCCGCGCGCTGGGGATGGCGTGGGAGTCCTCCCTCCGCAGGTAGTCGGAGACCCGGTCGTAGAGCGCCTGCTCCTCGTCCGAGGGGGCGAAGTCCTCGACGATGGATCGGCGCGCCGTGTACTTCACGTACTCGCGCACCTGGCGGCGCAGGGTGCGGATCACCACCGGGGCGAGCCGGGCCTTCAAGTCCTCGGCCTTCTCCTCGGTCAGCTCGCCGGTGGCGTACTGGAGCCGGAAGGCGTCCTCGCTGCCGAGCAGGGCGTCGTCGATGAAGGAGGCCAGCCCGAGCAGCTCCATCAGGTCGTTCTGCAGCGGGGTGGCGGTCAGCAGCAGCTTGGGGCACTTGCGCAGCCCGCGGCGCAGCGCCTGGCCGGTGCGGTGGTCCTTGCGGTAGGCGTTCCGCAGCCGGTGGGCCTCGTCGATGATGGCCACGTCCCACGCCACCCGCTCCAGCTCGCCGGCCCGCATGGCGGCGAAGGGGTGGGATGCGATGACGATGCCGCCGGTGTCGAAGGGGTTGGTGCGCAGCCCGGCCTTCTCGGCGGCGCGGCAGGTGTCGCCGTCGACCACGTCGGCGTCGAGCCCGAACTTGCTGCGCAGCTCGTCGCGCCACTGGGCCCGCAGCGAGGCCGGCACCAGGATGACCGCCCGCGGCCTGCCCTCGGCGGCCAGCTGGGCCAGCACCAGGCCGGCCTCGACGGTCTTGCCGAGGCCGACCTCGTCGGCCAGCACCGCGCCGCCGGTGGCCAGCGAGGCGAGCGCGAAGGCGGCCGCCTCGATCTGGTGCGGGTTGAGGTCGACGGAGGAATGGGCCAGCGCCGGCGCCAGGCGCGACGCGCCGCTCCCGGATCGGGCGGTCAACGCCTCCGCGGCGATGCGCTGGTGAAAACGGGTCAGCGCAGCGGGCTTCCCGCCCTGCACGCGCGACACCACGACCGACCCCACGCCCATTCCCGCCGCCTCCCGACCGACCCCTCGGGCCGCGCACCGCGCGCCCGTCCACGACCCGCTCCCCGGCCACCCGGGCGAGCCCGGCGCCTCGCGGCACCGGGGGAGAGAATCTAGCAGCTTGGCGATCGCGGGGGAACGGGGAAGCTGGCCCAGCTGGGCGGGGAGGGCGTCACGGCGCCAGAGGACGGTTCCTGTTAGAACCGGCCGGTGCCGCGAGCCATCTCCGAGCGGGCGCTCCTCTTCTTGGTGGGGGCGGTCCAGTTCGTCAACGTCCTCGACTTCATGATGGTGATGCCGCTCGGCCCCGACTTCGCCGTCGGCCTGGGCATCCCCGCCTCGCAGCTCGGCCTGATCGGCGGCTCCTACACGGCCGCGGCCGCCGCCTCCGGCCTGGCCGGCGCCGCCTTCCTCGACCGCTTCGACCGGCGCAGCGCCCTCTCGGTGGCCATGCTCGGCCTGGTGGTGGCCACCGCCGCCGGCGGCCTGGCCACCGGCTTCTGGACCATGGTGGCGGCCCGGGTGGCGGCCGGCTTCTTCGGCGGCCCGGCCACCTCGCTGGCCCTGTCCATCGTGGCCGACGCCGTCCCGGCCGAGCGGCGGGGGCGGGCGCTGGGCGCGGTGATGGGAGCCTTCTCGGTCGCCTCGGTGCTGGGGGTGCCTGCCGGGCTGGAGCTGGCCCGGCTGGGGAGCTGGCGGACGCCGTTCTTCGCGGTGGCGGCGCTCGGCCTGCTGGTGGCGGGCGGGGCGCTCTTCCTCATGCCGGCCATGACCGGCCACCTGGAGCGGGCCCGGGCGCCCGGCGCGGTGCGCGGCTCGGTGGGGGCGCTGCTGCGCCAGCCGGTGGCCATGCTGGCGCTCGCCTCCACCGCCACGTCGATGATGTCGGGGTTCGCCATCATCCCCAACATCGCCTCCCACCTGCGCTTCGACCTCGGCTTCCCCCGCGATCGGCTCGGGCTGGTCTACATGGTGGGGGGCTCGATCGCCTTCTTCACCCTGCGCATCGCCGGGCGCTGGGTCGACCGCTTCG
This sequence comes from Anaeromyxobacter sp., assembly GCA_025360965.1. Taxonomy (GTDB): domain Bacteria; phylum Myxococcota; class Myxococcia; order Myxococcales; family Anaeromyxobacteraceae; genus JADKCZ01. Next base: position 3,982 of record JANYBC010000051.1, on the reverse strand, counting down.
GCGCCCCGGTGGTCTCGGTGGGCGGCACCGCCATCTTCCTCTCGGTGCTGGCGCTCGGCTTCGCCTGGCCACAGGCCTGGCTGCCGCTGGTGGCCGGGAGCCCGGGCCTCCTGCTCGGCGCCGTCATCACGCTCTTCGTCTTCTTCATGATGGGCAACTCGCTGCGCAACGTGGCCATGAACACGCTCACCTCGCGGGTGCCGGGGCCGGCCGAGCGGGCCCGCTACATGTCGGTCCAGTCGGCGGTGCAGCACCTGGCCAGCGCCGTCGGGGCCGGCCTCTCCACCCGCCTGCTCACCGTGGCGCCGGACCAGCGGCTCGAGGGGATGCTGGGTTTGAGCCTCTTCTCCGGGGCGGTGGCGATCGCCGTCCCGCTGCTGCTCGCGGTGGTGCAGGCGCGGCTGGCGCGGCGTGCCGTCGCGGCTCCGGCCCTGGCGGCCTGACGGGGGCAGGCCGGACTAGGCGGTGCCCTTCGGTCCGGTCTTCTTGCCCGCCTTCCCCTCCCGCCCGGCCTGGCGGAGCGCCTCGCGCAGCAGGTACTCGACCTGGCCGTTGACGGAGCGCAGCTCGTCGGCGGCCCAGCGCTGCAGCGCCTCGAGCACCTGCGGATCGATCCGCAGCAGGAAGGGTTTGCGCTCCGCCACGCCGCCTCCCGGGCCTAGTAGATGGTCCCGGCGTTGATGACCGGCTGGGTGTTGCGCTCGCTGCAGAGCACCACCAGCAGGTTGGAGACCATGGCCGCCTTGCGCTCCTCGTCGAGGACCACCACCTGGTTGCGGCTGAGCCGCTCCAGCGCCATCTCCACCATGCCGACCGCGCCGTCGACGATCTTCTGGCGCGCCGCGATGATGGCGCCGGCCTGCTGCCGCTGCAGCATGGCCTGGGCGATCTCGGGGGCGTAGGCCAGGTGGCTGATGCGCGCCTCCAGCACCTTGACGCCGGCCAGGTGGACCCGCTCGTCGAGCTCCTTCTGGAGGTGCTCGGCCACCTGCTGGGTGTTGCCGCGCAGCGAGAGGACGGCGTCGTCGTGGGCGTCGTAGGGGTAGCGCGAGGCCAGGGTGCGGACCGCCGACTCCCCCTGCACCCGGACGTACTCGGGGTAGTTGTCGACCTCGAAGACCGCCTGGGCGCTGTCGGTCACCTTCCAGACCACGATGGCGGCGATCTCGACCGGGTTGCCGTCGAGGTCGTTGACCTTGAGCTTGCCGACCTCGGAGGAGACGATGCGGAGGCTGACCCGCCGCTTCGAGTAGAAGGGGTTGGACCAGCAGAAGCCGGCCTCGCGGACGGTGCCGACGTACTCGCCGAAGAGCTGGAGCACCTTGGCCTCGTTCGGGTTGACGACGTAGAGCCCGGCGAAGGCGACGAGCGCCGCGACCAGCGCGACGAGGAAGACCAGGACCAGCGCCGGGCCACCACCCCCGATCCCGGTGGCGAGGGCGCCGATGGCGACCAGCGCCAGCACCACCCCGAGGACGACGGCGGACCAACCGGACGACGGATTGAATAGCTTCTCGCGGACCATGGGTGACCTCCGATGATGTCGAGGTGATATCATACCGACATCAGATCGTCAAGCCCATGCGGCGGCCCCTCCCGGGTGCCGTCAAGCCCGGTCGACGGGCCTTCCAGGCCCGCCCGCTACAGAAGCCCGCGCGCCTTGACCGCCGCGTAGCGGGCCACCACGGCCGCCGGCAGCGCGCGCCCGGCCGCGTGGATCACGGTCACGCCGGCGGCGGAGAGCCGCCGCTCGGAGTGCTCCCGCTCGTCGACCAGCCGCTCGGCGGCGGCCCGCGCGAAGGCCTCGGCCGCGGTGGCGGGGCGGGCCGAGGCGGCCTCGACCAACTCGGGATCGGCGATGGAGGCGACCGCCACCAGGTGGCGGCGCCGCAGCACCCCGGCCCGGGCCAGCAGCAGGGCTGTGGCGTCGGGGTCGTTCAGCTCGGTGAAGAGCACCACCAGGGCGCGCCGGCGCTGCCGGGCCATCAGCACGTCGAAGGCGGCGCCGAAGTCGGCCTCGACCGGCCGTGAGCGGGCCAGGTGGAGCGCCTCGGCTAGCGGCCCGAGCCGGGTCCGGCCAGCCTCGGCCGGCACCACCCGCTCCACCTCGGCGCCGAAGAGGATCAGGCCGGTCCGGTCGCCGCGCTCGGCGGCCGCCCGGGCCAGCGCCAGCGCCGCCTCGACGGCCCGATCGAGCCGTGTCCGGTCCTGCTCGAGCCGGGCGGCCAGGTTCCGGCTGCAGTCGAGCAGGATCCAGAGCGTCTGGTTCCGCTCCGGCTGCCAGTCGCGGACCACCGGCCAGCCGCGCCGCGCCGTGGCTTTCCAGTCGACCGAGCGCAGGTCATCGCCGGTTTGGTAGGCGCGCAGGGCGGCGAACTCCCGCCCCTCGCTGCGCCCGGTGCGCAGGTCACGGCCGCGCCGGCCCGGCTCCGGCACCACCGCCAGCTCGGTGGACGCCGCCGTTCCCAGGCCGAGGTCGGGGTAGACGCTCACCTCCTCGCCGAGGGCGAGCCGGCTCGACCGCCAGCAGAGCCCCAGCGGCCCGAGCAGCCGGAGGTGGAGATCGCCGAAGGCGTGCCGGCCGCGCGAGCGGGGCGTCACCTGGTAGTCGATGGTCACCTCGCCGGGAGCGGCACGGCGCGGGAGGAGCAGCGCCTGCCGGTGGCCGGCCGCCTCGAAGCCGGGCGGTGGCGCGTCGGCGAGCGCCAGCCGGAGCGCGCGGCCGGGCGCGGCGCGGAGCCGGAGGGAGACCGGGTTGGCGCAGAAGGCGGTGAGCGGCAGGCGCAGGCGCCGCTCGGCCGAGAACGGCTCACCCAGGGGGGCTCGCCACCAGTCGAGGAGCAGCAACGCCAGCAGGGTGGCGTCCCAGGCCACCATCGTGAGGACGCCAGCGAGTCCCGGCCCGAGCAGCGGCGGCCAGGCCAGCCCGAGGGCCAGCAGCAGGACGGCGCGGGAGGAGGGGATGGGCACAGCCTGGAGCCTACCGCGCCCCGGGGGCGGCGGTCCGTGAGCAGCGTCGTCCGTGAAATGACCGAAGGTGGCCGTCGAGGTCACGCCACGGCGCGTCATCGCTTCACGAGAAAGACTTTGTCACAAGTCTGGAAGTCGCCTTCCCATAGTGTCTGGGCAATCGGGCCCATCCTTCGAGCGGGAAATAGGGGAAATCGATGACGAAGACTCAGGTGAGGTCGTTGGCTGTAACGGCGGCAATGCTCGTGGCCCTGGTCGGGTGCTCCGGAAAGGTTGGGACTGCCGGTCCTGCCGGGGCCACCGGTCCTGCCGGAGCCACTGGTCCCGCCGGTCCTGGCGGGGGGGCCACCGGTCCTGCCGGTGTCGCTGGTCCTGCCGGTGTCCCTGGTCCTGCCGGTCCTGCCGTGGCCAGCCATTACGCCGGCCAGGGGGGGACCGACGCCGCCGCCAGCGTTGACGATGTATGGGTCGACGTCCCGGGCGTGGCCATCCCGCTGAACTTCACGACCCCCACCAACTTCGGTACCAGCTTTCCGCCAAGGTCTACAACTACGGGGCCGCGGTCGGCGCGGTGGCCAACTGCTCCGTGCGCATCGTCACCGACGACACCGGGACGCCCCTCAACAGCTCTTTCCCTGCGACCCTGGGGGAGTGGAACAGCGTCCTGGCCGGCGGCGACACCTCGCCCAACAACAGGCAGCAGCTCTTTCTGGGTGGGCTGAAGACCTCCTTCCCGGCCGGAACCTACAACTTCAAGGCGCAGATCGTCCGCAAGGCCATGGTCGGCAACTCTGGGAATTGTGACATCTTCGGCTGGAACTTCAGCCGGGCCCAGCTCTTCATCGACATCGTGCCGTGAACCTCCCGGGGGTCGGGCTCCGGTCCGGCCCCCGCCGAGCCACGGCGGCCTGGCCGGCCCGCGGTCAGGAGTGCGGCGGCCGCCCTGTCAGGGATGCGGCATGCCGTGGGGCATGCCGGGCTGATGCTCCATCTTCGGCATCTTCATGCCGAG
>JANYBC010000246.1 GCA_025360965.1 Anaeromyxobacter sp. | reverse complement strand
TCGGAGCCTCTCGCGGCCCGAGCGGCACTTCTCCGACAGCTTCATCACCGTTCGGCTCTCCATCGCGCGAAGCGTCGCTTCATGGCTCCCTCGGTGTCCCGCCTGCCATCGACCAAGGAACTAGTGACGCAGTAGTGTTAGGGAGTGGCGGCTTCGCATCGAGGACATCCTCGAAGCGGCTGGACTGAAGCCCTGATACAAGTACGCTACTTGCGTAACTACGCAATCTGCGTATACTGTGTCGAGTGAAGGCCCTGTTCGTAGAGCTCCCGGCGTTCGAGCGTCACCGGTCGGAGTACCTCGACGACGAGGCGTTCTCGGCTCTGCAGGCGGCCCTCCTGGCAGACCCCGAAGCGGGTGACGTGATCCGGGACACCGGAGGCCTTCGGAAGGTCCGTTTCGCGGACGGCCGACGGGGGAAGGGCAAGCGGGGCGGCTTGCGCGTCGTCTATTTCTGGTGGGCGCCCGGTCGTCAGTTCTGGCTCTTCACCCTGTACGGAAAAGGTGAGGTCAGCGACCTCACCGCGGAGCAACGCAAGGTCGTTCGAGAAGTTCTCAAGGCAGAGTTGAAAGCGAGGAAGTCCCCATGAAGACCACCCGAAGGCCCGCCACGAAGCGCACGCCCCGTCGCGACCTCTTCGCCGAGCTGAGCGAGGGAGTCGCCGCGTTGGCCGGAGCCCGCCAGGGCAAGCGCACGCTCCGCACTCACGCGGTCACCTTCAAGCCCCCCCCGGAGGTGTCTCCTTCCGAGCTGGTCCGGGTCCGAAAGCAGCTGCACCTGTCCAGCGCACTCTTCGCGACCTGCCTGCGAACGAATCCGCGCACCCTGGAGAACTGGGAGCAGGGGCGCGCCAAGCCCAACGCCCAGGCCGCATTGCTGATCGGCCTCGTCCGCAGGTACCCCGACATGGTTGCGCGGTTGGCCGAGGTCTGACGACGTCCGTCCTTGTGCCCCACATGTGCCCCGACCCTGCACCACGGGCCGGAACGGGCCGGGACGAGGCGGAAAGAGACGGAACGGGAAACGGGAAGGTTGACGGCAGGTTGAAGGGCAACAGCGCGTCCTGCTTGAGGTTGTTCACCCACCGTCACGACACTTCAAATCCGTTTTCCCGCTCCAGTTTGCCCCCGGTAACCACTTGGTTGCCGGGGGTTTCTTCTTGGCGGGGGCTGGAGTGCCCGGTTCCGGCGGCCTGGGCGGGAGAAGTCCAAACGTTTGGACTGGTTCACCAGTCGAGGTGGCCTGCTGGTCACCGTCGGTGCCAGGGCCTAGAATCCCTTCATGACCCGCGATCAGGTCCTTCAGCGCCTTGCCGGAGCGCGAGCCGAGCTCGCCGGCCTGGGCGTGCGCTCGCTCGACCTGTTCGGTTCGGTCGCTCGCGGAGAGTCTGGCCCGGACAGCGACGTCGACCTGCTCGTCGAGTTCGACAAGCCCATCGGCCTCTTCCGCTTCTTCCGCGTCCAGAGCCGGATCGAGGAGATCCTCGGCTCCAAGGTCGATCTGGTCATGCGCGACGCCGTCAAGCGGCAGCTGCGCGACAGGATCTTCGCCGAGGCCGTCCGTGCCACCTAGGGAGTGGCGGCTTCGCATCGAGGACATCCTCGAAGCGGCATGAGCGACATGAAACTGCGGGTCGGAGTCATCGGCACCGGCTGGTGGGCCGAGCTGGAGCACCTCCCCGGGCTCCGCTCGCGCGCCGACGTCGAACTGGTGGCGCTCTGCGGGCGGTCCCCGGGGAGGCTGGCCGCGCTGGCCGATCGCTTCGAGGTGCCTGGCCGCCACCTCGACTGGCGGGAGCTGCTGGCGCGCCAGCGGCTCGACGTGGTGGTGATCGTCACGCCCAACCTGCTGCACCACCCCATCGCGCTGGCCGCCCTCGACGCGGGCGCCCACGTCATCTGCGAGAAGCCGCTGGCGCTCGACGCCGCGCAGGCCCGGGAGCTGGCCGCCCACGCCGAGGCCATGGGCCGGCAGACGCTCACCTTCTTCACGCACCGGGCGCTCGCCGCGGCGGCCCAGGTGAAGCGGCTGGTCGAGGCCGGCTTCCTGGGCCGGCCGCTGCGCGTCGACGCCCGCTACTTCAGTGCCTCCCACCTGCAGCCGGGCAAGCCGGCGGCCTGGCGGATGCGGAGGGCCGAGGCCGGGACCGGCGCCCTCGGCGACATCGGCTCCCACCTCATCGACCTGGTCCAGTGGTGGCTGGGTGACGTCGCCCGGGTGACGGGCCATTGGCAGACGGCTTACCGGGAGCGCCCGGGCGGGCCGGCCGACGCCGACGATGCCTGCGCCTTCCTGGCCGAGTTGAAGTGCGGCGCCCAGGGCGCCTTCCAGGCCAGCAAGCTGGCAGCCGGCCGGGCCAACTTCCAGCGGATCGAGCTCCAAGGGGAGAAGGGCAGCCTGGTCTACGAGGCCGCTCCGGGCCTGGACGCCACCTGGGAGGGCCGGCTCTGGGCCGGCCGGGTCGATCGGCCGGGACTGGAGGTGGTGGCGCTGGACGCCGACCTGACCGCCGGGCTGGACACGGCCGACAACCTGGCCGGGCGCACCGCCGCCTACCGACGCCTCACCGATCCCTTGGTGGCGGCCATCCGCGGCGGACCGCGCTGTCGCCCCGACTTCGGGGACGGCGCCGCCGTGCAGGCGGTGCTCGACGCCGTCGCCGTCTCCTGTGACCGCGGCGCCTGGGTCGAAGTGGATTAGTCCAACCCGGTTGGCGTATCGCGGGAGCGAGCGTATCTTCGCGGCGCACCGTGCGCAGATGGAGCGCGCGGCGCCGACCAGGGACGGGGTGGAGAGGTGACGACGAAGGGATGGATGGTCTCGGCGATGGCCGGCATCGCGGCATTCCTCGCGGGCAACCTGCTCGCTGTCCGGTGGACCGAGCGCAGGGCGCCTGCCGGTCCGGTCGAGCTGGCGAGCCACCCTGCCCCTCTGTCCCAGTCACCCGCCAGGCCCATCGAAGCCGCGCCGGTCCAGGCGCCGCCGGTGGTTCGAGTGTCCGCTCCGGGGAGCGATCTTCCGAGCTCCATGGCGGAGCGGGCCAAGGCGCTCGAGCCGCTTCGCCTCGAGGTCCTCGCTGGCCTCGCGACCCTCGATCACCGCATCGAGGGCTGCCAGCTGCGAGACGCCGACGTGCTCCTCACGCTGGAGACCACCGACGGCGGGGTGAGGGTGGCGGACCTGCAGGTGGCGGCAGCCGGCGCGGCCACGGCGGAGGCCACCGGCATCGCGCCGTCTCCACTCGACGAGCATGCGGTACGCTGCGTGCGACGGGCCCTCGAGCAGGCCAGCTTCAAGGCGTCGAGCGCAGTGGCGGGTCGGCAGTGGCAGTTGGCCTGGCGTCCCGGGTCGAGGCCATGACACTGCGCTCACTCGACTGGCCGGCACCCATCGAGGCCGTGCTGTTCGACTTCCACTAACCGCGGCGCTCTACGAGGTGATGCTCGAGACCTGGGTCCCGCATGACGACGCGCTGCCGACCCTGCGGGCCTTGAAGGCACGCGGACTCAAGCTGGCCCTCATCTCCAACGTCGGGGTCGTCGCTATCCAGGTTGCCTCAGGAGCGGCCTACGCTTGGGGGGCAGGTCAGGCCGCCTACCGCCGCCCGGCGCGGAAGGCCCTCGGCGTGACGCCGGCGATGCGCCGAAAGGTCACCGAGAAGTGGCTGGGGGTGGCGAACCCGGTCTGCAAGGCGATCTCGGTGATGGATCGGGATGGATCGCGGAGCAGCTCCTTGGCCAGGTTGATGCGGGCCTCCAGCATGTAGCGGTGCGGCGACGAGCCGGTGCTCTGCTTGAAGGCCCGGGCGAAGCGGAAGAGGTCCATGCCGGCCACCGACGCCAGCCGCTCCAGGGAGAGCGGGGTGTCGAGGTGCCGTGCCACGTACTCGAGCACGCTGCCGAGCGTGGGGCTGGGGAGGGAGAGCGGGGCTGCCGCCGGCTCGGGGAGGACGCGGCGCTCGGCGAAGTGGGTGACGAGGGCGGTGCCCAGGCTCTCCGCCAACGCCGAGGACGGTGCGCTCCGCCGACCCTGCTCGGCGAGCGCCAGCAGCACGTGCTCGGCGAAGCTGTCGCGGGCGCCGAGCAGCAGCGGCAGCAGGCCCGCCGGTGGCGTGCCGCCGAGGATCCCGGTCACGAACTCGGGCGCCATCTCCACCAGGAGGTAGTCGCCGCCGGTCCGCGCCCGGGCCGTGTGGGCCAGGCGAGCCGGCACGACGCAGACGCCGTGGTGCGGGGTCCGATAGGTCTCCCAGCCGCGCCCCTCGATGTTGGCCTCACAGACCGACTCGGAGCCCAGGTTCATCGAGATGAGGTTGTTGACCAGCGTTCCCTGTGGGGTCTCGCCTCCGTCCAGGTGGACCTGGGTCGCGCGGATGCCTCCCCAGTTCATCGCAAAGGAGGCGCGCGCCACCGTCTCGTCGCCCAGGCCGACCATCCCACCGTCGGGCAGGAGTCTCGAGAGGATGAGGGGTTGGGGAGAGGGCATCTCGCGGGAGGCTAGCCGATTGACGCCGCAGGTCACAAGGCGCACCGGGTCGCAGGTGTGGCAACGGGTCGCCATCGAGGCGCTGGCGCTCGGCGGAAGGGTGAGGCGGGATGCCGCCAGGCACAAGAAAGCGACAGTGGGAGACAAGAACGCGGAAGCCGACCGCTCGCTGCAAGGGCATCGTGTGCCGCGAATCCTGCCACCGTCACCGCTTCAGGCCGTCCCCACGAAGCACTTCCAGGAGCTGATGCATGCGAATCCAATCCCTCAGTGTCGCCACGGCCGCGCTCTTCGCGCTCAGCCTCGCTGCCTGCACCAAGACGGAAACGGTCGTCGTCCCCGAACTCCCGGCCTGCAGCGCGACCGTGCTGCTCGGCACCTGCCCCACCAGCCAGAGTTGCTTCCAGGGCTCATGCGTGGCGACGACCAGCCTCTGCAGCCAGACCAACTCCAGCGGCACGTGCTCCGCGGGCTTCGCCTGCTATGGCGGCGGCTGCATCCTCAGCACGGCCGTGCCGACGCCCGTGGCGTGCAGCACGAACGCGCTGGACGGCACCTGCGCCAGCGCCGCCGACACCTGCTTCATGGGCGGCTGCATCGCCATCGCCGACATCTGCAGCGCGACCAACCAGGCCGGCTTCTGCCCGACCGGCTGGGCCTGCTACGGCGGCGGCTGCATCATCAGCGCCATGGTCCCGCCCCCGCCTCCAACGGTCGTGGACTGCAACCTGAAGGTCTACACCGTCCAGCCAGTGCTCGACTACGCCGTGAACCATAGCGGCAGGCCGACCAACCCGTCGGCCGGCGGGAATGCCTACACCTACAACCACGACGGCCTCTCGACTACGCCGAACATCGACGTCCCCTACACCGCGGTGACCGAGATCACCGTGGATGGCCTCAAGTTCCGCGACCTCAACAAGAACGGCACGCTGGAAAAGTACGAGGACTGGCGCTACTCGGAGATCTGCCGCGCCAAGGACCTCGCAGCCCGGATGACGATCCCGCAGAAGGTCGGCCTCATGTCCGAGGGCAGCACCATCGGCAGCGGCACGGCCAACGGTGACATCAGCTCCGCCGTCGCCACCATCGCCGCCGACAACCGGCGCCAGGCGCTCATCCGCCTCGGCTCCATCACCCCGGCCCAGTACACGACCTACATCAACAACGTCCAGGCGCTCGCCGAGGGGCTGCCCCTCGCCATCCCGTTCGTCGTCACCGCTGACCCGATCCACTCGATCAGCACCTGCACCAACGGCACCACCGGCGCCCAGACCATGTGCGGCAACAACGGCTCCGGTAGCCCCACCGCGCAGACCTCTCACTGGCCGCAGCCCTTCGGCATGGGCGCCATCAACGACACCAACGCCACGTTCGCCTTCGGCAACACCATCCGCGCCGAGTTCATGGCCATGGGCTTCCGCTGGCAGCTCGG
>JANYBC010000228.1 GCA_025360965.1 Anaeromyxobacter sp. | reverse complement strand
CGTCGGTCTCGCGGGTGTGGGTGTGGATGACACCGGTGCCGGAGGCGCGGGCCGGCGCGGCGTCGACCACCCGGGCCCTGGCCGAGGAGGACGGCGAGGTCCCGGGGAGCAGGGCGGCCGGCGGCGAGGAGACGGCGCCTGACTCGCCGGGGAGGAACTTGAGCGCCAGCCACCGGAAGATGTAGTCGGTGATCGACTTGGCGATCGGGATCTCCGGGTTCCCGGTGAAGCCGGACGGCTCGAAGCGGGTGTGGCTGAACTTGTCGCTCAGCACGTGGAGCGGGACCCCGTACTGCAGCGCCATCGAGATGGAGGTGGCGAAGCTGTCCATCAGGCCCGAGACCACCGAGCCCTCCTTGGCCATCACCACGAAGAGCTCACCCGGCATGCCGTCGTCGTACATGCCGACGGTCATGTACCCCTCGTGGCCGCCGATGGAGAACTTGTGGGTGATGGCGCGCCGCTCGTCGGGCAACCGCCGCCGCGCCAGGGGCGCCTCGCCGCTGGCCTTCTCGGCCACCTTCTCCTTCTCCTTGCCGGCGTTGAGCGGCTGGCTGCGCTTGCAGCCGTCGCGGTAGATGGCGACGGCCTTCAGGCCGAGCTTCCAGGACTCGAGGTAGGCCTGTTCGATGTCCTGGACCGTGGCGTTGGACGGCATGTTGACGGTCTTGGAGATGGCGCCGGAGAGAAACGGCTGGGTGGCGCCCATCATGCGGATGTGGCCCATGTAGTGGATGGAGCGCGAGCCGCTGCGCGGCTTGAAGGCGCAGTCGAAGACCGAGACGTGCTCCGGCTTCAGGCCCGGCGCCCCCTCGATGGTCTCCACCTCGTCGATGAACTGGAGGATGGCGCCGATCTCCTCGCCCGAGTAGCCGAGCCGCTGCAGCGCCAGCGGGACCGTGTTGTTGACGATCTTGAGCACGCCGCCGCCGACCAACTTCTTGTACTTGACGAGCGCGATGTCCGGCTCGATGCCGGTGGTGTCGCAGTCCATCATGAAGCCGATGGTGCCGGTCGGGGCCAGCACCGAGACCTGGGCGTTGCGGTAGCCATGCTCGAGCCCGGTGTGGAGGGCGTCGGCCCAAGAGGCCCGGGCCGCGTCGAGGAGGGCCGGCTCGACCAGCGAGTGGTCGATGCGGTCGACGTGCGCCTGGTGCTTGCGGATGACGTTGATGAACGGGTCGCGGTTGCGCTCGTACCCGGCGAAGGGGGCGGTCTGCCCGGCGATGCGGGCGCTCATGGCGTAGGCCTCGCCGGTCATCAGCGAGGTGATGGCCGCCGCCGTGGCCCGCCCGGCGTCGGAGTCGTAGGCCGCCCCGCTGGCCATCAGCAGGGCACCGAGGTTGGCGTAGCCGAGGCCGAGCGGCCGGTAGTCCTCGGAGTTCTTGCCGATCTTCTCGGTCGGGTACTTGGCGTTGGAGACCAGGATCTCCTGCGCCAGGATGGTCAGGTCGACCGCCCTGCGGAAAGCCGCCACGTCGAAGCCGCCGTCGATGTTCCGGAAGTGCATCAGGTTCAGCGACGCCAGGTTGCAGGCCGAGTCGTCGAGGAACATGTACTCGGAGCAGGGGTTGGAGGCGTTGATCCGGTCGGTGTTCGGGCAGGTGTGCCAGGCGTTGACGGTGGTGTCGAACTGCATGCCCGGGTCGCCGCAGAGCCAGGCCGACTCGGTGATCTGCTTCATCAGGTCGCGGGCCCGCAGGGTCTCGAGCGGTGCGCCGTTGGTCCGCGCCGTCAGCGTCCACTCCTTGTCGTCGACCACCGCCCGCATGAAGGAGTCGGTGACGCGGATGGAGTGGTTGGCGTTCTGGAAGAAGACCGAGTCGTAGGCGCCGCCGCGGACGTTGAAGCCCCCGTCGTAGCCGGCGTCGATGAGCGCCCAGGCCTTCTTCTCCTCCTCGGCCTTGCAGTTGACGAACTCGACGATGTCCGGGTGGTCCGAGTCGAGGATCACCATCTTGGCGGCGCGGCGGGTCTTGCCCCCCGACTTGATGACGCCGGCGAAGGCGTCGAAGCCGCGCATGAAGGAGACCGGGCCGGAGGCCTCGCCGCCTCCCGAGAGGATCTCCTTGGAGGAGCGGATCTTGGAGAGGTTTGAGCCGGCGCCCGAGCCGTACTTGAAGAGCATGCCCTCGGTGTGGGCCAGCTTCAGGATCGAGTCCATCGAGTCGGCCACGGCGTTGATGAAGCAGGCCGAGCACTGCGGATGGGCCTCGACGCCGACGTTGAACCAGACCGGCGAGTTGAAGCTCATCTTCTGGCGGTAGATGAGGTGGGCGAGCTCGGCCTGGAAGCTGGCGGCGTCCTCCTCGGTGGCGAAGTAACCGTCCTTGCGCCCCCAGCCGGCGATGGTGTTGACGACCCGGGAGACCAGCTGCCGGACCGACCGCTCCCGCATCGGGCTGCCGACCGCGCCGCGGAAGTACTTGGAGGCGACCACGTTGGTGGCCAGCATCGACCAGGACTTGGGGACCTCGACGTCCTTCTGCTCGAAGATGATGGCGCCGCCCTCGCCGTTGATTCCGGCGGTGCGCTTCTCCCAGACCAACTCCTCGGCCGGATCGACGCCGCGGGTCGTGAAGTAGCGCGGGATCACCAGCCCCTTGCGCTGCGCCTTGCGAGCCGACTTGCCGCCCTTCCGTTGTCCCGACACTTCACGCTCCATCATTCGTCCGCCCCATCGCCCGTCGGCTCCCGCCGCGGGCGCACCTGTTCCCGTTCACGCGCCCGGAGGTCGTGCGCGCGTCGATGACTTCCCCGGCCGGCCCGTCTCGGTGAACCGGGGATTAACTTGGTGGTCTGACAGCCCGATCCATTCGCGCTGGAAGCCCGCCGCCCGACCCGCCGCCCGCTCTTCCACACAACCCGCCCCGCTGTTTCGTGTCGCGCAATCTAGCAAGAGCGGTGTGGGTGTCAACGATATGACCACTACCTGTAGTATGGTACACGACAAAGACCACAAGATACGGGCAGTTCGGGCAAAATCCCCCTATGGGGCATCCGATATCGGCAGTTGGTCCTTGACACCGGCGTTCCGCGAGCCTCGAAGGGGTTCCCGGGCGTGGCTTCACGCCACCGGCGCATGTTACAAGCCCGCTCCCACATGTCCCAGCAGAACGCGCACATCCGGAACTTCTCCATCATCGCGCACATCGATCATGGCAAGTCGACGCTCGCCGACCGCCTGCTCGGCGAGACCGGCACCGTCACCAAGCGTGAAGAGCAGGCCCAGTTCCTCGACAACATGGAGCTGGAGCGTGAGCGCGGCATCACCATCAAGGCCCAGACGGTCCGCATGCGCTACGTGGCGCTCGACGGAAAGACCTACCAGCTCAACCTCATCGACACCCCCGGCCACGTCGACTTCGCCTACGAGGTCTCGCGTTCGCTGGCCGCCTGCGAGGGGGCGGTGCTGGTGGTCGACGCCACCCAAGGGGTGGAGGCCCAGACCCTCGCCAACGTCTACCAGGCGCTCGATCACGACCTCGCCATCATCCCGGTCATCAACAAGATCGACCTCCCCAGCGCCGACGTGGAGGGGGTCCGCCGCGAGATCGAGGAGGTCATCGGGCTCGACGCCTCGACGGCCGTGCCCTGCTCCGCCAAGGAGGGGATCGGCATCCGCGAGATCCTCGAGCAGGTGGTCCACCTGGTGCCGCCGCCCAGCGGCGACCCGGTCGCCCCCCTCAAGGCCATCATCTTCGACTCCTGGTACGACACCTACCGCGGCGTGGTGATGCTGGTCCGGGTCTTCGAGGGGACCCTCAAGCCCAGGCAGAAGATCATCCTCTGGTCGAACAAGAAGGAGTTCGAGGTCCAGGAGCTCGGGATCTTCACGCCCTTCTCCGCCGCCGTGCCCTTCCTGATGGCCGGAGAGGTCGGCATCTGCGTCGCCAACGTCAAGGACGTGCACGACGCCAAGGTGGGCGACACCATCACCGAGGCCGACCGCCCGGTGGCGGCGCCGTTCCCCGGCTTCAAGGTCGTCAAGCCCATGGTCTTCAGCGGCGTCTTCCCCATCGACGCCGCCGACTACGAGCAGCTCCGCGACGCCCTCGACAAGCTCCAGCTCAATGACTCGGCCTTCACCTACGAGCCGGAGACCTCGCAGGCGCTCGGGTTCGGCTACCGCTGCGGCTACCTCGGCCTGCTCCACATGGAGATCGTCCAGGAGCGGCTGGAGCGCGAGTACAACCTCTCCCTCATCACCACGGCCCCCTCGGTGGTCTACCGGGTCACCGACACCCAGGGCGAGGTGAAGGAGATCGACAACCCGGCCAAGCTGCCGCCGGTGCAGCGCATCGCCAAGCTCGAGGAGCCCATCCTCACCTGCCACATCCACGGCCGGACCGAGGACGTCGGCCAGATCCTCAAGCTCTGCCAGGACCGGCGCGGCGTGCAGAAGGACATGAAGTACATCGGCACCACGCGGGTGCAGATCACCTACGACATCCCGCTGGCCGAGGTGGTCTTCGACTTCTTCGACAAGCTCAAGAGCGTCAGCCGCGGCTACGCCAGCCTCGACTACGAGCTGCGCGGCTACGACGAGGCCGATCTCGTCAAGCTCGACATCCTCATCAACGGCGAGCCGGTCGACGCGCTCAGCATCATCGTCCACCGCGAGAACGCCTACCACCGCGGCCGTGACGTCTGCCAGAAGCTCAAGGAGGAGATCCCGCGGCAGATGTACGAGGTGGCCATCCAGGCGGCCATCGGCGCCAAGATCATCGCCCGCGAGACCGTCAAGGCCTTCCGCAAGAACGTCATCGCCAAGTGCTACGGCGGCGACATCTCGCGCAAGCGCAAGCTCCTCGAGAAGCAGAAGGAGGGCAAGAAGCGGATGAAGCAGGTGGGCAGCGTCGAGATCCCGCAGTCGGCCTTCCTGGCGGTGCTCAAGGTCGAGGACTAGCCGGTGGCGGGGCGGCGTGGCGCCGCGCCGTCTCCCTCCGGGGAGCTGCTCCGCACCATCCTGGCGGTGCTGGTCGGGGCGCTGCTGCTGCGGGGCACGGTGGCGGAGACCTTCACCGTCACCGGGGGGTCGATGGCGCCGACCCTGCTGGAGGGGGACGTCCTGGCCGTCTCCCGGCTCGCCTACGGGCTCAAGCTCCCCTTCATCGACCTGACGCTGCTCCCCCTCGCCAGCCCCCGGCGGGGCGATGTGGTGGTCTTCAGCGACCCGCGCGACCGCTCCAGGCTCACGGTCCGGCGGGTCATCGGAGTGGCCGGGGACGTGGTCGAGCTGCGCGAGCAGTTGCTCTTCATCGGCGGCGTGGCCCAGCCCCGCCTCCCCGCGGGCGAGTTCAGCTACCAGGAGCGGGACCAGGCCAGCCGGGCTCGCCGCACCGACACCTGCCGCCGCTTCCGGGAGATGCTGGCGCTCGGCCCGCTGGTCGGCGAGATCGCGGACGGCCCGGAGGGGCAGGCCGAGGCCTGGAGCCGGGGGGCCACCGCCGGAGCGGTAGGCCACGAGCTGCTGCAGTGCCGGCGGGTGCGGGCCGGGCGAGGGGAGGGGCCGTTCGGCCCGGTTCGGCGGGGGCACGTCTTCGTCGTCGGAGACAACCGCGACCGCTCCAGCGACGGCCGGGACGGCGGCTGGCAGGTGGCGGAGTCGGACCTGATCGGGCGGGTGGCGCTGGTCGGCTGGAGCTGGGGGCCGGAGGGCTGGTGGTTCGGCTCCTCGACCGGCCAGGGCGTGCGGATCGACCGACTTCTCAAACCTGTCGAGTAGCGGTACAAGCGTTCCCCGATGCCCCCCTCCGCCTCCCCTCGCCTGCGCCCCTCGGAGCGCGGTGAGACCTCTTGGGTCACCATGGTGCTGCTAGCGTCGCTGCTGGCCGGCGGCTACCTGGCCGTGGTCTGGGGGCAGGTCTACCTGCTGCGCTACGAGGCCGGCGTGGTGGTCACCGAGTTCTCCAACAAGTCGATCCACAACAGGGACGACGAGGGGCTGATCCAGGGGATGTGCCACAAGCTGGCCGGCCTCGCCACGGTCAAGTCACCGGCGGGGGACGGCACCATCGCGATGGTGCCGGCGGTCGAGGTGCGGCCCGAGGACGTCACCTGGGAGCGGAACGTCTCGGTGTCACCGCCTACCCTCCATGTCGCCTTCGTCTACACCACCAGCGTCTACTTCCCGCTGCTGGATCGGTTCACCGAGAAGACCTTCGTCGTCGACCGGACCCAGGAAATCCAGCCCGCCAGGTGGTGAGGCGCCGAAGCACGGGGGAGGCATGAACTCGCAGCAGATCGAGCAGGTCATCACGCGGCTCGGGGGGGAGATCGCGGCCCGGGCCACCGCCGTCGGCGCCGCCGAGGCCCTGGCCATCGTCGGCATCCGGCGCGGCGGGGTCCACCTGGCCGCCAGGCTGAGGGCCGACCTGGCCCGCCGGCTCGGCCGGCCGGCGCCTCACGGCACCCTCGACATCGCCCTCTACCGCGACGACCTGGCCGCCCACGGCGCCGTGCCGGTGGTCGGTCCGACCGACATCCGCTTCCCGGTCGAAGGCAAGACGGTGCTGCTGGTGGACGACGTGCTCTACACCGGCCGGACGGTGCGGGCCGCGCTCGACGAGCTGGTCGACTTCGGACGGCCGAAGCGGGTCTGGCTGGCGGTGCTGGTCGACCGGGGCGGCCACGAGCTGCCCATCGCGGCCGACTTCGTCGGCGCCACCCTGGCCGTGCCGGACGGGCAGGACGTCCAGGTGACGCTGCGAGAGGACGGGGCCGCCGAGGATGCGGTGGTGATCAGCACGAGGAGGCCGCGGTGATCGGGCGACAGAGACACTGCATCGCGCTGGAGGACTTCTCCCGGGAGGAGCTGCTGCTGGTGCTCGACCTGGCGGTCTCGATGAAGGAGGTCCTGCTGCGGCCCATCAAGAAGGTGCCGAGCCTGCGCGGCAAGTCGGTCGTCAACCTCTTCTTCGAGGCCTCCACCCGGACCAGGAGCTCGTTCGAGATCGCCGCCAAGGTGCTCTCTGCCGACGCCCTCAACTGGACCTCGGCCAGCTCCTCGGTGACCAAGGGCGAGACCCTGGTCGACACCGCACGCAACCTGGAGGCCATGCGCCCCGACGTGCTGGTGATCCGCCACTCGGCGGGCGGCGCGCCCGGCCTGGTGGCCCAGCACGTCAACTGCGCCGTGGTCTCGGCCGGCGACGGGGCCCACGAGCACCCCACCCAGGGACTGCTCGACTGCTTCACGATCCGCGAGCGGCTCGGGTCGCTGGAGGGCAAGACCCTCGCCATCGTCGGTGACATCAGCCACAGCCGCGTGGCCCGCTCCGACCTCCACGCCTTCACCAAGCTGGGCACCACGGTCCGGCTCTGCGGGCCGCCCACCATGATCCCGGCCGGGGTCGAGCAGATGGGCTGCACCGTGACCCACGACCTGCGCACCGCCGTCGAGGGGGCCGACGCCGTGGTCATGCTGCGGATCCAGCACGAGCGCATCGGCGACCCGCTCATCCCGAACACCCGTGAGTACTCGCGGCTCTGGGGGCTGAACGCCAGGAAGGCGGCGGACTGGCTCAAGCCATCGGCGCTGATCCTCCACCCCGGCCCCATCAACCGCGGCGTCGAGCTTTCTCCCGACGTCGCCGACGGGCCGCACAGCGTCATCCTCGACCAGGTGCAGAACGGGGTTGCGGTCCGCATGGCGATCCTCTACCTCCTCGCCGGCGGCGATCCCGCGGAGGCCAAGGCGTGAGCAACGTGATCATCATCGCAGGCGGGCGGGTCATCGATCCGGCCTCGGGTGTCGACGGGGTCCGGACCGTGCTGCTGCGCGACGGGAAGGTCGCGGAGGTGGCCGAGCGGGTGGCGCAGGTGCCCGGCGCCACGGTCATCGACGCCGCCGGCAGGTGGGTGACGCCCGGCTTCATCGACCTCCACGTCCACCTGCGCGAGCCGGGGCAGGAGTACAAGGAGACGGTGGCGACCGGGGCGCGCGCGGCGGTGGCCGGCGGCTTCACCTCCATCGTCTGCATGCCCAACACCACTCCGGTCAACGACACCCTGGCGGTCACCGAGCTGATCCTGGCCCGGGCCGCCGCGGCCGGGCTGGCCCGCGTCTACCCCTGCGGCTGCATCTCCAAGGGCTCCAAGGGCGAGGAGCTGGCCGAGTACGGCGAGCTCAAGGCCGGGGGCTGCGTGGCGCTCTCCGACGACGGGAAGCCGGTCATGTCGTCAGCGCTGATGCGCCGCGCCCTCGAGTACGCCCAGGCCTTCAAGCTGCCGCTCACCGTGCACGAGGAGGACCTGGCGCTGGTCGGCAAGGGCGTGATGCACGAGGGCGCCTCATCGACGCGCCTCGGCCTCAAGGGGATCCCCGGGCAGGCCGAGGAGGTCATGGTGCTGCGGGACATCGCCCTGGCGGAGCTGACCGGAGGGCGGCTCCACATCGCCCACGCCTCCTCGGCCGGCACGGTGCGCGCGGTCCGCGAGGCCAAGCGGCGCGGCCTCCCGGTCACCGCGGAGGTCACCCCGCATCACCTCTCGCTCACCGACGAGGACGTGGCGGCCTCCGGCTACTCGACCGACTTCAAGATGAGCCCGCCGCTCCGCTCCCGTGCCGACGTGGCCGCCTGCGTGGAGGGGCTGGCCGACGGCACCCTCGACTGCATCGCCACCGACCACGCCCCGCACTCGCCAGTCGAGAAGGAGGTCGAGTTCGACGCCGCCCTCAACGGCATCGTCGGGCTGGAGACCGCCTTCCCGGTCTGCCTGGCCCTCGTCAAGGCGGGCCAGCTCACCGAGCGGCGCCTCATCGAGGCCTTGACCAGCTCGCCGGCCCGCGCCTTCGGCCTGCCCGGTGGCCGGCTGGCCCCCGGAGACCCGGCCGACCTGGCCATTCTCGATCCCGGCGCCGAGTGGCTCTGCTCGGCCGGATCGCTCCACTCGAAGAGCACCAACTCCCCGTGGAAGAAGCGGCGCCTCACCGGCCGCTGCACGCACGCCATCGTCGGCGGGCGGCTGGTCCACGAGGGCGGCAAGGAGACGTGATGGGCAAGGCCATCCTGGCGTTGGCGGACGGCACCACCTTCGAGGGCACCGGCTTCGGCGCGCCCGGCGAGGCCACCGGCGAGGTGGTCTTCAACACCTCGCTCACCGGCTACCAGGAGATCCTGACCGACCCCTCCTACGTCGGGCAGATGGTCTGCATGACCTACCCGGAGCAGGGGAACACCGGGTGCACGGCGGCTGACGACGAGTCGGAGCGGGTCCACGCCACCGCCTTCATCGCGCGGCACCACGCCGAGGTGCCGTCCAGCTTCCGGGCCCAGGAGAGCCTCGACGGCTGGCTGAAGCGGCGCCAGGTGGTCGGCCTCGCAGGCATCGACACTCGCCGCCTGGTCCGCCACCTGCGGACCCAGGGCGCGCAGATGGGGATCATCTCCTCGACCGGCAGCGCCGCCGAGCTGGTGGCGCGGGCCCGCGCCCTCCCCGGGATGGAGGGGCAAGACCTCGCCACGCGCATCTCCACGAGGACCAGCTACCAGTGGCAGGAGACCGGCGCCGACGCCTGGACCGACGGCGAGCGCGTGGCGCTGGGCAGGCCGCGCCACCACGTGGTGGCCTACGACTGGGGGCTGAAGCGGGCCATGCTGCGGCTGCTGGCCGAGCAGGGCTGCCGCATCACCGTGGTGCCGAGCAGCACCTCCGCCGCCGAGGCCCTGGCCTTGAAGCCGGATGGCATCTTCCTCACCAACGGCCCGGGAGATCCTGCCGCGGTGGTCGGCGCCCGCCAGACGGTGGCGGCGCTGCTCGGCAAGGTGCCGGTCTTCGGAATCTGCCTCGGCCACCAGATCCTCTCGCTGGCGATCGGCGCCAGCACCTACAAGCTCAAGTTCGGCCACCGCGGCGCCAACCAGCCGGTCAAGGACCTGGCCACCGGCAAGGTCGACATCACCGTCCAGAACCACGGCTTCGCCGTCGACGAGAAGTCGCTGGGGAAGCGCGCCCGGGTCACCCACCTCAACCTGAACGACGGGACGGTGGAGGGGATCGAGGTGCTCGACGCGCCGGCCTTCAGCGTCCAGTACCACCCCGAGGCGTCGCCGGGGCCGCACGACGCCCGCGCCATCTTCGGCCGGTTCGTCAAGCTGATGGAGCAGTCGCCGCGATGACGCTGCCGGAGCTCCACGAGCGGCTCCTCTCGTGGGCGACCGCGGCGAGCCGCCAGGCCGACCTGCTGGCGGCCCGCGCCGACCACTTCGGCCGGTACGGGGAGCCGCACGAGGAGGACCAGTCCTACGAGCGGCGCATGAACGGCATGCTCGACTTCTACGTCTACGAGTGGCGCCCGACGCCGATGGCGCCGACCACGCTGGAGCGCTTCCTCGCCGCCGAGGGGGCTGGCCTGCTTCCCGCCGACCACGCCACGCTGGCCGGGCTGGTGGCCCAGCGGCGCGGCCTGTTCGAGGTGAAGAAGCTGCAGCCCGGGCAGGTAACCGTGGCCGACGTCTTCACCGGCGAGCGGCTCGCGGTGGCCGAGCGGCGGCAGGTGGTCGGGCTGGAGCGGGGCGACCTGCTGGAGGCCCGGCTGCTCCCCTTCGAAGGCCAGCTGGTCTTCTCCGGCGCCTTCCTCTACCACCCGCGCGAGGCGCAAGGGTTGATCCTGGCCGAGGTGAAGCGGCTCAAGAAGCTGGCCGGCAAGGCCGGGCGGCCCGACCCGGGGTCGTTCCTGGCCACGCTCTCCCGCATGGCCTTCAAGCTGGAGCGGTACCGGAACGTCAAGCTCGAAGCGATCTACGACTTCACGGCCGAGCCGCGCGCCATCACCCCGCGCCTGGTGGTCCGTCGCTGATCGGCCGGCCATGCGGCGGCTGATCGTCAATGCAGACGACCTCGGCTACGATCCCGAGATCGACCGCGGCATCCTCGAGGCCCACGCCGGCGGCATCGTCAGCTCGGCCACCGCCATGGTGGAGACCCCCTTCGCCGGGGCGGCCCTGCGAGCAGCGCCGGCCACGCTGGTGCTCGGCCTCCACGCGGTGCTCGACCCGGCCGGTGACGCCAACGCCTCCGAGGCGACGCTGCGCCGGCAGGTTGACCGCTTCGTCGAGCTGCGCGGCGCGCTCCCCAGCCACCTCGACAGCCACCGGCACGCCCATGCCGCTCCAGGACCGTTCGTCGCGGTGGTGCGCGTGGCCAGCGGGCTCGGCCTGCCGGTCCGGTCCATCGACCCGGCCATGCGCCAGGCCCTGCGCCGGGCCGGCCTGGCCACCGCCGACGCCTTCCTCGGGGACGCCGCGCTTCGCCCGGCCTGGACCGAGGAGCGGCTGCTCGAAGCGCTGGCGCAGGTCGGGGAGGGGACCACCGAGCTGATGGCCCACCCGGGCCACGCGCCGAGCCACGCAAGGACCAGCTTCGGCGCCGAGCGTGAAGTGGAGTGGGCCGCTCTGCGGAGTTCCAGGGTGCGTGACCTGCTCAGAAGTGCAGGTCTTCACTTGGGTTCCTATCGCGACCTGACCCGATGAAGGCCTGGGCGGCGCGAGCGGCGACCGCGGCCGGCCGATAGTCGACCGCACGAGTCCGCACAATCCCTTGAAGTTTCAGACACCTCCAGCGATCTGGTGCTTTACACCCGCGAAGGGAGGGTGTTACATCGCCGGCTTCGGCTTCTCCCGAACGCCCGAGGTCCGCAACATGGCCGCGAAGCCAGTGATCCCCAGGGATGGCTCGAAGATCACCCTGGCCAACGGCACGCTCGTCGTCCCCGACCGCCCCATCATCCCATTCATCGAGGGGGACGGCACCGGCCGCGACATCTGGCGCGCCAGTGTGCGGGTCCTGGACGCCGCCGTCGGGAAGGCCTACGCCGGGCGCCGCAAGATCGCCTGGACCGAGGTCTACGCCGGCGAGAAGGCCTTCACCCGCTTCAACAACTGGCTCCCCGACGAGACCATCGAGGCCTTCCGCGAGTACCTCGTCGGCATCAAGGGGCCGCTCACCACCCCCATCGGCGGCGGGATCCGCTCGCTCAACGTGGCGCTGCGGCAGTTGCTCGACCTCTACGTCTGCCTGCGGCCGATCCGCTGGTTCAAGGGCGTGCCCTCGCCGGTGAAGAACCCGGCCCAGGTCGACATGGTGATCTTCCGGGAGAACACCGAGGACATCTACGCCGGCCTCGAGTGGGAGGCCGGATCGGAGCAGGCCCGGAAGCTCCTCGCCTTCCTCGAGAAGGAGTTCCCGCGCGACTACCGGAAGATCCGCTTCCCGGCGTCGACCGGCCTCGGCATCAAGCCGGTGTCGCGGGAGGGGACCGAGCGGCTGATGCGCGCCGCCATCGAGTTCGCGCTGAAGAACCGGCGCAAGAGCATCACCATCGTGCACAAGGGCAACATCATGAAGTTCACGGAGGGGGCCTTCCGCAGCGCCGCCTACGCCCTCGCCGAGCGCGAGTACGGCGACCGGGTCCATACGGCCCTGCAGGTGGAGCGGACCCGGGCGGCCCGCGGCGAGCAGGCGGCCGCCGCCGAGCAGCAGGGGGCGCTGGCCTCCGGGAAGCTGCTGGTCCGGGACGCACTGGCCGACATCACCCTCCAGCAGGTGCTGACCCGCCCCGAGGACTTCGACGTCATCGCGACCCTCAACCTGAACGGCGACTACCTCTCCGACGCCCTGGCGGCGCAGGTGGGTGGCATCGGCATCGCCCCGGGCGGCAACGCCAACTACGTGACCGGCCATGCACTCTTCGAGGCCACCCACGGCACCGCGCCGCGCTACGCCGACCTCGACAAGGTCAACCCCGGCTCGGTGATCCTCTCTGGCGAGATGATGTTCCGTTACCTCGGCTGGACCGAGGCGGCCGACCTGATCGTCAAGGGGATGGACGGCGCCATCGCCTCGCGCCGGGTCACCTATGACTTCGCCCGGCTCATGCGGCAGGAAGGGCACACCGACACCGTCGAGGTGAAGTGCAGCGAGTTTGGCGACGAGATCATCAGGCACCTGTAGTCGGCGTCCCCCCCCCCAGGACACGGAGCATTCGAACATGGCGACTCGCAAGAAGATTGCCCTCATCGGCGCTGGCCAGATCGGCGGCACCATGGCGCTGCTCGCGCTGCAGCGCGAGCTCGGAGACGTGGTGCTGGTCGACATCATTGAGGGCGTGGCCAAGGGGAAGGCCCTCGACCTGCAGGAGACCCGGGGCGTCCTCAAGAACGACGCCGAGGTGACCGGCGGCGGCACCACAGACTACTCCGTCATCAAGGACGCCGACGTCTGCATCGTGACCGCCGGCGTCCCGCGCAAGCCGGGCATGAGCCGCGACGACCTGCTCAAGGTCAACCTCGACGCCATCACCAAGGTGGCCACCGGGATCAAGCAGTACGCCCCGGGCTGCTTCGTCATCGTGGTCACCAACCCGCTCGACTCGATGGTCTACGCCATGTGGAAGGTGACCGGGTTCCCCCGGCACCGGGTGGTCGGCATGGCCGGCGTGCTCGACACCGCCCGCTTCCAGTATTTCGTCGGCGAGGCGGCCGGGGTCTCGCCGCAGGACGTCTGCGCGCTGGTGCTGGGCGGCCACGGCGACGACATGGTGCCGCTGCTGCGCTACAGCTCCATCTGCGGCGCCCCGCTCACCAGGTTCCTCTCCCCCGAGCGGCTGGACGCCATCGTGGAGCGGACCCGCAAGGGGGGCGGCGAGATCGTCTCGCTGCTCGGCACCGGCTCAGCCTTCTACGCGCCGGCCATCTCGGCCATCACCATGGCGGAGAGCTTCCTCAAGGACAAGAAGCGGGTGCTGCCCTGCTCGGCGTTGCTGGCGGGGCAGTACGGCATCGACGGGATCTTCGTCGGCGTCCCGGTGGTGATCGGCGCCGGCGGCGTCGAGCGCATCATCGAGGTCGAGCTGAACGACGCGGAGATGGCCATGCTGGCGAGATCCGTGGAGAGCGTCCGGAAGTCGGTCGCGGAGACCCGGCTCTAGAGCCCCGACCCAGGCCGATCTGGCCGCACCCCAAGACAGTCGCCAAGCGGCTGCCGGGGAGGTATACAACGCCAACTTGTAGGACCCGCGGCTGCTGCCCGAGGCTGGCCGGGGGGATGTGACACCTCACGGGCGCTGCTGCCATCAACCCAGGACGGCTCCTCGACGGTCAGCCGCCGGCGGGCGGCCCGGGCCGTGGAGCGAAGTCCACGAGGACTGGGTGATGAGCCAGGCGCCGAGCGAGCATTCACCTTGAAGATCCACGAGTACCAAGCGAAGGACGTGCTCCGGAAGTACGGGGTCACGGTTCCCCGGGGTTACCTCGCCGCCACGCCGCTCGAGGCCGAAGGTGCCGCCCGCCAGCTCGGCGGCGGCATCTGCGCCATCAAGGCCCAGATCCACGCCGGCGGGCGGGGCAAGGGGGGGGGCGTCAAGCTGGCGCGGTCGCCCGACGAGGCCAGGACCCACACCCAGGCGATCCTCGGGATGATGCTCAAGACCCCGCAGACCGGCCCGCTCGGGCAGCAGGTCCGCAAGGTCTACGTCGAGGAGGGCTGCCGCATCGCCCGCGAGCTCTACCTGGGCATGACCCTGGACCGCGAGAGCGGGCGGGTCACGGTGATGGCCTCGACCGAGGGCGGCGTCGACATCGAGGAGGTGGCGCACGCCACCCCCGAGAAGATCCTGCGCGAGTCGGTCGATCCCCTGCTCGGGCTGACGCCCTTCCAGGCCCGCCGGCTCGCCTTCGGCCTCGGCCTGGCCAAGGAGACGGTGGGCGCCTTCGTCAAGCTGGCCACCGGCCTCTACAACGCCTACCTGGCCACCGACGCCTCGCTCCTGGAGATCAACCCGCTGGTGGTCACCGCCACCGGCGAGGTGGTGGCGCTCGACGCCAAGATGAACTTCGACGACAACGCCCTCTACCGCCACCCGGACATCGCCGCCCTGCGCGATCCCGACGAAGAGGACCCCAAGGAGACGGCCGCCAAGGAGTTCGACCTCTCCTACATCGCCCTCGACGGCGACATCGGCTGCATGGTCAACGGCGCCGGCCTGGCCATGGCCACCATGGACGCCATCCAGCTCTCCGGCGGCCGCCCCGCCAACTTCCTCGACGTGGGCGGCGGCGCTGACGAGCAGAAGGTGGCGGCCGCCTTCAAGATCCTGCTCTCGGATCCGAACGTGAAGACCATGCTCGTCAACATCTTCGGCGGGATCATGAAGTGCGACATCATCGCCAACGGGATCGTGGCCGCCGCCAGGCAGCTGGGGCTGCGGATGCCGCTGGTGGTCCGGCTCGAGGGCACCAACGTCGAGCTCGGCAAGACCATCCTGGCCCAGAGCGGACTCGCGATCACCCCGGCCGACGACCTCGGCGAGGCGGCCCGAAAGGCCGTCGCGGCGGCGCGCGCGGTCTGACCGGCGCGCCCCGAACATCGGAGAACTGACATGAGCATCTTCGTCGACAGGAACACCCGCCTGCTCGTGCAGGGCATCACCGGCTCCGCCGGCACCTTCCACTCGGAGCAGATGCTGGCCTACGGCACCAACCTGGTGGCCGGCGTCACCCCGGGCCGGGGCGGCACCTCGTTCCAGGGGAAGGTCCCCATCTTCCAGACCGTGCTCGACGCCGTGAAGCAGACCGGCGCCAACGCCTCGGTCATCTTCGTCCCGCCACCCTTCGCCGCCGACTCGATCATCGAGGCGGCCGAGGCCGGGATCCCGCTGATCGTCTGCATCACCGAGGGCATCCCCATCCTCGACATGGTGCGGGTGAAGCGCTACCTGGAGGGGCGCCGGCAGGTGCGGCTGATCGGGCCGAACTGCCCCGGCGTGATCACCCCGGAGCAGTGCAAGATCGGCATCATGCCCGGCCACATCCACAAGCCGGGGCGCATCGGCGTGGTCTCGCGCTCCGGTACGCTCACCTACGAGGCGGTCAAGCAGCTCTCCGACCTCGGGCTGGGCCAGTCGACCGCGGTCGGCATCGGCGGCGACCCGGTCCACGGGACCGACTTCATCGACGTGCTGCGGGAGTTCGAGAAGGACCCCGAGACCGACGCCGTCATCATGATCGGCGAGATCGGCGGCACCGAGGAGGAGCAGGGCGCCGCCTTCGTCCGCGACCACATGACCAAGCCGGTGGTCGGCTTCATCGCCGGCCGCACCGCCCCCCCGGGCAAGCGGATGGGTCACGCCGGCGCTGTCATCTCAGGCGGGTCGGGCACCG
Organism: Anaeromyxobacter sp.; assembly: GCA_025360965.1. GTDB lineage: Bacteria > Myxococcota > Myxococcia > Myxococcales > Anaeromyxobacteraceae > JADKCZ01. The sequence goes on along the minus strand of JANYBC010000228.1, from coordinate 47,005 downwards.
CCGAGGCGAAGTTCGCCGCCATGCGCGAGGCCGGCATCTCGGTCTGCGAGGGTCCGCACGTGCTCGGGAAGGTGATGAAGGAGCGGCTGGGCAAGCAGCGGAAGCCGGCCCGGCCGGCCGAGCCGAAGCCGGCTCCCAAGGCGGCTCTCAAGTCGGCGACCCGCCCCGTGAAGCCGTCCCCCCGGCCACCCGCCCGGCCACCCGCCCGGCCACCCGCCCGGCCGGCCAGGCCCGCGGCGAGGCCGGCCAAGGCCGCCAGGAAGAAGTCCTAGCAGCACAACCTTCGGGCTGGACGCCAGGGGATCCCCTCGGCGCCGGCCCGGACCACTCGAAGGAGCAGCACATGGCCACGGAACGCACCCTCTCGATCATCAAGCCCGACGGCGTGGAGAAGGGGATCATCGGCAAGATCGTCTCCCGCTTCGAGTCGAACGGGCTCAAGCCCATCGCCCTGCGCCTCACCCACCTGTCGAAGCGTGAGGCCGAGGGCTTCTACGCCGTCCACAAGGCCCGCCCGTTCTTCAACGACCTGGTCACCTTCATGACCGGCGGACCGGTGGTCCTGATGGTGCTGGAGGGCGAGAACGCCGTCCTCAAGAACCGTGAGATCATGGGTGCCACCGACCCCAAGAAGGCGGCCGAGGGGACCATCCGCAAGGACTTCGCCACCGACATCGAGAAGAACACGGTCCACGGGTCGGACAGCGCCGAGAACGCCAGGGTGGAGATCTCCTACTTCTTCCCCGAGGTCCAGGTCCACGCCTACGACTGGAAGAAACTGACGTAACCTCCCGTCATGCCTCGCGGTTGCCCCGTGCCACCCCCGATGGGTGTCACGCCTGGGACGCCGGCAGGGTATGGTGTGGGTGCCCGTCCCGGTTCCGGGGCGGGCATCGTCGTTTCTGGAGGGTCGGGTGCTAAGCGAGGTCGCAGGCTGGAAATGGATGCTCGGGCTGACCTTCCTGGTCGGCTCGGCCTTCTTCTCGTCGACCGAGACCGCCCTCACGGCGCTCGGCGAGGCCCGAGCCCGCCAGCTCCACGAGAGCGGCGCGCGCCACGCCCGCCACCTCGCCCTCTGGATCCACCATCCGGAGCGGGTCCTCGCCACCCTCCTCATCGGCAACACCCTGGCCGCCATCGGGCTCGGGGCGCTGTCGGCCTCGGTGGCGAGTGACCTGGTAGCCGGCCACCCGGGCTGGACCGAAGGGACCGCCGTGGCCATCGCCACCGCCCTGACCACGGTGGTGGTCCTCTTCTTCGGCGAGATCCTCCCCAAGACCCTGGCCAAGCGCCGGCCCGTCCACCTCGCCCTCTCCAGCATCACCGCCGTCCGGCTCATCACCTGGCTGCTCTGGCCGATCACCTCCACCACCGCCCGGGCCACCACCGGCGTGATGAGGCTGCTGGGGCGCACCACCTCGTCGACCACCCCGCCGGTCACCAGCGAGGAGATCGAGTACCTGATCGAGATGGGCACGCGCGAGGGCGTGCTCGACGAGGTCAAGGAGGAGCTGCTCAACAGCGTCCTCGAGTTCGCCGACCGGATCGTCAAGGAGATCATGGTCCCGCGCACCCGGATGGTGGCCATCAACCGCCACGCCCCGCCCGAGGAGCTGACCCGCATCGTCACCGAGAACCCCTACAGCCGCATGCCGGTCTTCGAGGGGACCGTCGACAACGTGGTGGGGATCCTGATGGTGCGCGAGATCGTGCTGGAGCTGCGGCGCGGCCCCATCCAGGCGGTCGGCCTCGACGGCCACCTCAAGCCGGCCTTCTTCGTCCCCGAGCAGATGAAGATCTCCCGGCTGCTCAAGGAGATGCAGCGGCGCCACGTCCACCTCGCCATCGTCGTCGACGAGTTCGGCGGCACCAGCGGCCTCGTCACCCTCGAGGACGTGCTCGAGGAGATCGTCGGGGAGATCCAGGACGAGGGCGACGCCGAGGCGGCCCCGGTCAAGCTGGTGGGGGAGGGGGTCTGGCTGGCCGAGGCGACCATCCCGCTCCACGACCTCGAGGAGTACCTCAACGGGCAGGGGGCCCCGTCCGGCGCCGAGGCGAACCAGGAGCCGGCAGAGATCCGCTTCCCCGAGGAGGGTGACTACGGGACGCTGGGCGGCTTCGTCACCGCCACGGCCGGGCGCGTGCCGCCGGTCGGCTCGGTGATCGACTGGGACGGGCTGGCCTTCACGGTGCGGGGAGGCGACGAGCGGCGGGTCACCCGGGTGGAGATCGCCCGGCGCCAGGCGACGCCGCTGGTGGCGGTGGCCGCGGCCCTCCGCCCCGGACGGCAGGCGGCGGCCCCGTGAGCCCGGGGGGGGCGCTCCCCGACCTCCGCTCCCTGGCCCGCCCCGAGCTCGCCGCGCTGGTCGGCGAGCTGGGCGAGAAGCCCTTCCGGGCCCGGCAGCTCTTCCGCTGGCTCCACCGCAACGGCGCGGCCACGCTCGACGAGATGACCGATCTATCGAGGCCGCTGCGCGCCGCGCTGGCGGCCAGGACCTCGCTCATGACGCTGGAGCGGGCCACCGAGCAGCGCTCCGTCGACGGCACCATCAAGTGGACCTGGCGGACCGGCGACGGGAAGCTCATCGAGTCGGTCTACATGCCGGAGACCGACCGGAAGACGCTCTGCGTCTCGTCGCAGGTCGGCTGCGCCCTCGGTTGCACCTTCTGCATGACCGGGACCATGGGGCTGGCCCGCAACCTCACCCCCGGGGAGATCGTCGACCAGGTCCACCGCGCCAACCGCCGGCTCGTCGAGCTGGGCGAGGGGCCGGCGCCGCGCCCGCTCACCAACCTGGTCTTCATGGGGATGGGCGAGCCGCTCCATAACTTCGACCGGGTCAAGGCGGCCCTCGAGTTGCTGCTCGACGAGGACGGTCCCAACTTCTCGCACCGCCACGTCACGGTCTCGACCAGCGGGCTGGTCCCGGTCATGCGGCGCCTCGGCGAGGAGACCCAGGTGAAGCTGGCGGTCTCGCTCAACGCCACCACCGACGCGCAGCGCGACCTGCTCATGCCCATCAACAGGCGCTGGCCCATCGGCGAGCTGCTGGCGGCCTGCCGGAGCTTCCCCATGAAGCAGGGGCGTCGCATCACCTTCGAGTACGTCCTGCTGGGGGGCGTCAACGACACCGACGCCGACGCCCTGCGGCTCTCCCGGCTGGTGGCCGGCATCCCGGCCAAGGTCAACCTCATCCCCTACAACGACAACCCGGGGCTCGGGTTCCAGGCCCCGGCGCCGGAGCGGGTCGAGGCCTTCCACCGCATCCTCTTTGACCGGAATATCACCGCGGTGATCCGCAAGAACCGGGGGGCGGACATCGCCGCCGCCTGTGGCCAGCTGGCGGCGGTTGGCGCCACCGGTGGGCCGCGGCGTCCCGCCGCACCCGGGCAGGGTGCCGTGACGTTGACCGATCCGGGCGGGCTGGGCTACTGAGTCCCGTCCACGCGCCGGGTTGAACGGCGCCCACGAGGTCCCATGTCGCTGCTGGTCGTCGGCTCGGTCGCGCTCGATTCGCTGGAGACTCCGTTCGGCCGCCGGGAGGAGATCCTGGGCGGTTCGGCCTCCTATTTCGCCACCTGCGCCGGCTTCTTCGGGCCGACCCGGGTGGTGGCGGTGGTCGGCGAGGACTTCCCCGAGGAGCACGTGAGCTTCCTCGCCTCCCGGGGCGCCGACCTGGCCGGGCTGGTGCGGCTGCCGGGCAGGACCTTCCGCTGGAAGGGGCGGTACGAGTTCGATCTCAACACCGCCCAGACCCTCGAGACCCAGCTCAACGTGCTGGCCGACTTCCGGCCGGTGCTGCCGCCGGCCTGGCGGAGCACCGACTTCGTCTTCCTCGGCAACATCGATCCCGACCTGCAGCTGTCGGTGCTCGACCAGGTGACGGCGCCCCGCTTCGTGGCCTGCGACACCATGAACTTCTGGATCGACTCCAAGCGGGAGAGCCTGCTCCGCACCCTGAAGCGGGTCGACCTGCTCTTCGTCAACGACGCCGAGGCCCGGCAGCTGGCCGGCGAGCACAGCGTCGTCAAGGCGGCGCGCACCATCCTCGGCTACGGGCCCAAGGCGGTGGTCGTGAAGCGCGGCGAGTACGGCTCGCTCTTCTTCTCGGGAGACGAGGTCTTCGCCGCCTCGGCCTTCCCCATCCCCGACGTCTTCGACCCGACCGGCGCCGGAGACAGCTTCGCCGGGGGCTTCATGGGCTACGTGGCCCGCTACGGCTCGGTCGAGCCGGCGGTGCTGCGCCGGGCCATCGTGGTCGGCAGCGTGGTGGCCAGCTTCGCCGTCGAGCAGTTCAGCCTCGATCGGCTGCGCACCCTGACCGCGAGCGAGATCATGGCCCGGTACGCCGAGGCCCGCCGGCTGGCCACCTTCGAGGCGCTCGAGCCGGAGCTCTTCGCGCCGGGACGTTGACGCTCCTTCTGACCCGCGGTTACCATCCCACCTCACCCGAGGACGAATGCGCGTCGCCATCCTGAGCGACATCCACTCCAACCTGGAGGCGCTCACCGCGGCGCTGGGGGTCCTCGACCGCGAGCAGCCGGACCGCGTCATCTGCCTGGGCGACGTGGTGGGCTACGGCGCCAGCGTCAACGAGTGCTGCGCGCTGATCAGGGAACGGGCCGCGGTCACGCTGCTGGGCAACCACGACGCCGCGGTCTCGGGGCGGATGGACTACAGCTTCTATTACGACGCCGCCCGGCACGCCCTCGACTGGAGCGCCAGCCGGATCGACCCCGAGAACCTGGAGTGGCTCCGCACCCTCCCGTACACCCACACCGAGGGTGGCATCTTCTTCAGCCATGGCTCGCCCGTCGAGCCGCAGGCCTACGACTACGTCTTCGCGCTGGAGCAGGCCCGCGAGCTCATCCCCCACGCCCGGACCCTGGCCAGCGTCACCTTCATCGGGCACAGCCACCTCTGCAAGACCTTCGCGCTGGCTCCCGGCGGCGAGGTCAACGAGGTGGTCTCGACCCGCTTCGGGCTTCGCCAGGGGTACAAGTACGTGGTCTCGGTCGGCTCGGTCGGCCAGCCACGGGACGGCGACAACCGCGCCTGCCTGGTGATCTACGACGCCGCCACCCGCGAGGTCGAGTTCCACCGGGTGGCGTACGACATCGAGACCTCGGCGCAGAAGATCTTCGACGCCGACCTGGCGCTCAACTTCGGCAAGCGTCTCTTCCTCGGGGTGTAGCGGCGCGAGGCGCCGACCTGCACCTGTCCGATCGCGAAATCCGTTCGGGGAATCAAGCACTTTCAACGTTGACAGGGCGTCGAAGCGCGGCCAGAATGCGCGCTCCCAGGTGGGCCGCACCATCGCTGGCCCCCGAACCTCTTTCCTCAAGGATATCCATGACTTTCACCGAAGCCGCCATCGAGGTGCTGCGGCGCGAGGGGAAGCCTCTTCACTTCCGGAAGATCACCGAGATCGCGGTCAGGGAGAACCTGCTCGACCACGTCGGCAAGATCCCCGAGGAGGTGATGGCCGACCAGGTCGCCGCCCACTGCCGCCTGCCCAGGCTGGAGCGGCTTCTCATGCCGGTCCTGCCGGCCACCTTCGCGCTGGTGGAGTGGCAGCTCGACGAGGATCCGACCGGGCTGGAGAACCTGGTCGAGCCGCCTCCGCTCGACGAGCTGCCCTACCGGAACCGCGAGCGTCACCCCAGCCCGACCAGGGAGCTGACCCGGTCGTCGGGCCGCGGCGGCGACAAGGGCCGGCGGCGCGAGGAAGGGGACGAGCCGCGCGGCCGTCGCTTCCCGCCGCCCGCCGAGGTGGCCTACGATCTGTTGGCCAGCGCCGGCGGCTCGATGTCGCTCGAGGAGCTGGCCACCTCGGGCGCCGAGCGGCAGCTCATGCCAGACGCCTTCGGCCGGGACCACGCCGCCCTGGCCAGCGCCTTGGGCGAGGCCAACCGCCGGCGCGAGGCCTCCGGCCGGCGCCCGCTCTTCCAGGTGGACGGCGAGACCGTCACGCTGGTCTCGCAGCCCGAGCCTGGCGAGCCGATCGCCCCGGTCGCCAGCGCCGTGCGCCAGGCCTCACCGGGCGATCTGCGCCGCGCCGGCCTGGCCTCGCTGAGCCGGCGGCTGCGCGAGTGCGACGCCGCCACGGTCGAGCACCTGGTCGTGAAGCTGCTGGAGCGGCTCGGCTACCGGGAGCTGAAGGTGGCACGCCGCGGCAAGGACCACGTCCTGCTGACCGGCCGCAAGCGGATGGGGCTGAGCGACGTCCGGCACGGCTTCCGCGTGCTGCGGGCCGGTGCCGACGCCACCCGGCGGGACGTGGTGGAGACCCGCCGCGACCTCGGGCACTGCGGCGCCCAGATCGGCGCCGTCATCACCGCCGGTGAAGCGCACCGCGACGCACGCGGCGAGGCCTCGACGGCTGGCCAGCTGCCGGTGCTGCTGCTCTGCGGCGAGGCGCTGGCGGAGGCCTTCGTCGAGGCCACGCTCGGTTGCAGCCTGGTGGTGGTGCCGGTGGTGGACGAGGCCTGCTTCACCGCCGCGGCCGAGGCGGCCGCCCGGGAGGAGAGCGCGCGACCGCCGCGGCGAGACGATGGCCCGCGACGCGATCGGGACCGCACGGAGCGCCGCGAGCGGCGCCCCGACGGGGAGCCCCAGGGGCCGATCGCCGCCGCGCAGGGCGCTGTCGAGGCGGGCGAGCCGCTGGTCGGCGCGGCCAGCCCGGCCGACGACGCTGGCCGGGAGCAGGGCCTCTCCGGTGCACAGCCTGACGTCGAGCAGGCGAGCGAGCCCGACCTCGAAGGCGACGGCGACGGCGAGGAGCTGGAAGAGGGCGAGGAGACCGCCGAGGCGGGTGCGGCAGAGGGCGCCCCGGTCGAGGTGGGCCCGGACGGCAAGCCGACCGCGGAGGGGCGCCGGCGTCGCCGGCGCCGTCGCCGCCGTGGCGGGCGCGGCCGCGGTGAGCATCGCGAGGGCGGGCCCGGGCAGGCTGCGGCCAGTGGTGCCGCCCCTGGTGCCGGTGAGGGGGCTGTGGCCGGCCCTGCGGTGCCCGCGCCGGCCGCGCCGATCGGCGGCAGCTCCGACCCGGGATCAGGCGGGGCGTGATCGGGGAGCCTGGCATGTGCCGGGGTCGTGCCCTGCCGCTGGCGCTGGCGCTGGCGCTGGTCGCCGCCGGAGCCCTGGCCGGGTGCCAGCGCACGGCGCCTCCGAGCATCAGCGGCGTCAAGGTCGGCGCGGCCCTGGCCGACGCCGTCGCCGAGGCCGGGCTCGACGCGGGCGCCGTCGAGGGGCTGACCCGCACCGCCCTGGTCGAGGCCGGGTTCCGGCTGCAGGCCGGGTCGGTGCGGAGCTTCGAGGCCAGGGTCGACGTGGTGGCCCTGCGGGTGGTGCCGGCCGCCGGTGAGCCGGGGATGCTGGCCGAGCTGGCGGTGGAGGTGGAGCTGGCGCCGGGCACGGGCGACGATCCCCCTCACAAGGAGACCGGCCGGGCCACCGAGCGGGTGGGCCCCAGCGGTCCATCCCAGGCCGTGCGCGTCGCCCTGGCCAGCGCGGTCGGCGAGGCGGTCCGGGCCCTCCGGGTGAGCGTGGCCGCCGACGTCAAGAGCAACGAAGCGCTCATCGTGGACCTGTCCTCTCCCGATTCGAGGGTGCGTGGGCAGGCGGTGCAGGCGCTCGGCGACCGGGGCGTCAAGGCGGCCGTGCCGGCCCTCATCGAGCGGCTCCGCGACGTCGATCCCAAGGTGGCCCACCGTGCGGTCGGGACGCTGGCGCAGATCAAGGACCCCCGGGCGGTGCCGGCGCTCATCGATCTCTGCAGGGGCGGCGACCCGGCCCTGGCGCTCCGGATGGTCCGGATCGTGGGCGACATCGGCGGTCGCGACGCCCAGGGCTGGCTGCTGGTGACCGAGCAGGCCCACCCCGACCCGCGGGTCCGTGAGGCCGCCAGCGAGGTGCTCGACGAGCTCCGCCGCGCCCCCCCCGCGCCGAGGAAGTCGCCGGCCGGCCAGTGAAGGAGGCTAGAATGGCGCGCAACATGAGACCGCTCCTGGCCCTGCCGCTCCTCGCCGCCCTGTCCGGCTGCGCCACCGCTTCGGTGTCACCCCCGCGGGCCCGCCCGGCCGACTACTATCCGCTGGCGGTCGGTTCGGAGTGGACCTGGGAGGACCAGAGCCCTCAGCTGCCCGCCGGCGCGCCTTCGCTCCGGACCGTCCGCGTGCTGGAGCGGACCCGCGACGGCTTCTTCAGGGACAGCGCCCGCGGCGAGCTGCGGCCGGGAGCCTGCGTCGAGGACCGCGCCCGGGCGTTGCTCTGCGGCCCCATCGCCGTGGGGACGCGCTGGACCTCGGTCCTCTCGCCGACCTCCAGCGAGCACTTCGAGATCGTCTCCGTCACAGAGCGGGTGGTCACGCCGGCCGGCATCTTCGAAGCATGCGTCAAGGTCAGGGCCGTGACCCGGGCCGCCGCCGACACCGACCTCATCAACGAGACCAGCTACGCGCCCGGAGTGGGGCCGGTGCGGATCGAGACCATCACGGTGGCCAACGGGAAGGCGGTCCCGCAGTTCCGGGCCGTGCTCCGCGCCTGGCGCCAGGGGAGCACCTGAGCATGCGCGAAGTCGGGATCGGGATCGCGGGGTTCGGAACGGTCGGCGGCGGGGTGCTCTCCATCCTCCGCAAGCACGCCGGGGACATCGAGGCGCGGCTCGGGGCCCGCATCGTGGTGCGCAAGATCGCCCTGCGCGACGCCGGCAAGAGCCGCTCCGTGGAGGTGCCAGGAGGGCTGCTCACCACCCGCGTCGAGGACCTGCTCGAGGACCCGAGCATCGAGGTGGTGGTCGAGCTCATGGGCGGCGTCGACGAGTCATTCGAGCTGGTGACCGGCGCGCTCTCCCGCGGCAAGCACGTGGTGACCGCCAACAAGGCGCTGCTGGCGACGCGGGGGCAGGAGATCTTCAGGCTGGCCCGCGCCAGGAGCGTCGACGTCTACTACGAGGCGGCCGTCTGCGGCGGGGTCCCCATCATCAGGACCCTCCGCGAGTCGCTGGCGTCAGATCGGATCAACAGCCTGGTGGGGATCGTCAACGGCACCACCAACTTCATCCTCACCGCCATGGCCGAGCGCGGCGAGGCCATCGAGCCGGTGCTGGCCGAGGCGCAGCGGCTCGGCTACGCCGAGGCCGACCCGACCCTCGACGTCTCGGGGGGCGACGCCGCGCAGAAGCTCTGCGTGCTGGCCCAGCTGGCCTTCGGGGCCCGGCTCGGCCCTGCCGACGTGCTCACCGAGGGGATCATGAGCCTCTCGCCGGACGACTTCCGCTGGGGGCGGGAGTTCGGATACACGCTCAAGCTGCTGGCGGTGGCCCGCCGCTGCGAGCCGGCCGGCGCCGGTCCGGGCGGGAAGGACCTCATCGAGGCCCGGGTCCACCCGGCCTTCATCCCGCAGGCCTCCCTGCTGGCCGGGGTGCGCGGGGCCATGAACGCCGTGGTGCTGCGCTCGGAGGCGCTGGGCCCCTCGATGCTCTACGGGCAGGGGGCCGGCGCCATGCCGACCGGCAGCGCCGTGGTCGCCGACATCATCGACTTGACCCGCAACATCGTCGCCAGCAGCCCGGGGCGGGTCCCCCTGCCGCCCGAGCAGTCGCTGGTCGAGCTGCGGCCCCACGCCGAGATCCGCTGCGCCTACTACCTGCACTTCTCGGTGAAGGACCAGCCGGGCGTGCTGGCCCGCATCGCCACCACGCTGGCGGCACGCTCCATCTCGGTGGCCGCCGTCCAGCAGCGCGAGCAGGCCGACGCCTCGGCGCCGGTGCCGCTGGTCTTCGTCACCCACCAGGCCAGGGAGGCCGACGTGAAGGGGGCCATCGCCGAGATCGACCGCCACCCGGCCACGCTCACTCCGACCCGGCTCATCCGCATCGAGTCGGTGTAGCAGAGGACCGGTCTCCGCCATGGTCGCCACCGAGCTGCGGGTCATCTACGGCGACACCGACCAGATGGGGGTCGTCTATTACGCCAACTACCTGCGCTTCTTCGAGGCGGGGCGGACCGAGTTCATCCGGGCCAAGGGGCTGCGCTACCGCGACTTCGAGGCCAGCTACCAGCTCTGGCTGCCGGTGACCGAGGCCAACGTCCGCTACCTGCAGCCGGCCCGCTACGACGACCTGCTGCGGGTCGAGACCTCGCTGGCGGAGATACGCCGGGTCTCGGCCACCTTCGCCTACCGGCTGGTGCGGGAGGACGGCCAGTTGCTGGTGACCGGCCGCACCGTGCACGCCTGCATCGACCTGAAGGGCAAGCTGCGTCGCCTCCCCGAGGCGCTGGTGAGCCTGCTCTCCGCCGGGGAGACGCTGGAAGCCACCTGAACCGCCGGCCGCAGGCGCCTCGCCCCCGGCCGCAGAGGGAGCACCGCATGGCCGAAGTCTCCAGGGAGATCCTGATGTCCTGCACGCCGGAGCGACTCTTCGACGTGCTCATCGACTACGCCCGGTACCCCGAGTTCGTACCGGGCATCAAGGCCTGCCGGGTGCTGGCCGGGACCACGGACCGGCAGGTCGAGTACCAGCTCGACCTCGGCCTCAAGCGGATCACCTACGTGCTGCGCCACCTCGAGCAGCGCCCGACCCAGGTGAGCTGGTCGCTGGTGTCCGGCGACGCGCTCAAGGTCTCCAGCGGCTCCTGGGCCCTGACGCCGGAGGGCGCCGGGACCCGGGCGCGGTATTCGGTCGACATCCAGATCGTCAAGCCGCCGTTCATCCCCCAGGGGGTGATCGACACGCTGACCGAAGAGCTGACCCGGGTGCAGTTGCCGAGGACCCTGGAGGCCTTCAAGGCCCGGGCTGAACGGCCCTGAACGGCACATCCGGGCCGAAGACGACCGCAACGGGGTGGCTCCGCCGAGCGCTGGATCCGGTATGATGGGTCTGAATCGATGCCCGCCAGACCACGCAAGTAACTGACATACCAAGGCATGGGGCAAGCGCGACCAACTGGCAGCCACCAGTGAAGAAACCCGGTAGGGTCGTGCGTCTGGACAAACGGAACGGCAGTTGCATCTTGGCAAGACGTGAACCGGCTGCGGAGAGACTTGATGCTGGACGCCTACGTCATCGACGAGATCAAGAGGCGCGAGCAGCGCCCTGATCGCGACGAGCGCCCGGTGGCGGAGTTGCCGGTGCCGCCTCCTCCCGAGCGGCGGCCACCCGAGCCGGAGCCGGCGCGGTCCGACCGCGGCGTCATCGTCATCGATCTCGGCTGAGGCGCGCGGCCAACGCCCCGACGCTCCGCTGAATCAGGTTGACGGCGCAGCCCCCCGACAGTCAGATCCCCCCGGTTCGCACAACCCGAGCTCCCGCGCGGCACGCCCGCACGGCCAGGAGATGCCCATGACCGAGATCATCAACGTGGTGGCGAGAGAGATCCTCGATTCGCGCGGCAACCCGACCGTGGAGGTGGAGGTCGCGGTGGCCAGCGGCGACGTGGGGCGAGCCGCGGTGCCCTCGGGCGCCTCCACAGGCGAGCACGAGGCCCATGAGCTGCGCGACGGCGACAAGAAGCGCTACCTCGGCAAGGGGACCCGCAAGGCCGTCTCCAACGTCATCGACGCCATCGGCCCGACCATCATGGGGATGGACGCCTCCGACCAGGTCGCCCTCGACAGCCGGATGATCAAGCTCGACGGCACCCCCACCAAGTCCAAGCTGGGGGCCAACGCCATCCTCGGCGTCTCCCTGGCGGCGGCCAAGGCGGCGGCGGCGGCGCACGGCCTCCCGCTCTACAAGTACGTCGGCGGCGTCAACGCCCGCACCCTGCCGGTGCCGCTCATGAACATCCTCAACGGCGGCGCGCACGCCGACTCCAACGTCGACATCCAGGAGTTCATGGTGGTGCCGCTCGGCGCCCCCAGCTTCGCCGAGGCCCTGCGCTATGGCGCCGAGATCTTCCACGCCCTGAAGAAGGTGCTCAAGGGGCGGGGAGCCTCGACCGGGGTCGGCGACGAGGGCGGCTACGCCCCCAGCCTCAAGTCCAACGAGGAGGCGCTGGCGGTGATCATGGAGGCCATCGCGCAGACCGGGCTCAAGCCCGGCAAGCAGGTGGCGCTGGCGCTCGACTGCGCCTCCTCCGAGTTCTACGACGAGAAGAGCGGGAAGTACGTGCTCAAGGGGGAGGGGAAGACCTTCGACAAGAAGGGGTTGGTCGAGTGGTACGCCAGGCTCGCCAAGGCCTACCCCATCGTCTCCATCGAGGACGGCTGCGACGAGAACGACTGGGCCTGCTGGAAGCTGCTCACCGAGAAGCTGGGTGACAAGATCCAGCTGGTCGGTGACGACCTCTTCGTCACCAACGTGGAGCGGCTCGGGCGGGGGATCTCCGAGGGGATCGCCAACTCCATCCTCGTCAAGGTCAACCAGATCGGCTCGCTCACCGAGACGCTGGAGGCGGTCCGGATGGCGCACCGCGGCGGCTACACCAGCGTCATGAGCCACCGCTCCGGCGAGACCGAGGACACCACCATCGCCGACCTGGCGGTCGCCTGCGACTGCGGCCAGATCAAGACCGGCTCGGCGTCACGGACCGACCGCGTCGCCAAGTACAACCAGTTGCTGCGGATCGAGGGCGAGCTGGGGGCCGGCGCCCGCTACGCCGGCGCCGGGGCCTTCAAGGCCCTCCGCTAGCCGCGGCGGACGCGGCGCGGCCTCGCGCCTCGAAGCAAACGTTCTCCGGGCGCTCGTTGACAACCTCGACGGGCGCCCGCTAGTTTCACCGCCCCGAGGGGTGGGTGGAGGTATCGCATGCGGTCGGAGTGGGTCTCGAAGCGTCGCGGTCAGGCCAACGTCACGCAGCTGCACCTCGCCCGCGAAGGCGTGATCAGCGAGGAGATGTCGAGGGTGGCGGCCCGTGAGCGGCTGCCGGCCGAGGAGATCCGCGCCGAGGTGGCGCGCGGCCGGATGGTGATCCCGGCCAACCTCAACCACCCGGAGCTGGATCCGCTCGGCATCGGCATCGCCGCCACCTGCAAGATCAACGCGAACATCGGCAATTCGGCGGTCAGCTCGGACATCAAGAAGGAGCTGGAGAAGCTGCAGCTCTGCCTGGTGCACGGCGCCGACACTGTGATGGACCTCTCGACCGGCGGCAACATCCCGGAGATCCGCGAGGCCATCATCCGGGCCAGCCCCATCCCGGTCGGCACCGTGCCCATCTACGAGTGCCTGGTCCACGTCGACGACGTCCCCGACCTGACGCCGCGGATCATCCTCGACGTCATCGAGTCGCAGGCCAGGCAGGGCGTCGACTACATGACCATCCACGCCGGCCTGCTCCGGGATCACATCCCGCTGGCGGCCCGGCGGGTCACCGGCATCGTCTCGCGCGGCGGGGCCATGATGGCGCAGTGGATGCTCTCCAACAAGGCGGAGAACCCGCTCTACACGCACTTCGACGAGATCTGCGAGATCTTCAAGCGCTACGACGTCACCTTCTCGCTCGGCGACGGGCTGCGCCCCGGCTGCCGCGCCGACGCCTCCGACGAGGCCCAGTTCGCCGAGCTCAAGGTGCTGGGAGAGCTCACCAAGAAGGCCTGGGCCCACGACGTCCAGGTGATGGTGGAGGGACCGGGACACGTCCCGCTCGACCAGATCCCCATGAACATGGAGCGGGAGCGGGAACTCTGCCACGAGGCGCCCTTCTACGTGCTCGGTCCGCTGGTCACCGACATCGCCCCCGGCTACGACCACATCACCAGCGCCATCGGCGCGGCGGTGGCGGCCCAGCACGGCGCGGCCATGCTCTGCTACGTGACCCCCAAGGAGCACCTCGGCCTGCCGGATCTCGAGGACGTGCGGCAGGGGATCATCGCCGACAAGATCGCCGCCCACGCCGCCGATGTGGCCCGCCACCGCCCCGGCGCCCGCGACCGGGACGATGCCCTCTCCCGGGCCCGCTACGCCTTCGACTGGAACAAGCAGTTCGACCTCTCGCTCGACCCCGAGCGAGCCCGCTCCATGCACGACGAGACCCTGCCGGCCGACCACTTCAAGACCGCCGAGTTCTGCTCGATGTGCGGCCCCAAGTTCTGCTCGATGCGGATCCACACGCACCTCGAGGAACTGGCCGCCAAGCAGCCCGGCGCCAGGCGGACCGGACCCGCCGAGATCGTCCGCTGAGCGGGGTGGGATGATGCGGCCGCGCGTCACGGTCTACGAGGTCGGTCCGCGGGACGGCCTCCAGAACGAGGCGGCCCGGGTCCCGACCGAGGGGAAGCTCCGGCTCATCGCGGCGCTGGCCGAAGCCGGCCTCACCCGCATCGAGGCCACCAGCTTCGTCTCGCCCAGCTGGATCCCGCAGCTGGCCGACGCCGCCGAGGTGACGGCGGCGTTGCCGCGCCGGCTCGGGGTCGGCTACGTGGTGCTGGTGCCGAACGCCAGGGGGCTGGCCCGGCTGCTCGAGGCGCTGGCCCGGGCCCCGGGTGGACCGCCGGTGGCGGCGGCAGTCTTTCTCTCCGCCTCCGAGTCGCACAACCGGAAGAACGTCAACAAGTCGGTCGAGGAGACCTTCGCCGCCTTCGCCGAGGTCGTCCCGCCGGCGCGGGCCGCCGGGCTCGCGGTGCGAGGCTACGTGTCGACGGTCTTCGGCTGCCCGTACGAGGGGGCGGTCGACCCGGGCCGGGCCGCCGCCGTGGCGCTGCGCCTCCTCGACCTCGGCTGCGAGCAGGTCTCGCTCGGCGATACCATCGGCGTCGGCACCCCGACCCAGGTCCGGGCGGTGCTCCGGCGCCTGCTCCCGGCCGTCCCGGCCGCGCGGCTGGCGCTCCACCTCCACGACACCCGCGGCACCGCGCTGGCCAACGCGCTGGCCGGCCTGGAGGAGGGAATCACCACCTTCGACGCCTCGGTGGGCGGCCTGGGCGGCTGCCCGTACGCACCCGGCGCCTCGGGAAACCTCGCCACCGAAGATCTGGTGTACCTGCTCCACGGCATGGGGTACGACACGGGCGTCGACTTCGATCGGCTGGTTCAGGCCGGCGCGCTGGCGCAAAGGCTCACCGGGCGTGAACTGCCGGGGAGGGCGCTCAGGGCGGCGCTGTCGACGAACCCGGAGGGGTGACTATGGAGTGGGACGTCGAGCGGTTCGGCGCCATCGAGCGATGGACCATCCTCGGCGAGCCGCGCCGCAACTCCCTGAGCGTGGCCCTGCTGCGCGAGCTGCTCGACCACCAGGCCCGGGCCGCGGCCGACAAGGGCCTGCGGGTGGTGATCGTGACCGGGGCCGGCACCAAGGCCTTCTGCGCCGGCGCCGACCTGAAGGAGCGGGCCCGCATGGACGAGGGGGCGGTGGCCGGCTTCCACAAGACCATCCGCGCCGCCTTCGACGGCTTCGAGGCCATGCCCCAGCCGGTCATCGCCGCGCTCAACGGCGCGGCGCTGGGCGGCGGGCTGGAGCTGGCGCTGGCCTGCGACCTGCGCATCGCCGCCGAGGGAGCCGAGGTGGCGCTGCCCGAGGTCGGCCTCGGGATCATCCCCGGCGCCGGCGGGACCCAGCGGCTGCCCCGGATGGTCGGCGTGGCCCGGGCCAAGGAGCTGATCCTGACGGCGCGCCGGGTCTCCGCCGCCGAGGCCCTGGCCATGGGGCTGGTGGGCCAGGTGGTGGCGCAGGACCAGCTGGCCGCCGCGGCGCTGGCCCTGGCCGAGCGGGTGGCCAGGAACGCCCCCGTCTCGCTGCGCCAGGCCAAGCGGGCGGTCGACCGCGGCCTGGCCCTGCCGCTGGGCGAGGCGCTCGATCTCGAGAACCGGCTCTACCAGGCCTGCATCCCCACCGCCGACCGGCAGGAGGCCCTGCAGGCCTTCGCCGAGAAGCGCGCCCCCGTCTTCAAGGGCGAGTGACGAGTCGCGCCGCGATTCGAGGAGCCACCGATGAACCGTGACGAGCAGATTGAAGCCGAGCTGGCCAGGGTGCGTCGCGGCGGCGCCGAGCGGTACCACCAGAAGAACCGCGAGGCCGGGAAGCTCTTCGCCCGCGAGCGGCTGGCGCTGCTGCTCGACGAGGGCTCCTTCGTGGAGGACGGGGCCCTGGCCAACGCGCTCGATCCGGAGCTCCCTGCCGACGGCGTGGTGACCGGGCTCGGCACCATCGGCGGTCGCGCCGTGGCGGTCATGGCCAACGACTCGACCGTCAAGGCCGGCTCCTGGGGCGCCCGCACCGTGGAGAAGATCCTGCGGGTCCAGGAGGTGGCGGCGGCGCAGCGGCTGCCGCTCTTCTACCTGGTCGACTCGGCCGGGGCGCGCATCACCGACCAGGTGGAGATGTTCCCCGGGCGGCGCGGGGCCGGGCGCATCTTCTACAACGAGGTGGCCCTCTCCGGGCGGGTGCCGCAGGTCTGCCTGCTCTTCGGCCCCTCGGCGGCCGGCGGGGCCTACATCCCGGCCTTCTGCGACATCGTGGTGATGGTGGAGGGGAACGCCTCCATGTACCTCGGCTCGCCGCGCATGGCCGAGATGGTGATCGGCGAGAAGGTGACCCTCGAGGAGCTGGGGGGGGCGCGGATGCACTGCTCCGTCTCCGGCTGCGGCGACTTCCTCGTCAAGACCGAGCAGGAGGCCCTGGCCCTGGCCCGGCGCTGGTTCACCTACTTCCCGCGCAGCCACCGCGAGCTGCCGCCGGCGGAGACGTCGCGGGCTCCCAGGGCCGGGGTCCGCACCCTGGAGGAGATCATTCCCCCCGACCAGAACCGCCCCTTCGACATGACCGAGCTGGTCGAGGCGCTGGTGGACGAGGGGTCCTTCCTGGAGGTGAAGAAGCTCTGGGCCGGCGAGCTGGTGACCGGGCTGGCGCGCCTCGACGGACGGGTCATCGGGATCGTCGCCAACCAGCCCAAGGTCAAGGGCGGGGTGCTCTTCGTCGACTCGGCCGACAAGGCCGCCCGCTTCATCTGGCTCTGCGACGCCTTCAACATCCCGCTGCTCTACCTCTCCGACGTGCCCGGCTTCATGATCGGCACCAAGGTCGAGCGCGCCGGGATCATCCGGGCCGGCGCCAAGATGATCAGCGCGGTCTCCGAGGCCACCGTGCCGCGCATCTGCGTGGTGGTGCGCAAGGCCTACGGCGCCGGCCTCTACGCCATGGACGGCCCGGGCTTCGCCCCGTCGGCCACCCTGGCGCTCCCCGAGGCCATGATCGCGGTGATGGGGCCGGAGGCGGCCGTCAACGCCGTCTACTTCAACAAGATCCAGGAGAAGCCCGAGGCGGAGCGGCCGGCCTTCGTGACCGCCCTGCGCGACGAGTACAAGAAGGACATCGACCTCGTGAAGCTGGCCAGCGAGCTGGTCATCGACGCGGTGGTGCCGGGGCGCGGCCTGCGCGACGAGCTGGCCCGCCGCTACCGGCTCTACGCCGAAGGCTACGAACCGCCCCGCCGGCGCAAGCGCGGCGTCACGCCGGTCTAGGAGGACCACATGAACTTCGAGCTGCCCGAGGAGCTGATCGAGATCCAGCGGACCGTCCGCGAGCTCTGCCAGGCCGAGGTGGCCCCGCGCGCCCGCGAGTGGGACCGGACCGGCGAGTTCCCCTTCGCCGTCGTCAAGCAGCTGGCCCAGCTGGGGCTGCTCGGCATCGCCGTCCCCGAGGCCTACGGCGGGGTCGGGCTGGGGGCCATGGCCACCGCGGTGGTGATCGAGGAGATTGCGCGCTGGGACGGGTCACTGGCCCTCACCGTGGCCAGCCACAACGGCCTGGGGCAGGGGCACATCCTCAAGTTCGGCACCGAGGCGCAGAAGCAGCGCTGGATCCCGGCGCTGGCCCGCGGCGAGAAGCTGGCCGCCTGGGGGTTGACCGAGCCGGGCAGCGGCTCGGACGCCTCGGGGCTGACCTCGACGGCGGTGCGCCGCGGCGAAGGCTGGGTGCTCAACGGCGCCAAGACCTTCATCACCCAGGGAACGGTGGGCGACACCTTCCTGATCCTTGCGCTCACCGATCCTGCCCGAAAGCAGCACGGCATCACCGCCTTCGTGGTGGAGAAGGGGGCCCCGGGCTTCACGCAGCGGCGCATCCACGACAAGCTGGGGATGCGCTCCTCCGACACCGCCGAGCTCCACCTCGAGGACGTCGAGGTGGGGGACGACCACCGCATCGGCGAGCTCCACCAGGGCTTCATCAACACCCTGCAGATTCTCGACCGCGGGCGGATCACCATCGGGGCCCTGGCGGTCGGGCTGGGGCGCGGCGCGCTGGAGGAGGCGAGGCGGTACGCCCTGGAGCGGAGGGCCTTCGGCAAGCCCATCGCCGAGCACCAGGCCATCTCCTTCATGCTGGCCGACATGGCCACCGAGGTCTCGGCGGCGCGGCTCCTGGTGCAGCGGGCCGCGGCGCTCTGCGATGCCGGGGTGCGCTTCGGCCGCGAGGCGGCCATGGCCAAGCTATTCGCCAGCGAGGCCGCCATGCGGGCCACCAGCAAGGCCATCCAGATCCACGGCGGCTACGGCTACACCCAGGACTTCCCCGTGGAGCGCTACTTCCGCGACGCCAAGCTCTGCGAGATCGGCGAGGGGACCAGCGAGATCCAGCGGATGGTGATCGGCCGTGACGTCCTGACCCGCGGCGTTCTGGTGTAAGCTGCTCGGGGGGGCAGAACACGCACTATGGGTGAAGGCGAACACACCATCATCGGCCGCATCGCCCGGGAGCGGCTCAACCAGATCGCCTCCCGCAAGCTCTCCATGCTCGGGGTCCCGGTGCGGCTCGGCGCCGACCGGGAGACCCTGGAGGGAGAACTCGGCTTCAGCGGACGGGTGGTGCACCCAGGCACCGGGCAGTCCATCAGCCGGGCGCGCTTCGTGGTCGCTGGCCACGATCGGCTCGGCTTCGTCGAGCCCCCGCTGGCAGCCCTCGGGCCCGTCGACTTCTACGTCCACGACCGCCTGCTCTCGCTGGAGCAGGCGCTCGCCACCGCCCTGGCGGCGCTGCACTCGCAGCTCGAGGACGTGGCGGCGCGCCTGCGGGCGCTCCAGCTCGAGGTGACCGTGGACGCGGAGCGGCTCCAGCTGCGAGCCGTCGTCAAGGCGCCGCGCCATGCCTTCGAGATCCTCGGCGCCGCCGACGGGGCCAGGGTCTCGCGGGTGGCGCCGGTCGGGGGCCGTCCGCAGGAGGTGGCCGCCACCTTCCCCCCGCTCGACCTCCGCCAGTTCGCCAGCGGTGGCGAGCTGGAGGAGTTCCTCATCTCGTCGCTCCCCCTGATGGAGATCCGGCCGGCCGCGCCCCCGGAGCCGGCCCAGGCCGTCGCCAGCACCCCGCGGCTCGAGACCACCCCGGTGCCTCGCAACGCCCTGACCCTGGCGCTGCTGGCCCAGGTCTTCGGCGAGGATGCCCTGCTGCCGCCCAACGCCATGGTCGAGCTGGTGCAGGAGTACCAGTACGCCGGGACGCGCTACCGCTTCGTGGCCAGCCGCGAGATGGGGACCCGCTTCAAGGGCCGCCTCATCGGCCCGAACGGTGACGTCTGGTCGGACCGGTTCGAGCTGTCGAGCTTCCCCGGCACCCTGGCGGTGGTCTCCAGGGCGCTCGGCGCGCCGTCCGAGCAGCAGGCGGCCTCGATCGCCAGCCCGGTCGAGCTGGCCGGCGCCTCCGGCACGCCGGGAGAGCTGCCGCAGCACCTCCTCCCGCAGCCCTCCGAGGTCTGGGTGATGAACGTGGTGGTGGAGGAGGGTGGAGTGGACGAGGTCCGCTACGTCGGCACCGACATCGACGGCAAGCCCTACGGTGCCGCCCGGGTGCTCAAGCGCAGCGACTTCGAGGCGGTCTTCTCGCAGGCCCACGGCGGCTGGCGGCTGCTGATCCAGATCGACCAGGTCCAGGAGGGGTCGGTGCTCTACCGGCAGCTCGACCAAGCCCGGCAGCCCATCGGAGCCCCCCGCAAGATGGCGGCGGCCATCCTGGTCGCCAACTTCGTCCCCGAGGCGACGGCCTACTGATGACCGGCACGCTGGCCGAGCGCATCCTGGGCGGCGATGTGCGGGCCACGGCCCGCCTCATGCGCGACCTCGACGACCGCTACGGCGAGAGCGAGGCGACCCTGCGGACCCTCTTCCCGCGAACCGGGCGGGCCTGGGTGATCGGCATCACCGGCTCGCCGGGCGCCGGCAAGTCCACCCTCACCGACCAGCTCATCGGTTACCACCGGCGGGCTGGACGGACCGTGGGCGTCATCGCCGTCGACCCGACCAGCCCGTTCTCCGGCGGCGCCATCCTCGGTGACCGGATCCGCATGCAGGACCACGCCACCGATCCGGGCGTCTTCATCCGGTCGCTGGCCACCCGCGGCAACCTCGGCGGCCTCTCCCGCTCCACCTCAGACCTGGTCTGGGTGCTCGACGCCATGGGCAAGGACGTGATCCTGGTGGAGACCGTCGGGGTCGGTCAGGACGAGATCGAGATCGCCTCGCTGGCCCACACCGTGGTGGTGGTGGCGGTGCCGGGCATGGGCGACGACGTCCAGGCCATCAAGGCCGGGGTGCTGGAGATCGCCGACGTCTTCTGCGTCAACAAGGCCGACCGCGAGGGGGCCGACCGGACCATCCGCGACCTGCAGGGGATGCTCGAGGTGCGGCGCATCATCCAGGCGCCGCCCATGGACCACGACCAGCACCACCACCCGTCAGGCCCGGGGCCGGAGGCGGCCAACCAGTCGGATCCCGGGTGGGAGCCTCCCATCGTGCGGACCGTGGCGGTGACCGGGGAGGGGATGCCCGACCTCGGCGAGGCCCTGCATCGGCACCTCACCTGGCTCGAGGCGAGCGGGCAGAAGCGGGTCCGCGAGGTGGCCCGGGCCCGGGCCGGCTTCATCGCCCTGCTGCGCGAGCGGCTGCTGGCCGGCGCCCTGAGCCGGCTCGAGTCCGAGCTGGGGCGCCTCGACGCGGTGGCGGCCCGCATCGCCAGCCGCGAGGCCGACCCCTACGCCCTGGCGGCCGAGCTGGCCGCGCGCCTCCACCCCTGATGAGCGAGCCCGGGCCAATCGCCGAGCCGCCGCTCTCTCCCACCGACCGGGAGCTGGTCGCCTCCCTGGAGCGGCGGATCGGGGTGAGCTTCCGGTCCCCGCGCACCGCGCTGGCCGCCATCACCCACCGCTCCTACGTCAACGAGCACCCCGGCGAGCCGCTCGAGGACAACGAGCGGCTCGAGTTCCTCGGCGACGCCGTCATCGACCTGGCCATCTCGCACCGGCTCATGGAGCGGTTCCCCGCGGCCCGGGAGGGGGAGCTCTCCAAGATGCGGGCGGCGGTGGTCGACGAGCCGGGGCTGGCCTCCCTGGCCAGGTCCCTCGAGCTCGGCCCGCTGTTGCGCCTGGGCCGGGGCGAGGAGCAGACTGGCGGGCGGGAGAAGCCCTCCCTGCTGGCCGACGCCATGGAGGCGGTGGTGGCGGCGGTCTACCACGAGGACGGGCTGCCGGCGGTGCTGGCGCTGGTCGATCGATCCCTCGGGGAGGTCTTCGAGCGGGCCTCGGCGGGGACGCTCGACCGCGACTACAAGACCCAGCTCCAGGAGCTGGCCCAGAGCCGCTTCCGCCTCGCCCCCCGCTACCGGGTGGTGGCCGAGCTCGGTCCGGACCACGCCAAGCTCTTCGAGGTGGAGGTGGAGCTGCGCGGTGCGGTGGCGGGGCGTGCCACCGGACGCTCCAAGAAGGACGCCGAGCAGGCCGCGGCCAGGCTGGCCCTCGAGATGCTTGCCGGCCCGCCGGACGACCGTTAGCATCCGGTCCATGACCAAGCCCATCGCCTTCGCGCTCACCGTGTTGCTCGCGGCGCCCGCCCTCGCCCAGTCCTCCAAGCCCGACCTCTCCGCCAACCCGCTGGCCGTCAAGGCCGCCACCCCGGCGCCCGCCGCCGCGCCGGTCACCAGCGGCGACTACGCCACCTTCGAGACCTCGGCCGGCAAGATCGGCGTGAAGCTCTACGCCGACCGCGCCCCCAAGACCGTGGCCAACTTCATCGGCCTCGCCACCGGCACCAGGGAGTCGGTCGATCCGCGCACCCGGCAGAAGGGGATGAAGCCCTTCTACGACGGCACCACCTTCCACCGCGTCATCCCCCGCTTCATGATCCAGGGCGGCGATCCGACCGGGACCGGCACCGGCGACGCGGGCTACAAGTTCGCCGACGAGTTCCACGCCGACGACCAGTTCAAGCCGGGCCACCTGGCCATGGCCAACTCGGGCCCCAACACCAACGGCAGCCAGTTCTTCATCACCGAGGTGGCCACCACCCACCTCAACGGCAAGCACACCATCTTCGGCGAGGTGGTCTGCGGACTGGACCTGGTCGGGCGCATCGCCCGGGCCGGCAACGGCGCCACCCGCCTCGACAAGGTGGTCATCAGCGCCACCGCGCCCACCTGCAAGTGAGAGGAGCCACCACCATGGCCGACCAGCTGCACGCCACCTTCACGACCTCGCTCGGTGACATCGTCATCCGCCTGCTCCCCGAGAAGGCGCCCAGGACCGTCGAGAACTTCCTCGGCCTCGCCGAGGGGACCAAGGAGTGGACCCACCCCGGCACCGGCAAGAAGGGCAAGACCCCGCTCTACGACGGCACCGTCTTCCATCGGGTCATCCCCGAGTTCATGATCCAGGGGGGCGATCCGACCGCGACCGGCACCGGCGGCCCGGGCTACCGCTTCGAGGACGAGATCGGGCCGGACAACCGCTTCGACAAGCCGGGCCTGCTGGCCATGGCCAACTCGGGGCCAAACACCAACGGCTGCCAGTTCTTCATCACCGAGGTCCCCACCCCGCACCTCAACCGCGGCCACACCATCTTCGGCGAGGTGGTCAAGGGCGGGGAGCTGGTCCCGAAGATCGGCCGCGCCGGCAACAAGAAGGTGGCGCTCGAGAAGGTGACCATCACTCGCGGTCCAGTCACCTAGCAGGACGCCGGCCCGCACCAGCACCGGCACCGGCAGGCCCGGGGGCACCCCAGGAGGTGCCCGCCGGGCCTTCGTGTTAAGGAGGGGCGTGCCCAGCAAGAAGCCCCCCTTCCGCGCCGGTTTCGTCGCCCTGATCGGGCGCCCCAACGTCGGCAAGTCCACGCTCCTCAACCGGCTGCTCGGCGAGCACATCGCCATCGTCACGCCGCGGCCGCAGACCACCCGCACCCGCATCCTCGGCATCGTCAACGGCGAGCAGTACCAGCTCGCCTTCTTCGACACGCCGGGCGTGCACCAGGCCAAGGGGGCGCTCAACCGCCGCATGGTCGAGACCGCGCTCTCCACGCTGCATGAGGTCGACGCGGCCCTGCTGATGATCGAGGCCGGCACCGGGCCCGGCGGCAGGGTCGAGATCGGGGAGGGGACCCGCGCCGTCATCGCCGAGGTGGCCCGGAGCCGCAAGCCGGCCATCCTCGGCATCAACAAGGCCGACCGGGTCTCCAAGCAGACGCTGCTCCCGGTCATCGAGGCCTACAAGGACCTGCACGCATGGGCCGCCATCGTCCCGTTCTCGGCCCTCAAGGGCGAGAACGTCGACGACCTGGTGGCCACCCTGGTGGAGCTGATGCCCGAGAGCGCCGCGCCGCTCTTCCCGGCCGACCAGCTCACCGACCAGGCCGAGCGGCAGCTGGCGGCCGAGTACGTGCGCGAGCAGATCATGCTCAAGACCCGGCAGGAGCTCCCCTACTCGGCGGCCGTCGAGGTGGAGGAGTTCGACGAGTCGCTGCGACGCGAGGAGGGTGGGCTGGTGCGCATCTCGGCCCTGATCCGGGTCGAGCGCGACTCGCAGAAGGCGATCGTCATCGGCAAGAAGGGGTCGATGCTCAAGGAGATCGGCACCGCCGCCCGGCTGCGGCTGGAGCGGCTCCTCGGGGCCAAGGTCTTCCTGGCGCTGACCGTCAAGGTCGACGAGCGCTGGACCGAGAAGGACGCCGCGGTCCGGAGGCTGGTGCCATGAGCGGGCGCCCGGTCATCGCCCTGGTGGGCCGGCCCAACGTCGGCAAGTCGACGCTCTTCAACCGGCTGGTGGGGCGCCGCCTCGCCATCGTCCAGGACGTGCCGGGCGTGACCCGCGACCGCAACTACGCAGACCTGGTCTGGCAGGGGCGCTCGCTCTCGCTGGTCGACACCGGCGGCTTCGAGCCGGAGTCGCGCGATCGGCTCATGCAGCAGGTCCGGCAGCAGGCCCAGCTGGCCACCGAGGAGGCGGCCGCCGTGGTGCTGGTGGTCGATGGCCGCGAGGGGCTGACCAACGTCGACCGCTCGGTGGCCGACATGTTGCGCCGCTCCAAGAAGCCGCTCTTCGTGGCCGTCAACAAGGTCGACACCTCCAAGACCGAGGGCGAGATCCCGCTGGCCGAGTTCTACGAGCTCGGCTTCGGCGAGGTCTTCGCGCTCTCGGCCGAGCACGGCCGCGGCACCGACGACCTGCTGGAGGCGATCGTGGCCGCCATCGGGCTGGAGCCGGCACCGCCGCCGCCGGAATTCGAGCCCTTCGACGACGAGGAGCAGGAGGAGCCGGAGGAGGTGAGCGAGCACCAGCGCCCCACCGGCGACATCCGCATCGCCATCGTGGGCCGGCCCAACGTCGGCAAGTCGACCTTCGTCAACACGCTCCTCGGCAAGGAGCGCTTCGTGGTCTCGGAGGTGGCCGGCACCACCCGCGACGCCATCGACTCGCTGGTGGTCCACGGCGGGCAGCGCTTCGTGGTCACCGACACCGCCGGCATCCGGCGCAAGGCCACCATCTCCACCACCGTGGAGAGCTACTCGGTGGTCCGCTCCATGAAGGCCATGGACGACGCCGAGGTGGTGGCGGTGATGCTCGACGCCACCGAGGCCGGCGTCGACCAGGACGCCAAGCTGCTGGCGCTGGTGCTGGAGAAGTCCAAGGCCCTGGTGGTGGTCGTCAACAAGTGGGACATCGCCGAGAAGGAGGGGGCCACCCAGGACTGGTACCGCCAGGAGCTGGGGAAGCGGCTGCCCTTCGTGGCCTTCGCGCCCATGGTCTTCGTCTCGGCCAAGGACGGCACCGGCGTCGGTCAGGTGCTGGAGAAGGCGGCCAGGCTGGTGGAGCAGTACCGGGCCCGCTTCCCCACGCCCCAGCTCAACGAGCTGCTGGAGCGGGTCCAGGAGGAGCATCCGGCCCCGACCTCGGGCGGGCGCCCGGTGAAGCTCTTCTACATCGCCCAGGTCGCCTACGCGCCGCCCACCTTCGTCATCAACTGCGGCCGCCCCGAGGCGATCGGCGACAGCTACCGGCGCTACGTCGAGAACCGCTTCCGCCAGGCCTTCGGCCTGGAGGTGCCCATGCGGCTGGTCTTCCGGGAGCGGAAGCGGCGGAAGCGGCCCCGGCGCAAGCAGGAGTGATGGCGCACCAAGGAATGATCCGCCGCCGCGGAGGGTTCCTCCGGGGCGTGCGTGAGGCTTGACGCTGGCAGGCCTCCCACCTAGATTGCTGCGACTTTTCCAATGCTTGGGCGCGTGACGCCCGCGAGGTTCCATGTCGAAGAGCGCCGAGCTGAGCCGCAAGGAGATCAAGCAGCCCGACCAGTTCCAGGTGGTCGCGGGAGAGGCCGCCTCCTGGCTCACCGGGCACCGGCGCCAGGCGGTGATCTTCGGTGGCGCCGCCGCCGTGGTGCTGGTGGCGGCCGTCGCCTACCTGACGATCCGCGAGAGGAGCGCCGCGGGGGCGGCCGCGCTCCTCTCCGAGGTCTACCGGAACGCCGGCGCCGAGATCAGCTCGGTGCCGCTCCCGGGCGTCCCTGGACCGTTCTACCCGAGCGACGCCGCCCGGCAACAGGCCGTGGCCGAGGCGGCAGGGAAGGTGCTGGCCGCCTACCCGGGGAGCTCACAGGCGGCGCTGGCGGCGCTGGCCAAGGGCGACGCGCTGCTCCGGCTGGGACAGTTCGATGCCTCGGCCGCCGCCTACCAACTCTACCTCTCGACGGCGCCCCGCACCGACTCCTTCCGCTTCTCCGCGCTGGAAGGGCTGGCGCTGGTGGCGGAGGGGAAGGGCGACGTGGCCGGAGCCCTGGCCGGCTGGGTCCGCCTCGCCGGCGAGGTGCCCGGCCAGGCCGACCGTGCCGATCTGGAGCGCGCCCGGCTGCTGGCCGGCTCCGGCAAGGCCGAGGAGGCCCGCACCCTGCTGGCCTCGTTTGCCGACACCCACAAGGCGTCGCAGCTGACCGGCGAGGCCGCCGAGCGGCTCGCCAAGCTGGGCGGTAGGTAAGTGCTACTCGCAGCCCTGGCCGCCCTGGCCCTCACGGCGGCGCCGGCCGAGACCGGCCGCCTGCCGCCGGCGCCCCGCGAGCTCTTTCGCGTAGTCTGGAAGAAGCAACTGGTCGCCCCGGAGTTCGCCGACTACCAGGTCCTCGAGCTGGGCGGCGCCGCGGTCGACGCCACCGGACAGTGGGTGGTGGTCGGCACCCGCGACGGATGGCTCCACGCCCTGCGTCCCGATGGCGTCCTGGCCTGGGAATTCCAGGGGCACGGGGCGTTCGCCGCCGTCCCCCTCATCCAGGCCGGGACCGTCTACGCCGGGTGCCACGACGGGAAGCTCTATGCCCTCGATCTGGCCACCGGCGTCCTGCGCTGGACCTACGACGCCCGCGAGCAGCTCGGCACCAGGCCAAAGCTGGTGAACGGCCTGGTGGTGGTGGCGAGCCTCCAGGACACCGTCTTCGCCGTCGACGCTGCCAGCGGGGCCTGGAAGTGGCACCACCGGCGCGACCTGCGTGACGGCTTCACGGTCCACGGCGCAGCCGACGTGCTCAGTGACGGCCAGAGCGTCTACGCCGCTTACTCGGATGGGACGGTGACCGCCCTCGAGACGGCCACCGGACAGGTCCGCTGGGAGCAGCACCTCGCGCCTTCGGGGCCCTACCAGGACATCGACTCGCTGGCCCTGGCCGACGGCCGGCTCTACGCCGCCGCCTACTCCGGCGCCATCATCGCGGTCGACGCGGCGACCGGGAAGACGGTCTGGACCCAGTCCTACCCCGGGGCCTCACGCCTGGTGGTGAGCCGGGGTTCGGTCCTGGCCGTCACCAACACCGAGGTCCTCTCGCTCTCGACCCGCGACGGCCGTGCCAGCTGGAGCGTGCCGCTGAAGGGCGCTCCCTCCGGCGCGCTGCAGGTCGCCGGGCGCTGGCTGGTGATCCCCTCCGGCATCGAGAACGGAATGCTCTTCTACGAGGCGGCCAGCGGGCGCTTCGTCCGGCTGCTCGATCCAGGGTCCGGGGTCTCGGCACCGCTGGCCCTCTTCGGCCGCCGGGCCTACGTCCTCTCCAACGCCGGCTCGCTGCTGGCGCTCGATCTGGAGTAGCTCCCGTGCGGTCGGTCCGCGTTGTGGCGGCGGTGATCCGCGGGCCGGCCGGGATCCTGGTGAGCCGGCGCCTGGCCGAGGCGGAGCGCGGCGGGCAGTGGGAGTTCCCGGGCGGCAAGGTGGAGCCCGGCGAGGACGAGCCGGTGGCCCTGGCGAGAGAGATCGCCGAGGAGCTCGGCTGCGCGGTCGAGGTCGGCCCGCTGGTGGCGCGGCACCGCCACCGCTACCCAGACCTCGAGGTCGAGCTGGCCTTCTACCGGTGCCGGCTGCCGGCCGGGGCCGAGCCGAGGCCGCTCGGCGTGGCCGCGCTGGCCTGGGCGCCGCCGGGGACGCTCTCCAGCTACGACTTCTGCGCCGCCGACCTGCCGGTGCTGCCGGCCATCGAAGCGGCGGAGAGCGAGCAGGGGAGCTAGCGGCACGAGCGCCTACCTCTTGCCCTTGCGAGCCGAGCCGGGCCTCGGCTCGGCGTCGCCCGAGACCATCACCGGCCACTCCAGCGGCGCGAAGCGGCGGCCGTCTGCGCCGTGCAACTCCCGGGTGGCGGCGCCGTCGACCCGCAGACGCAGGTGGGCGCCGCGGGGCAGCGCCGCCGACGGCTTGAGCGCCAGCAAGGTGGCCTGGCCGACCTCGCGGCTGCCGGTCGACGGGACCATGACGTCGCCGGCGTCGAGCAGCGAGAGCCGGGCGTCGCCGAGGGCCACCGGGAGCTCGACGCGGAAGCCGGCGCCCGGGTCGATGGTGGTCTCGGTGGCCGTGGTGAGCGGGGTCACGGCCTGGCCAAGGGCCACGGCGGAGGTCCCCGTCAGCTGCAGGACCGGCACCGCCGTGACCACCGAGTTGCCAGCGGCCACGTTCCCCGCGGCCACCTGGTTCGAGGCGGCGCTCGCGGTCGGCGCAGCCGGGGAGGGTGAGGTCGCCCGCTGGCAGGCGGCGAGCAGGAGCGCGGAGGCGGTGACGAGCAGCGGCGAGCGCATGGCCGGAAAGGTACCACGCACCCGCCGCCGGGTTCCCTGGACTAGTGCCTTGGTCGCGGCACTATGGCTTCTGGGCTGCGGGAGCCGAGGAGGGCGCCGGCTTCGGCTCGGGGAAGCCGCGCCGCCGCATCAGCGCCCCCACGCCAGGATCGCGGCCGCGGAAGGCCCGGTAGCCGTCGACCGGGTCGACGGTGTTGCCGATCGAGAAGACGTTGGCCTTGAGCTTGCCGGCGACCACCTTGTCGTACGGGCCGGAGGCCTCGGTGAAGGCCTCGTAGGCGTCGGCGCTGATGGTGTCGGCCCAGAGGTAGCTGTAGTAGCCGGCGGCATAGCCGTCGCTGGAGAAGAGGTGACCGAACTGGGGGAGCCGGTGACGCATGACCAGCTCGCGGGGCATACCGAGGGCCTTGAGCGTATCGCGCTCGAAGCTGGCCGGATCGACCGGTCCGGTGGCGAGGTGGAGCTTCATGTCGACCAGCGCCGAGGAGAGGTACTCGACGGTCGCGAAGCCCTGGTTGAAGCGGGAGGCCTTCTCGATCTTGGCGAGCAGCGCCGCCGGCATGGGGGCGCCGGTCTTGACGTGCCGGGCGTACTTCTCGAGCAGCTGCGGCGTGGAGAGCCAGCGCTCCAGGATCTGCGAGGGGAACTCGACGTAGTCGCTCGGCACCGAGGTCCCGGAGACCGAGGGGTAGGTGACGCTGGAGCAGAGGCCGTGGAGGGCGTGGCCGAACTCGTGGAAGAGGGTGTCGGCGTCGTCCCAGCCGATCAGGACCGGCTCGCCGGGCGCCCCCTTCACGAAGTTGGAGTTGTTGGAGACGATGGTGGTGACCTCCCCGTCGAACCGCTCCTGGTTCCGGTAGGCGTTCATCCAGGCCCCCGAGCGCTTGCCGGCGCGGGCGTAGGGGTCGAAGTACCAGAGCCCGACCGGCTTCCCGGCCCCGTCCTTGACCTGCCAGACCCGGACGTCGGGGTGGATCACCGGGACCCCCACGGCTGGCGTGAAGTGGAGGTCGAAGAGCTGGCCGGCCACCCAGAACATCCCCTCGCGCAGCCGCTCCAGCTGCAGGTACGGCTTCACCTCGGCCTCGTCGAGGTCGTACTTCTGCTTGCGGACCTTCTCGGCGTAGAAGCGGTAGTCCCAGGGCTCGATGGTGAGCCTGGCGCCCTCGCGGTCGGCGAGGGCCTGCATATCGGCCACCTCCTCGTGGACCCGGGCCACCGCCGCCGGCCAGACCGCCTCCATCAGCGCGACGGCGCGCTCCGGGGTCTTGGCCATGTTGTCGTCGGTGTTCCAGTGGGCGTGGGTGCGGTAGCCGAGCAGGCGGGCCCGCTCGCCGCGCAGCACCAGGATCTCGCTGATGATCGCCTTGTTGTCACGGGCGTCGCCGTGGTCGCCGCGGGAGACGAACATCCGCCAGGCCTTCTCTCGCAGCGCCCGGTTGGTCGAGTTGGCGAGGAACGGGTCGACGCTGGAGCGGGTGTTGGAGATCACCCACCTGCCGGGCAGCTTGGCGGCGGTGGCGGCCGCGGCGGCCGCGGCGCGATAGGAGGCCGGCAGGCCGGCCAGGTCCGACTCCTTGTCGAGGACCAGGCGGAGCTCCGACTCCTCGCCGAGGAGATGCTGAGAGAAGGTGGTGAAGAGGGTGGCGAGCCGCTGGTTGATGGCGGCGACGCGCACCTTGGCGGCCGGATCGAGGCGGGCGCCGGCCCGGATGAAGGAGTTCCAGTAGACCCAGGTGAGCCGCTGCTGCTCGGGGGTGAGCCCGGCTTTCTCCCTGGCGTCGTAGACCGCCTGGATGCGGGCGAAGAGCTTTTCGTCCTGGACGATCCGATCCCGCTGGGCCGCCAGGCGGGGGTCCATCACGGTCTCGACCGCCTCGAAGGCCGGGGTGCTCATGGTGCCGCCGAAGACTCCGTAGACGGCCCGGACCCGGTCGAGCGTGCGGCTGGAGCGCTCCAGCGCCGCGATGGTGTTCTGGAAGGTGGGCGGCTTCGGGTCGGCGGCGATGGCTGCGACAGCCGCCAGTTCCTCGGCCATGCCGTTCTCGAACGCCGGCTGGAGCTGCTCGACGGTCGCCTTGTCGAAGGGCGGGACGCCGCCGTAGGGGCCGGTCCAGGGAGCCGGCAGCGGGTTGGCGGCGGGTGCGGCGGGTGCGGCGGGTGCGGCGGGTGCGGCGGTCAGCATGAGTGAGCAGGCGAGGCTGGAGAGGAGCATGGTCGATGTGACCTCGAAGTGAGCGCGCAGGCTACCCCAAGTGACTCCTCGGAGTCCGGGGTATCACGCCACCGCCTCTGCCTAGGCCGGGGCCGTCGCCTCGTCGAGGGCCGGCGCCACGGCCAGCACGAAGATCCCGAGCATGCCCAGTGAGACCAGAAGGTCGCGCAGGCCCAGCGGGCCGCTACCGACCGGGGAGAAGGAGGGCACCACCAGCAGGTAGCAGCAGAGCCAGAGCCCCACCAGCTGTCCCACCAGCACCGTGGCGAGGACCAGCGGCGAGCGCCGGCCGGCCGGATGGAGCAGCCCCAGGAACGGCAGCGCGAAGACCAGGAGCAACACCATCCAGATCACGGCGCCCCACCCGTCGGCGAGCCGGCGCAGCGCCCAGGTGATCTCGTCCGGGAGGTTGCCATACCAGAAGGTGAGCGCCTGGGAGCAGAACAGGTAGACCCAGAAGATGGCCAGCGCGAAGACCAGGGAGGCGGCGTCGCGCCGCGCCCGGTCCGGGAGGCTCCCCCGGGCCAGGGCCATGAGCGTCACCAGGCCGGTCCCCGAGAGGAAGGCCCCGGTGAAGAGGAAGGGACCGATGAGGGTGTTCCCGAAGATGGGGTCCGGCCCGAGGATGAAGTCGAACGACCAGAGCGAGAGCACCAGCCCGAAGACCACGAGGAAGCCGACGGCCTCGGCCAGCGACGGAGGGGGCCCCACGCCGTCGGTGCGCCGGAAGCGGAGCCAGGCGAACCCGAACAGGATGGCGTTGAGCAGGACGTTCCGGCCGATCAGGCTGACCGGGCTCAGCCAGCCCGTCGCGGTGGCGAAGCGCGGGAGCGCGCCCACCAGGACCACCGCCAGGAGCAGCGAGGCGGCCGGGACGAACGCCGTCAGCCCGGCGGCGGCGTCGGTGAGCGGGCGTGCCCAGCGTGCCCCGACGACCTTGAAGAGCGACCGGGCGGCCACCGCCCCCATGGCCAGCCCCGCGAGGAAGAGCCAGGCCGCCAGGAAGGTGCCGAAGGTGCGCGAGGCCTCGACCGCGCCCTTGCCGGTCACGAAGGCCCCGACGCCGAGCACCACCGCCACCATGGCCGTCCAGGTCGCGCGCGCGCCGATGCCGGCGTAGGCCGCTCGATGCCAGCTCATGGCGTCACCCCGTCCTGCCGACCAAGCGTACCGACGCAGCCTTCACGCTGGAGCGATCGGACGAAGGCCACCAGGGCCCAGCGGTCTCTGGAGGAGGTGCCCTCCCGCATGGGCGGCATGGCCTTCCCACCGGCGGTGAGGGTGCCGTAGAGGAAGCCGTCGCCGCGCTTGCAGATGGAGACGTGACGCAGGTTGGGCGCCGGCGGGAACCTGGCCGAGACCGGGCCGTCTCCCTTGGCGTCCGGACCGTGGCACGCGGTGCAGTGCACGGCGAAGAGCGCCTTGCCCCGCACCTCGACGGCCGCGTCGAACGGCGCCGGGGGCTTCAGGTCGGCGACGTCCTCGCGGTCGGCGAGCGTCTCCAGGCCACCCAGGGGGATCGAGCCGGCCGGAGGCGGGCGCGCCTCCGCCAGCGGCTGGACCGAGGGCTGCAGCTCCATGCTGGCGGGCCACTGCACGTTGGAGCTGCAGGCGGCCAGGGCGAGGGCACCCAGGGGCAGGAGCCGGCGGTTCATGACCGCACCTCCACGGCGTGCTTCAAGGCGGCCCTGACCGTGGCCTCGGCGCCGCCGCGGAGCCGTGCCGCCGGAACCAGCACCACGATCCGCTCCGAGTCGGCCAACCGACGCGCCGCGGCCGGGACCTTGCGGCGCGCCACGGCGGAGAGCAGGACCAGCGCCGAGAAGTTGAAGATGCCCGCGAACAGCATGGTGAGCTCGAACATGACGACGCCGAAGGCCGGCCAGGCGACGATGGGCTTGCCGCCCACGATGATGTTGAGGGAGCGGGAGGTGACCACCTGCAGGGCCGTGGCGGCCGCCAGGCCGGTGAGCCCCCCCACCAGCGCGATGGACCCGAGGTAACGCCACGGGCCGGGCTGCCCGGTGAGGTGCACGGCGGGGTAGGGGGCCGGGCTGATCACCCGCACCCCGTGGATCGAGGCCGCGCCCAGCTGGCGGAGCGCGGCGGCCGCGGCGTCGGGGTCGGAGAAGACCGCCACCAGATCGTCAGGCATGGGTCACCTCGGCCTCGTCCCCGGTGGCCGGCAGCGACAGGGCGTGCTCGTGCTGCATGGTCTCGGCCACCGACATCGACGGGAAGACCTTCACGAAGATCAGGAACAGCATGAGGAACCAGCCGAAGCCGCCCAGGCAGATGAGCAGCTCGGGCCAGGTCGGGATGTAGTGTCCCCAGTTGGCCGGGTTGTAGGAGTGCGCCAGGGTGGTGACGATGAAGAGGAACCGCTCGAACCACATGCCGACGGAGACCAGCACCGAGATGACGATCAGCGCCGGGAGGCTGCGCCGGACGCGCCGCCAGAAGCAGGCCAGGGGCGCCACGCCGTTGCAGAACATGACCAGCCAGAAGACCCAGGCGTAGCTCCCGGTGGCCCGCCACCTGAAGACCTCGATCTCGGCCGCGTTCCCCCGGAAGAAGGCCATGAAGAACTCGGTCAGGTAGACGAAGGTCATCACCAGCGACATCGCCAGCAGCAGCTTGGCCATCAGGTCGAAGTGCGCCGGCTTGATGTGGCCCTCGAGCCTGTAGCCTCGGCGCAGGCCGGAGAGCAGCAGGATGGCCATGGCGATCCCCGAGAAGATGGCGCCAGCCACGAAGTAGGGGGCGAAGATGGCGGAGTGCCACCCCGGCATCACCGACATGGCGAAGTCCCAGGAGACGACGCTGTGCACCGAGACGGCCAGCGGGACCACCACCGCGGCGAAGATGGGATAGGCCTTCTCGAAGAGCGTCCACTCGGCGTCGGTCCCGGAGAAGCCCAGCGAGAGCACCCGGTAGAGTGGGCGGCGCCAGCCGGTGATGCGGCGGGAGAGCAGCGCCAGGTCTGGCAGCATCCCCATGTAGAGGAACAGGCCGCTGACCGTCACGTAGGAGCTGATGGCGAAGACGTCCCAGGTGAGCGGCGACCGGAAGTTGGGCCAGAGCTGGCGCTGGTTCGGGTAGGCCAGCACGAAGAAGAAGAGCCAAGAGCGGCCGATGTGGATGATGGGGTAGAGCCCGGCGGTGAGGATGGTGATGACCGTCATGGCCTCCGCCGAGCGGCCGATGGCCGCGCGGAGCGGAGAGCGGGTGAAGTAGAGGATGGCCGAGACCAGCGTCCCGGAGTGGCTCACGCCGATGAAGAAGACGAAGGTGGTGATGAGGGCGCCCCACATCACCGGCTCGTTGAGCCCGAGGACGCCGAGCCCCTGGCGCAACGCCAGCGACCAGGCCCAGCCGCCGATCGCCACCAGGATGACCGAGCCGGCCAGCCCGGCCCAGTAGAGCCGGGAGGTCGAGGACATGGTGGCCAGTGTGTCCCGCTCGATCTGGGTGATCTTGGAGTCGCTCACGTCAGGCCTTCTCCCTGCGGCGTGCGAGGTAGACGACGCCCGGCTCGGTGTTGAGCTCGCCGAGGAGCTTGTAGGCGCGGCCGTCGGCGGCCCGGCGGGAGATCTCGGACCCGGGGTCCTTGAGGTCGCCGAAGACGATGGCCCGGGTCGGGCAGGTGGCGGCACAGGCCGAGACGATCTCGCCGTCGCGCAGCTGCTTCCGCCCGTCAAGCCGGGCCTCCTCCTCCCCGGCGCTGATCCGGTGGATGCAGAGCGAGCACTTCTCGGTCACCCCGCGATCTCGGACGGTGACGTCCGGGTTGAGGCCGAGCCGGGCGTTGCCCTCCCGCGGCCACTCCGAGAAGTTGAAGCGCCGGACGCCGTAGGGGCAGTTGTTCTCGCAGTACCGCGTGCCGATGCAGCGGGCGTAGATCTGCGCGTTGAGCCCCTCCTGGGTGTGGTAGGTCGCGAAGGTCGGGCAGACCGCTTCGCAGGGCGCGTTGCTGCAGTGCTGACAGCCGAGCGGGAGGAAGGAGGCCTCCGGCCCCGCCGGGGTCTCGTCGACGAAGGCCTGGATTCGCAGCCACGACATCGAGCGACCCCGCTGCATGTCCTCGGCGCCGACGATGGGGAGGTTGTTCTCGACGTAGCAGGCCGCGGTGCAGGCGCCGCAGCCGGTGCAGCGGTCCAGGTCGATGGCCAGGCCCCAGCGGTGGTCGGGGTGCTCCACGGCGGGGTACATCGACGGCAACGGGTCCTGCGGGGGAAGCCGCGGGGCGGCGCGGCTGACGCTCCGCGCCAGCTCACGGCCATGCTGGTGTCGCCCCTCCTCGGGGAGGTGCAGGGGGCGCTGCAGGCCGGTCGGCACCGCAGTGACTCGCACGCCGAGGCCGATGGGGCCAGCCCCGTCGAGCAGGCTGGTGGCGTCGCCCACCGGCACGGCGACCAGGCCTGGCCTGATGGCCGGGGTGACGTGGGCCGGCAGGTCGACCCGGCCGCCCGGGCCCTCCAGCGCGACCACGTCGCCCGCCTTGACCTTGAGCGCCAGGGCGGTGGTCGGGTGGAACTCGACCCAGCCGGTCCAGGAGAAGCCTGAGAGCGGGTCGGGCATCTCCTGGAGCAGGGCGCTGCGCGGGGTGCGACCGTCGAGGTGGCGGATGGTCGGGGCCACCACCAGCGGGAGCCCCATGCCCGGGCCGCGGCGTTGGGCCGGCGCCGGCAGCGAGCCGAGCGCGCTCGGCAGCAGCGCCACCGCCAGCGGCGTCACCACCTCGAACCGGCCGCCGGCCTCGATCTCCTTCTCTGTGAAGGCCTGGCGCATCGCCTCGCCGAAGGAGCCCTCTGGGAGTCCGGCCGTCTTGCCGAGGGCGCGGGCCGCCGCCAGCAACACGTCGGCGGCAGGGCGGGTCCCGAGCACCGGCGTCATGACCGGCTGCTGGATGCCCTGCACGCCGGGCCGCGGGGTCACGTCGGACCAGCTCTCGAGGAAGTGATGGTCGGGGAGGACCAGCTGCGCCTGGCGCGCCGTGAGGTCCAGCTCGTTGGTGAAGGCGGCCACGATCGGGACACGCCCCAGCGCCGCGGCGAGGCCGGCCTGGACCGGGCCGAAGGCGAGCGGATCGGCGTGGTGGAGCAGCACCATGCCGATCTCGCCGGCCGCCGCTCGCCGGATGAACTCGGCCTGCTCCATGCCAGGTGGCCGCGGCGGATCAGCGAGGAAGCGCAGCGTCTTCCCGACGTTGCCGAGCAGCGCGTTGAGGACGTAGACCGCCTCGGCCAGCGCTGCGGCGTCGCTGCCGGCGGCGACGCGGCCCGGTCCGACCACCAGGCTCGGGCTGGCCGCGATCAACGCGGCGGCCAGCTCGGCCACCGTCCCCTTGCTGAGCCTGGAGCGTGCCGCCACCGCGGCGTCATCGTAGGGCGCGAGCCGGGAGCGCAGCCCGTCGGCGACGGCGGGCGGGAGCGCCACCCGGGAGCCGAGCCGCTCGAGGACCTGGCGCGCCAGCCCGAGCACGAAGGTCAGCTCCGTCCCGGGCTCGACCGAGAGCCACTCGTCCGCCGAGGCCGCCGTCAGCGAGAGCCGCGGCCCAAGGTAGATGGAGCGCCCCCCAGCGGCCCGGTGCTCACCGAGCGCTCGCGCCGCCTCGACGGGCGATCCCTCCTCTACGAAGTCGTCGCCGATGGAGAGGAGCAGCCTGGCCGCGGCGAAGTCGTAGCTGGGCGTGGCGGTGGTCCCGAAGGCCCGCCGCTGCCCTTCGCGGAGCCACCCGCGCGCCATCGGGTCGAAGCTGACCACCTGCGAGGACGGCTGGCCGAGCGCCGCCAGCCAGGCGCCGAAGAGGGCGCCGAGCTGACCGTGCTCAGGCCGGCTCAGCACCACCACCCGCTTCCCGGCCGCCAGGGTTCCCGTCAGCCCTTCGAGCAGCGCCGCCTCGGCCCGGTCCCAGGCGACCTCCTTGCCCCCGAGCAGCGGCGTCCCCAGCCGGGTCGGCGCGTAGAGCCGCTCGATGGCCGCCTGCCCGCCCGGACAGAGCGCGCCCAGGCTGACCGGGTGGTCCGGGCTCCCCTCCATCTTGACGGCGCGGCCTTCGCGCACCCTCACCGTGGCGCCACAGGCAGCCGGGCACTCGCGGCAGACGGTCCGGTATTTCCGGGCCAGCCCGGGCACGACGTCGTCCGGCGGCGCCGAGTACGGCACCAGGTACCGTGGCAGCTTCTCCTTGCAGCCCTCCAGAAGGCCGATACCGAGGACGCCGACGGCCGAGCCGAGGAAGGTGCGACGTGTCAGTCTCATGGGTGTCCCGTCACTTGTGGCAGACCGTGCAGCCGCGTGGGGCCCTCTTCTTCTCGTGGCAGCCCAGGCACATTCCCATCGTGAACGGCGTCTCCTGGCGGACCACCTTCTGGGACGCCACGTCGCCGTGGCAGTCCTTGCACTCGACCTTCTCGCAGTCCTTGCAGTCGGCCTTCGCCTCGATCCGCAGGTGGGCGCGGTGGGAGAAGTAGATGAAGTCCGGCACGACGAAGACCCGCTCCCAGCGGAGCGGCTGCTCGGCCTTGACCCTGGCCGCGAGGATGCGGACCCCCAGCTTCTCCTTGGCCACGAACTTGTGGCAGCCCATGCACTTGCGACCCGAGGGAATCCCGGCCACCGGCGACTGGGTGGCGAAGACGTGGCAGGCCAGGCAGGGGATCTTGCAGTCGCCGGCGTGAGCCCTGTGGCTGAAGGCCACCTCGCCGACCGGGGCCGGCTCCCCCTGGGCGCCGATGGTGATGCCGAGCGGCGGCAGGGGCGCGGAGGGCGCACCTGCCGGACCGGCCTCGACCGGCGGAGCGCAGGCGGGGAGCTCCGCCGCGGCGGCCTCCGCCCCGGGCGAGCCCGGGGCAGGTGCCGGCGGCTGGCACGCCAGCATGGCCGCCGCCGCGACCACCAGGGCGTGGCGGGTGTGGGCAAAGCTCACGCGGCCACCCTCAGCGCTTCACGGCCAGGTTCACGGTCACGGTCTGCCCGGCCACCACGGTGACGCTCTTGTCGGCCGCCTTGAGGCGGGAGTTCCAGACCGCCACCTGCCAGGTGCCGGGCGGGACGTTGCTGATGGTGAAGCTCCCCTTCTTGTCGACCACCGCCTTGTACGGCGTCGGGGAGACGAAGACGTAGGCCAGCATCTCCGGGTGCATGCTGCAGAGCTGGCTGTAGGAGCCCTCCTGCCCGAAGGTGTAGGAGCGCTCCTCCTCCTGCTTGAAGGAGCCCAGGTTGACGCCCTCGTTGTCCGGCGAGTAGACGTTGTGGACCACGCCGTCGTGGTTCTGGAACTTCACGGTGTCACCGAGCGTGATCGCCAGGACGTGCGGGATGAAGGCCATGGCGCGCTGGTCCATGACCTTGACCTCCGGCTTGACCGCACCCTTGGGGCCCTTGAGGTAGACCACCGTCTCCTCGAGGTACTTGGCGGGAGTGGCCTCGACCTTGCCGGTGATGGTGCCGCCGTCCGCGGCGGCGACGCCGACGGTGGCGCTGGCGACGAGGAGCAGGAGCCGGGAGAGACGCGTGGCGATGGTGCTCATGGTGATCTCCGGGGGCAGCTCAGTTGGCCCAGGCGAGGAAGAAGCCGACCGTCTCGAACTCGCTGAGCTTGGTGGCGCCGGAGGCGGGTGCCGTGGAGACGTGCTGGCCGAAGTCGGAGGCGCCTCCCATCCAGCCGCCGGTGGTGGGGAAGCCGTTGGTCCTCTCGTAGTTGAAGACGGTCACCAGCTTTACGTTGGGCCGGATGAGGAAGGCGACGCCCGGCTGGATCAGCGTATTGCTGATCGAGTCGCCGCCGTCCGGCTTGAGGCCGAAGTGCTCGACTCGCACCGCCGGCACCAGCCAGGGGTAGACCACGTAGGAGAGCTCGCCGAAGGTCACCGTGCCGGTCACCTTGCCCTCGGTGTCGGAGGCGTGGTTGTGCTTCTGGCTGTAAGCGCCGAGGTTCAGCTCGGCCGAGCCGTAGGTCCCGCGCGCGCCCAGGCCGATCACGTTGGCGGTGTCGCCGAAGGTGGTGAGGCCGGCCGCGACCGCGGATGGATCGACGCGGGAATGTGACTGATAGCCGAAGGCGTAGACGCCGAAGGCGTCCTCGGCCCAGGGGCGCGTGGCGTCGGCGGCGCCGGATGAGCCCTCACCGTCGAGGCGCATGCCGCCCACCTTGAAGCCGATGCGGCCGTAGAAGTTGTCGGTGGGAACGCTGAGGCCGGAGCCGGGGGTCTTGCCGGCGTTGAGCCCGAGCGCGTAGTCGAAGCGGCCGCCGATGACCCCGTTCACCTCCATGCCGGTGTAGTTGTCGACCAGCGTCCAGGGGTCGGCGCCCAGGTCGGCGGGGCGGTAGATGGCGGTGACCGGCATGGTGGGCAGCATGGCGTCGCCCAGGTAGGAGGAGTGCGGTCCGTACTGGGTCACGTTGGGGAACCCGTGGCCGACGATCAGGTTGACGGCGTGCTTCGGGCCGAGGAGGTTGTTGAAGAGGATCTGTGCGTGCTCGACGTCGGCGGCTCCGCTGAAGGTGAGCTCGGCCCAGAGGGTGATGTTGTCGTCGACCGAAGCGCCCGCCCAGATGTGGGCCTCGGGGGTCAGGTCCTGCAGCGTGAACTTGGTGCCGTTGGAGGCGACGCCGGCGCTGGAGGTCTTGGATGGCGTGAAGACCGCCTTCCCGTTGGCGCCGACCGAGAGCGGCACCGAGGCCGGGATGCTGGAGGGCCAGGCGGTCTCCGGGAAGGTCTTCTTGTTGGCCTCCTGCCCCATGGGGATCTGCTCGGCCTTGATGACGTCGGAGTCCACGCCAGGGAACATGTAGCCGTTGCGCCGGAAGGCCTCGCCGAACGGCGTCAGCTTCGGGTAGACGGTGTGGCAGGTGAGGCAGCTGGTCGTGTACTTGCGGGCGAAGGCCGGGATCGCCGAGGCGGGCGTGGCCAGGGCCAGGGCCACGGTGAGCAGCACCAGTCGCAGAGGCGTGGTCTTCGAGAAGGTCATTCGATTCTCCAGCGGCAGGGGGGATTTGGCTGCGAAGCGGCGAAGTCGTTGGTGCGTCACAGGTGCCGGGAGACTTTGCAACGCTGGAGCCAGCGGGCCGGGGAGGCGCATCGCCTGTCGGATCGCGCCCTTGGACGAGGCGCGGGACCACGACGGACGGCCGCCACGGATCACCGACCTGCCCGTTTGGCAGGGCCCTGACAACATGGCAGCCGCGGGGACTTGTTGACCATTTCAGTCCATAATCGCCACCGTGAGCCACCTCGAGCCACCGCCGCGGGCCTCGTTGCAGGCCCGCCCCCAGGCCAGGATCTGGCACCGGCTCAGGTACAAGCTGGTGATGCTCCTTGTGACGGCGACGGCCATCGTCTTCGCCCTGCAGTCCTGGCAGACCATCCGCTACGTCAACGCCGCCGTGCTCGACGTCACGGAGCAGGCCAGCATCACCGACATCAACGAGATCCGGGCCGTGCTCGAGGAGCAGATGCTCTCCGAGGATCGCAAGGCCTTCATCAGGCTGGTCCAGGTCATCGGCCAGGCCCCCGGCGTCATCTGGGTCGGCGTCATCGACGTCAACGGGACCTCGAAGGTGACCAGCCAGCCCGGCTCGCCCATGGTGCGCCTCGCCGAGGACTCCCCGGAGCAGCTCCAGCTGCTCGCCTGGCGGACGTCGGGGGCGACCTCGCCCGTGACCTTGCTGCAGGGAGACGGGACGGCCCTGCGCACCCTGGCTCCCATGCCGAACGCCACGAGCTGCCAGCGGTGTCACAGCACCGGGCCACGGGTCAACGGGATGTTGATCATCGATCGCTCGCTGGCGCCCCTCCAGCGGACCATCGCCCTGTCCCAGCAGCACCTGCTGATGGGAGGCGTCATCCTGCTGGCGCTCCTGCTCGGCATCATGGGGCTGGCGGTCGAGCGGACGGTCCTGCTCCGGCTCGAGCGGCTGAGGGCCACCACCCGCAGCCTGGGCGGCGGCGACCTCACCGCCCGAGCCCGCGATCCGAGCTTCGACGAGCTCGGGGACCTGGCCCGCGACTTCGACGACATGGCGCAACGGCTGGAGGCGGCCATGTTGGCCGTCGCGGCGCAGCGCCGCGAGCTGGAGGAGCTGGTCAACGGCATCTCCGACGGCGTGGTGCTGCTCGACCTCGAGGGGAGGGTGGTCACCATCAACAAGGCCTGCATCCACCGCATCACCGGGGCGCCGCCGGTGCCGGGCACTCCCTACCGCGACCTGATCCGGGCGGCCGGCATCGAGGCCGCCAGCGACCAGGCGCTCCCTGCCGAGCGCGCCCTGGCGAGCGGCGTCCTCGAGAAGGAGATCGTCCGCGCCGGGAATGGCGAGCGGACCGAGGAGCTCTACGCCCAGGCGCTGCGCTCACCGGACGGGGCCACGACCGCTGTGATCGAGGTCTGGCGCGACATCTCCGACCGGCGTGAGCTGGAGGCGGGCCTCGAGCAGTCCGAGCGGCTGGCGTCGCTCGGTGTCCTGGCCTCGAGCGTCGCGCACGAGGTCGGCAACCCACTGGCCTCGATCATCACCGCCGTCGACGGCCTGCTGGCGCGGCTGCCGCCCGATGCCGGCACCGCGCCTGACGAGATCCGCGACTACCTCGAGATCGTCCGGAAGCAGGTGTTCCGGTGCCACGTGGTGACGCAGCGGCTGCTCGGGTTCGCCCGCATACCCAGCGGCGAGCTCGGTGTGGTCGACGTGGCCAAGTCGGCCCGCGAGGTGCTGGCGCTGGTCAAGCACGAGGCTCGCGCGCAGCGGGTGGAGTGCGAGGTCCTGGCGCCCGACCTGGTGCTCGCCACGGCGCCCGACATGTTGCTGGAGCAGGTGTTCCTCAACCTGGTCCTCAACGCCCTCAAGGCCATGCCGACCGGGGGCAGGCTGGTGGTCCAGGTGAGCGGCGCCGGCGACGGCGTCGCCGTCTCCTTCTCCGACTCCGGCCCCGGCCTGTCGGAGGACATCGGCAAGCACCTCTTCGAGCCGTTCCGGCGGTCCAAGCAAAGCCGCAACGGGACCGGGCTCGGGCTCTTCATCAGCCAGGCCCTGATGGCGCGCGCCGGCGGCTTCATCGAGGTCGACAGCCG
This sequence comes from Anaeromyxobacter sp., assembly GCA_025360965.1. Lineage (GTDB taxonomy): Bacteria > Myxococcota > Myxococcia > Myxococcales > Anaeromyxobacteraceae > JADKCZ01. The sequence goes on along the minus strand of JANYBC010000228.1, from coordinate 5,490 downwards.
CCCCGGCGTCGGGACCACCTTCACGGTCCGGCTCCGCCGCGCTCCGGAGCGGGTGGTGACGGCCGGGACCGATCGACGGGAAGGCCCACCGGCATGAACCTGCTCATCATCGACGACGACGACACCCTCCGCTCCCTGCTGGCCGCCGAGCTGGGCCGATTCGGGCACGCCATCCAGGTGGCGGCCACGGCCGAGGAGGGGATCAAGCTGGCCCAGGCGAGCGAGCCGGACGTCCTGCTGCTCGACCTCTCCTTGCCGGACCAGTCGGGCCTCGACGTCTTGAGGCGGCTCCGCTCCGAACAGCCGGCGCTGGAGGTCGTGGTCCTCACCGCTCACGGGACCATCGACAGCGCCATCGCCGCCATGAAGATGGGGGCCTACGAGTTCCTCCAGAAGCCGACGCCGCTGGCCGCCATCGAGCTGGCCACCCGGCGGGCGCTCGAGCACCGGCGCCTCGGCGAGGAGAACGCCCGGCTCAAGGACGGCCTGCGGCCGACCAAGCTCTCGGCCGACCTGATCGGGCAAGGAGCCGAGATCGAGGCCCTGCGGCGCTTCATCCAGAAGGTCGGCCCGACCGACTCCACCGTGCTCCTGCTCGGCGAGACCGGGACCGGCAAGGACCTGGCGGCGGCGGCCATCCACAGGGCCAGCGGTCGGCGCGACCACCCGTTCGTGGCGGTGGACTGCGCCTCGCTCAACGACAACCTCCTGCAGTCGGAGCTCTTCGGGCACGAGCGGGGCGCCTTCACCGGGGCCGTGAAGATGCGCCACGGCCTCTTCGAGACGGCCCATGGCGGCACCATCTTCCTCGATGAGGTCGGGGACGTCAGCCCGACTCTGCAGGCCAGCCTGCTGCGCATCCTCGAGACCTCGACGTTCCGACGGGTCGGTGGTGGCCGTGAGATAACGGTCGACGTGCGGCTCATCGCGGCGACCAACCGCGACCTGGAGCGGATGATCGCCGGTGGGCGGTTCCGGCAGGACCTCTTCTTCAGGCTCAACGCCATCCACGTCGAGCTGGTCCCGCTGCGGAAGCGGCGCGAGGACGTCCCGTTCCTGGCCGACCACTTCCTGGCGCGCCACAACGCCCGGTACGGGACCCACAAGCGGCTGGCCGCGGATGCGGTCGAGGCCATGCAGGACTACCGGTGGCCGGGCAACGTCAGGGAGCTGCGACACGCCGTGGAGCGAGCGGCGGTCCTCGCCGACGCCGACGAGATCCAGGCCACCGACCTGCCGCGCGAGCTGCGCATCGTGGCACCTCTCGACGAAGGCTCGGACGAGGGCCAGGCGGCGCTGCTCCCATTGCTGGAGGTGGAGCGCCGCCACCTTCAGCGCGTGCTGGCCTCGGCCGGCGGGCACCGGGCCAAGGCGGCGGCGCTGCTCGGCATCAGCGAGCGGAGCCTGTACCGGAAGATCCAGGAGTTCCAGCTCGAGGAACAGGTTGAAGGGAACCCTGCCGGCGCCGCGAAGCGGTGAACCCTGTCGTTCTGGTTCGCAGCCCGGCCCTGGGCCGCTGAGCCGCGCCCGGTCCTCGAACCACTCATGGTCGCAGCCATCGATCTGGACCAACTCGCTGAGGCAGGACCGGCGGTGCCTCGGCTGGTGGGCGCGCCGGACTCGCTCCCGGCGCGCTCGAACGCGCGGCACAGCCTGCGAACCTGGCGGACGGTGAGGCCCAGTAACTCGCCGGCCTTCACCTGGGAAAGCTGATCCTCAACGACCCGCCGGACGGTCTCCAGCCGGTCCAACTCCGCGGCGCTCATCGTGAGGAACTCCCCAGCCATCCGTCCGCCTCGCGGGCGACAGGGGGTCGCCGCAGGCGGAGATCTCTACTTGGCTGGGACCGGACATTTGCATCTGGGCGCCGCGCGAGAACGTCCGATAATATGTATTATGGTGACTCCCTGAGCTCTGGGCCAGGCTTGGTTCGGTCGGCCGGTTCAGCAGCCTCGCCTGGCCGGCGTGGGCGCTAAGCTGGTTGCGTGAGCGCCCTCCTCTACCTGCTCGGCGCCCTGGCGTTGCTGGCCGGCCTGGCTGGCGTCGTGGTGCCGGTGCTACCCGGCGCGCTGCTGCTCTGGGGTGGCGTCTGGTTGATCGCCTGGGCGGGGGACTTCGGGCTGATCGGCGCGCCGACCCTCTCGGTCACCGGGGTGCTGGCCCTCCTCATCGTGGCCGCCGACTGGGCCGCCACGGCGCTGGAGCTCTGGAAGGACCCGAACCTGAAGAAGGCGCTGCAGGCCGGCGCCGGCACCCTGGTCGGCTACCTGGTCGGCAGCGTGGTCAAGGTGGTGCTGGCCTTCCTGCTGGTTGCCGCCACCATCATCGGCCTGCTGGTCTGAGTCTCCGATTGCGCTAGGCTCTCCTTTCATCAGGGCGCTGGCTGGCCTGGTTCACGAGGGGGTTCGCATGAAGCGGCGTTCGGTGGTCCTCGCTGCAAGCCTGCTCTGCCTTGCCGTCTCCTGGTCCTGCGGCGGCGGGGCCGCCACCGACCCGCCCGGCGTCGATCCTTCGACGACCGGGAACACCGTCTACAAGCAGCAGATGCGCGCGTTCGTCCAGGGGATCAGCGCCTACGCGCGCGGCCTCAAGCCGGGCTTCATCGTCATCCCCCAGAACGGCCACGAACTGGTGACCACCGACGGGGCCCCCACCAGCCCGCCGGACTCCACCTACCTGGCCGCCATCGACGGTGTCGGCCGCGAGGATCTCTTCTACGGGTACGTGACCGATGACGTCGCGACGGCCGCCGACACGCGCGACAAGATCATCCTCTACATGGACGTCGCAAAGGCCGGCGGCGTCCTGCCCCTGGTGACCGACTACTGCTCGACCAGGGCCAACGTCGACGACTCCTACGCCAGGAACCTGGCCAGGGGGTACACCTCCTTCGCCGCCGACAGCCGGGAGCTGGACCGGATCCCCGGCTACCCCGCCCCCACGGCTCCCATGTCGGTCAACACCAGCGACGTCACCAAGCTGGCCGGGGCGAAGAACTTCCTCTACCTGCTCAACTCCAGCGTCATGTACGCCACCAAGGCCGGCTTCCTGGCCGCGCTGGCGGCGACCAGCTACGACGCCTTCGTCATCGACCTCTACTTCGACGACGTCGACCTCGGGCAGGTCCCCTTCACGGCGGCCGAGATCGCCACGCTCCGGACCAAGCCGGGCGGCGGCTCGCGCCTGGTGATCGCCTACATGAGCATCGGCGAGGCCGAGAGCTATCGCTTCTACTGGGACGCCAGATGGAGGCTCTTCCCGCCGCCCTGGCTCGAGAAGGCCAATCCCGACTGGCCGGGGAACTACAAGGTCCGCTACTGGGACCCGGCCTGGCAGGCGATCATCTTCGGGAACGACGCCTCCTACCTGAAGAGGATCCTCGACGCCGGCTTCGACGGGACCTACCTCGACATCATTGACGCCTTCGAGTACTTCGAGGCCAGGATGTAGCGCGCGGGCGCCGCCCCGCGAGAGCTCGCGTCAAGGCGTCGAGCCCCGCATGGGGCGTTCGGGCGGTCGGGGACTTGATAAGTCCACTTACGGACGGTGGCGGTCCTGAAGTTGCTCTCGGTCGGGAGCAGTACGCGGTCAATCGCGCGCCCTGGTCAATGGCTAACCGTTTGTCCTGACAGCCCTTTCTATCTGCCAAACTACTCTCGGTCGGGATCGGTCGATCCCCTTGCCGCGCCGCGCCGCGGGCGCCATATCCCCCTCACGCGGGCCACCTTCTGGCCCCAGGGGGCAACCAGAGATGGACCAGCACGTGGTGGCGATGGCGGAGCGGAGCACCCGTCGTGAGACCCAGCGGCTGGAACTCTACGCCGAGGCCCCCCTTCCGACGGAGCGAGGGCTCTTCAGGACCGTGGTCTTTCGCGAAAAGCAGTCCGGCGCCGAGCACGTCGCCATGGTCATGGGCGACGTCGCCGGCGACGCCGTGCTGGCCCGCGTCCACTCGGAGTGCCTGACCTCGGAGGTGCTCGGCTCGCTCAAGTGCGACTGCCGGGCCCAGCTCGACCGGGCCCTCGACGCCATCGCCGCCCGCGGCCGTGGCGTGCTGGTCTACCTGCGGCAGGAGGGTCGCGGCATCGGCCTCGGCAACAAGATCAAGGCCTACGCCCTCCAGGCCCGCGGCCACGACACCTACGAGGCCAACCGGCTGCTCGGCTTCGGCGACGATCTGCGCAGCTATGACGTGGCGGCCGACATGCTCCAGCTGCTCGGGGTGCGGAGCGTCCAGCTCATCACCAACAACCCGCTCAAGCTCGATGGGCTGCGCCAGGCCGGCGTCGAGGTCCGGCGGCGGGTCGCCCTGCCCTCCCCGTCCAATCCGCACTCGGAAGGCTACCTGCGGGTGAAGCGCGAGCGGACCGGTCACCTCATCGCGACCGACGACGAGCTGGCCGAGTCGAGGACCGGCTCCTAGGCTCCCGGCGGACCAGCGCCCGATCAGCCGTCGCGCAGGAGCTGCCGCGCGATCACCATCCGCTGGATCTCGCTGGTCCCTTCGTAGATCCGCTGCACCCGCGCGTCGCGGTAGAGCTTGGCCACCGGGTACTCCTCGGTGTAGCCGTAGCCGCCGTGGATCTGCACGGCGGCGTCGACCACCCGCTGCGCCGCCTCGCTGGCGAAGAGCTTGGCCATCGAGGCGGCCTGGGTGATCGGCCCCCCCGCCTCCTTGAGCGCCGCCGCCCGCAGCGTCATGAGCCGACCGGCCTGCTGGGCGGTCGCCATGTCGGCCAGCATGAAGGCGATGGCCTGGTGCTCGGCGATCGGCTTGCCGAAGGTCTTGCGCTCCTTGGCGTAGGTCGCGGCGGCGTCGATGGCCGCCCGCATGGTGCCGGTCGCCTGGGCGGCGATGCCGATCCGCCCGCCGTCGAGCGCCGAGAGGGCGATGGCCAGCCCCTGGCCGATGGCGCCCAGCCTGGCCTCGTCCGGCAGCTCAACGCCGTCGAAGGCCAGCGCCACCGTCGAGGAGCAGCGCTGCCCCATCTTCTCCTCGTGCCGCCCGACGCTGAAGCCGTGCATCCCGGGCTGCAGCAGGAAGGCGGTGATGCCCCGGCCTCCCGCCAGCTCGGGCTCCGTCCGCGCCCAGACCACAACCACCCCGGCCACGTCGCCGCTGGTGATCCACTGCTTGGCGCCGTCGAGCACCCAGCGGTCGCCGCGCCGCACCGCGCGGGTGGCGATGGCCGAGGGGTCGCTGCCCGCCCCCGGCTCGGAGAGGCCGAAGGCGCCGGCCAGGTACTCCCCCGAGGCCAGCCGTGGCAGGTGGCGCGCCTTCTGCTCCGCCGAGCCGTACCTGGCGATGGTCTCGGCCACCATGTTGGTGACGCCGACGATGACCGCCACCGAGGCGTCGACCGCCGCCAGCTCCATCATCGAGAGGGCCGAGGCCACCGCGCCGGCCTCGGAGCCGCCGTGCTCGGCCGGGACGTTGACCGCCAGCAGCCCCAGCTCGCCGAGGCCGCGGATGAGCTGGACCGGGAACTT
>JANYBC010000213.1 GCA_025360965.1 Anaeromyxobacter sp. | reverse complement strand
GTCCGCCGGGGCTGGCCGCGGCGGCCCGGGCCCGCTTCGCGCGGCCGGCGATCTTCGCGGTCCCCTGCGCCCGCGAGGTGGCGACGCTGGAGGAGCGGGCCTGGGCCCAGGCCGGGCACGGCCAGCTGACCAGCGCATGCGCCGCGCTGCGGAGGGTCTCGGCCCTCACCGGCCGGGCCGGCCCGCTCAAGTCGGCCGGCGACCTGCTGGCGCGCAGCGGCGCCCTCGACGAGGCCGAGGCTGCCTACCTCGAAGCGGGCCGGGCCGCCGGCGACACCGACGCCGCGCTCTCCACCGCGCTGATCTCGGCGCACGCCGACCTCGCCTGGCGGCGCGACGAACCGGCCGCAGCAGCAGCCGGCTGGCTGGTGGCCCGCGCCTCGGTCGGCGAGCGGCTGGAGCAGCGGCTCCTCGAAGCCAAGCTGGCGGCCCTCTCCGACGCCGGGCTCTCCTCGCTGCTGCGCGACTGGCTGCTCGGGCAGGCCGATCAGGCGGTCACGCTCCCCACCCTGGAGCGGCTCGACCATCCGCTCACGGCCTACCTGTCGGCGCGCGCCCGCCTGGCCCGCGGCGAGGTGGCAGAGGCCCTGCCGCTCCTGCGCCGGGCCGTGGCCGGCCCCCTTCCGGCACTGCTCACCCAGGAGGCCGGCTTCCTGCTGGCCGAGTCGAGCTGCGCCGCCGGCCAGGCGTCCGAGGGGATCCGGGGGCTGGAGGCGCTGCGGAGCAGGTCGCCAGGAGGTGTCGATCGGGTCCGCGCCGAGGCCGGCCTGCGCCGCTGCGTCTTCGAGGCGGTCCGCCCGCCGACGGAGGTGCGGCGTTAAGCCTCACGCGGAGCACCTCTCAGGGAGGGGCCGCCCGCACCCACTGTGGTCTCGGGACAAGGCGGGGTAGTCTGTACAGAACGCTCGCGCGAGCGCGCCTTCCGGGGGGGAGGCTCTCCATGGCCACCGTGATGCCGCAGGCACGACGTTCGACCTGGTTCCTGCCTGCCGAGCGGACCCCCGGCGACCTGCTCGGCTTCCTGGTGGAGAAGGTGGCCAGCAACGTCGTCATCGACACGCTGCTCCGCTCCTGGGGCGGTGCGCTCGCCATCCTCAACAGCCAGCGGCAGGTCGTGGCGCTCAACGGCGCCTGCCTGACCGCCATCGGCGCCACCGATCCGGCCGGGGTGCTCGGTCTGCGTCCGGGCGAAGCGCTGCAGTGCGTCCACGCCGAGAGCGGACCTGGCGGCTGCGGCACCTCCAGGGCCTGCGCCAGCTGCGGGGCGGCGGCCGCCATCGTGGCCGCAACCGCCCGGTCGGTGCCCGAGGAGCGGGACTGCTCGCTGGCGGTGCGGCGGAACGGCGAGCTGCACCACCACGAGCTGAAGGTGCGGGCCGCGCCGCTCGACCTCGGCGACGAGCGGCTGACCATCCTCACCTTCCGTGACGTGAGCGCCGAGCGGCGGAAGGCCTCGCTGGAGCGGGCCTACTTCCACGACCTCTCCACGCTGGTCACCGGGCTGGCCGCAGCCGTGAAGGCCCTCCCCGGCGGGTCCACGCCCGGGGCGGCGGCCGCGGTCGACGACGTGCGGGCCCTCACCGACCGCCTCTCCCGCGAGCTGCAGGTCCAGCGAGCCCTCTCCAACGACCGCGCCGTGGCCCTGCAGGCCGCCGTCGAGCCGGTGGCGCTGGCGCGGGTCGCCGACCAGGCCGATCGGCTCTTCCGCCACCACCCGGCCGCGGTCGGCAAGACGCTGCTCATCTCGCTCGACGAGCGGCAGCCGATGATCGAGACCGACCCGGACCTGCTGCAGCGGGTGGTGACCAGCCTGCTGCTCAACGCCTTCGAGGCCACCGCGCCAGGCGGCGTGGTCCGCCTCACCATCGAGGCCTGCGCGGACGGCGTTGCGCTCCGGATCTGGAACGCCGCGGCCATCCCGGCGGCGGTCCTGCCCCGCATCTTCCAGCGCTACTTCTCGACCAAGCCGGGAGAGGGCCGCGGCGAGGGGACCTTCGTCTCGCGGCTCCTCACCGGGCGCTTCCTGGGCGGCACCATCGAGGTCGCCAGCAGCGCCGAGGGCGGCACCGCCTTCGAGGTCCGGCTGCCGCGCACGCTGCGGCGCTGATCGCGCAGCCTTCAGGCCGCGCCGTCAGCCGCGCGTTTACGCCACGACCTTGAGTTTGCCACCCTTGACTGGCTGGTACTCCTTCAGCTCGTCGAACTGCAGGTAGCGATAGATCGTGTCGGCCTTGGGCGCGATCCTGGCGTTGAAGGCGGCGAAGTACTCGGCCGGCGTCGGCAGCTTGCCGAGGCTGGCGGCCACCGCCCCGAGCTCGGCGGAGCCCAGGAAGACCTTGGCCCCGCCGCCCATGCGGTCGTCGAAGTTGCGGGTCGAGGTGGAGAAGACCGTCACCGCGTCCGGCACCCGGGCCTGGTTGCCCATGCAGAGGGAGCAGCCAGCGGTCTCGATGCGGGCCCCGATGGCGCTGTAGGTGGTGAAGTAGGCCTCCTCCTTGAGCTGCTGCTGGTCCATGCGGGTGGGCGGGCAGAGCCAGGTGCGGACGGCCGGGTTGAACTTCTGCCCCTTCCAGATCTCGCCGGCGGCGCGGAAGTGGCCGATGTTGGTCATGCAGGAGCCGAGGAAGACGTCGTCGATCTTCGTCCCGGCCACCTCGGAGAGCACCTTCACGTCGTCCGGGTCGTTGGGGCAGGCCAGGATCGGCTCGGTGATAGTGGCCAGATCGATCTCGAAGACCTTCTTGTACTCGGCGTTCTTGTCGGCGGTCAGCACCACCGGCTTCTTGAGCCACTTCTGCACGGCGGCGATGCGCCCCTCGAAGGCCTGCTTGTCGCCGTACCCGTCGACGATCATCTTCTGCATCAGGGCCACGTTGGAGCGCAGGTAGGTGGCGATGGTCCGGGGCGAGAGGGCCACGCAGGCGGCGGCTGCGGAGCGCTCGGCGGCGGCGTCGGTCAACTCGAAGGCCTGCTCGACGGTCAGGTCGGGGAGCCCCTCCATCTCCAGGATGGTGCCGTTGAAGATGTTCTTCTTCCCCTTCTTGGGCACCGTCAGATCGCCGGACGTGATGGCGGCCAGCGGGATGGCGTTGACCACGTCACGGAGCGTGATGCCGGGGTTGAGCTTGCCCTTGAACCGGACCAGCACCGACTCGGGCATCTCCAGCGGCATGAAGCCGAGGGCGGCGCCGAAGGCCACCAGGCCGGAGCCGGCCGGGAAGCTGATGCCGATGGGGAAGCGGGTGTGCGAGTCGCCGCCGGTGCCCACCGTGTCGGGGAGCAGGAGGCGGTTGAGCCAGGAGTGGATGACGCCGTCGCCGGGACGGAGCGCCACCCCGCCGCGGGCCTGGATGAAGTCAGGCAGGGTGGCGTGCATCTTCACGTCGGCCGCCTTGGGGTAGGCCGCGGTGTGGCAGAAAGACTGCATCACCATGGGCGCGAGGAACTTCAGGCAGGCCAGCTCCTTGAGCTCGTCGGCCGTCATGGGGCCGGTGGTGTCCTGCGAGCCGACGGTGGTCATCTTCGGCTCGACGTACCAGCCCGGCAGGGCGCCCGGCAGGCCGCAGGCCTGGCCGACCATCTTCTGCCCCTGGGTGTAGCCCTGCCCCTTCTTCGGGGCCGGGTTGGTCTTGATGACGAAGAGGTCGGTCGGCCCCTTCTTCTGGACCTTGCGGGCCCGCTCGGTGAGGGCCCGGCCGATGATCAGCGGGATGCGGCCGCCGGCGCGGAACTCGTCGCCGATGGTCTCGGGGGTGAGAGAGAAGGTGGAGAGCACCTCGCCGTCCTCGCTGCGGATCTCGCCCTTGACGGTGTCGACGGTGACCACGTCGCCCATCTTGAGCTTCGAGACGTCGGCCTTGATGGGCAGCGCGCCGGAGTCCTGGGCGGTGTTGAAGAAGATGGGGGCGATGACGCCGCCGATGATGACGCCGCCGTTGCGCTTGTTGGGGACGTAGGGGATGTCCTCGCCGATGGCCCACTGGACGCTGTTGCAGGCCGACTTGCGCGAGGAGCCGGTGCCGACCACGTCGCCGACGAAGGCGACCTCGAAGCCGGCGGCGCGGTACCCGGCGATGGTCTTGAGGCCGGCCGGGAACTTGGTCTTGCCCATGGCCAGGGCGTGGAGCGGGATGTCGGGGCGGGTGGCGGCGTCACCGGCCGGCGAGAAGTCGTCGGTGTTGATCTCGCCGTCGACGCGGAAGACCTTGACCTTGATGGTGGGGCGGACGCCGGTGCGGGCCGTGAACCACTCGGCGTTGGCCCAGGACTCGAGCACCTTCCTGGCCTCGGCGTTCTTGGCCTTGGCGAGCGCCTGCACCTCGTCGAAGGCGTCGTAGACGTAGATGATTCGCGAGAGGGCCGTGGCGGCTGCGGCGGCCAGCGGCTTCACCTTGAGCGCGGCCACCAGCGGCGGGACGTTGTAGCCACCGCCCATGGTGCCGAGCAGCTCGACCGCCTTGAGCTTGTCGATCTGCTTGCAGGTCGCCTTGCCCTTGACGATCTCGGCGAGGAAGGCCGCCTTGACCTCGGCGGCCGGGTCGACGCCGGGGGAGACGCGGTTGACCAGCAGGTCGAGGAGGAACTGCTCCTTGCCCTTGGGCGGCTTGACCAGCAGCTTCACGAGCCCGCGGGTCTGTTCCGGGTCGAGCGCCCTGGGCGGGATGCCCTGTTCCTTCCGCTCCGCCTCGTGCTTCAGGTAGGCCTCGATCATGTGGCTCCTCCGGGGTCCGGTGGTAGGTCGGTGGGGCCGATGAGATAGCACGCCGGGGGGGTGGGTGTCAGCCGGTCGAAGGTCGCACCGGCGGGGAAAAACGGCCTGAGATTCCGCGCTTGCGGGGACCGGAGCGGTCCACGAATCGCTCAGCCGCAAGGGCGCGGGACGGCGGGGGAATACTCTGGAGTCGCGTCCTGATTCCCCGTCCCCGATTCCCCGTCCCAGCGAATCACCGTCCCAGAGTCGTGCGGCCGTGCTCACACCCCGTCCCAGAGTAGTTCGCAGGGGCGCGAGACGACCGATGGAGCCGCCGAACGGACGCGCCTCTCACTACAAGCTACTCACGGGCGGAACGAGGGTCGCGGCGCTCCCTGCTGCGATGGCCTCTCCTGAACTCGGACATTAATCGCCGTCATGAATCCCGACGTCGGGACTCGCGAATGGGGGAGGCAAGTCCAAGCGTCTGGACTGGAGCCTGAGTCACCGGTCCGACCGCCGAGCCCGCCGAGCCGCCGTCCACCCGCCGGTTCCATCGGCCCACCGAGCCGCCGACCGCCCACGCATCCCCTCGCCACGCCTTTCGCCGCCAGAGCGGAGCGGCTGGCGCTCGCTCCCGACCTCGCTCGCGAGATGACCTTGAGTCCGGGTCGCTGAGTCGTCGGCGAACTTTCGCAACGGCTCTCGCGCCACGATCGGACCCATCCGCCCCCGCACTCCCCCTCGCAACGCTTCCCGCCACCCGAACGGCACCGCCGGGGCCGGAGCCCAAAGTTGATCGGGCGCGCCCCTCTCCTCACGGCTTTGGCGGCGGCGGGGGCTCGTTGGGTGGAGGACCCGGCGGTGACTTCGGCCGCCGCCCCTCCTCCTCGTCGTCGTCGAGCATCCGGTACTTCGGCCCCTCGGGGTCGTCGTACTGCCCGCTCTTGACCGACCAGACGAAGCCGAGCCAGGCGGCCAGGCCGAGCGCCAGGGAGAGGAGGATCAGGCCGGTCAGGATCAAAGGACGCTCCCGGCGCGACGCGGCGCGATCGCGCTGGCGTCCGCCTCCGCCTTCGCCGCGAAGGTCCGGCGCAGCCGCAGCGAGTTCAAGACCACGAAGGCGCTCGACGCCGCCATGGCCGCCGCCCCGACGATCGGATGAAGCACGCCGAGCACCGCCAGCGGGATGGCCACCACGTTGTAGAAGAAGGCCCAGAAGACGTTCTGCCTGATGACGCGGGTGGTGCGCCGCCCCAGCAGGATCAGGTCGGGCAGCAGCGCCAGGTCGTCGCGCACCAGCACCGCGTCGGCGCTCTCCATGGTGACGTCGGTGCCGCGCCCCATGGCCACGCCGGCGTCGGCCTGGGTGAGCGCCGGCGCGTCGTTGATGCCGTCGCCCACCATGAGCACCCGCGCGCCGGCCGCCTGGCGGGCCGCCACCAAGGCCCGCTTCTGCTGCGGCGTCCGCTCGGCCTCGAAGGGGAGGCCGAGCCGGCCGGCCACCGCGGCGGTGGTGGCGAGGGCGTCTCCGCTCACCAGCGTGACCCGCAGGCCAAGCGTCGTCAGCGCCGCCAGCGCGCGGGGAGCCTCCTCCCGGATCGGGTCGGCCACCACCAGCAGGGCCACGGCCTGGCCGGCGCGCGCCAGCCAGGCGACTGTATCCCCCTCCCCCTCCGGTCCGGCCGCCAGCGCCACCGCCGCCTCGCCGATCGCGACCCCCTCCTCGGAGAGGAAGGCGCGGCTGCCGACCAGCACGGCGACACCGTCGACCAGCGCCGCCACGCCACGCCCCGCCATCACCCGGAAGGCCTCGACCCTCGGTTCGGGCGCCGCCGGCAGCGCCCGGGCAGCGTCCACCACCGCCCGGCCAACGTGGTGCTCGCTGCGCCGCTCCAGCGCCGCCGTTAGCCGCAGGAGCGCCACCTCGTCCCCGCCACCGAGCGGCAGCAGGGTCCGCAGCGCCGGCCGGCCGCGGGTGACGGTCCCGGTCTTGTCCAGCACCACCTCGGTGGCCCGCCCGGCCGCCTCGAGCGCGTCGCCCCCCTTCACGAGCAGGCCGCGCGCCGTGGCCAGCCCGGTGGCCAGCAGCATCGCCACCGGCGTGGCCAGCCCGAGCGCGCAGGGGCAGGCGATCACCACCACGGTGATGGCGTGGAGCAACGCCCGCTCCGCCGAGGCGCCCAGCCAGAGGTGGCCTGCCAGGGTCGCGGCGCCGAGCAGCAGCACCAGCGGGACGAAGACCCCGACGGCCCGGTCGGCCAGGGCCTGCAGCCGTGGCTTCGCCCCGTGCGCCTCCTCGACGGCCCGGATGATGCCGGCCAGCAGCGTGTCGGCGCCGACGCGCGTCACCTCGACGGTGAGCGCCCCGGCCAGGTTGATGGTGCCGCCGATGACCGGCTCCCCGGGAACCTTCCGCACCGGCCGCGACTCGCCGGTCACCAGCGCCTCGTCGGCCTCCGAGCGCCCCTCCAGCACCCTGCCGTCGAGCGGGATCCGCTCTCCCGGCACGACCTCGAGCCGGTCCCCCACCGCAACCTGCTCGACGGGGACGCGCCGGCGCAGTGGCGCACCGTCGTCACCGGTGGTGACCAGCAGCGCCTCGCGAGGGCGCAGGGTGGCGAGCCGCGCCACCGCCTCGGAGGCGCTGCGCCGGGCCCGGGCCTCGACGTAGCGGCCGGTCAGCACCAGCGTCGGAATCATGGCGGCGGTGTCGCTCCAGACCTCGCCGCCGCGCAGCGCCTGCCAGATCGAGAAGGCCAGCGCCGCGCCCGACCCGAGCACCACCAGCGAGTCCATGTTGAAGCGGCCGTGGCGCAGGCCGTTGAGCGTCGAGCGCCAGAACGGCGCGCCGGCCGAGAAGAGCACGGGCGCGGCCAGGCCGATGGAGATCCACTCGAGGAGCGAGCGGGTGGCCAGGTCCATGCCCTGGAAGTAGCCGGCGTAGAGCGCGGCGGAGTAGATCATCAGCTGCGAGGCCAGGAACCAGGCGGTGCCGACGCGGATCAGCAGGTCGCGCACCTCCTCGTCGCGGGCCCGGGCCTGCTCCGACTCGACCCACGGCCGCGGCGTGTAGCCGGCCGCTTGGACGCGCGCTAGCAGGGCCGGCAGCGCGATCGCGTCCGGGGCGTAGCGGATGCGGGCCCGGTGGGTGGCGTAGTTGACCCGCGCCGCGAGGACGCCCGCGGTCCGCTGCAGCACCCGCTCGTTGAGCCAGACACAGGAGGCGCAGCGGATCCCCTCGATGGCCACGTCGACCTCGGCGCTGCCGTCGGCCGAGACCACCGGGTGGTAGGCCAGGAGGTCGCTCACGGGTGCGTCACCGGGGCGGAGCGCGGCCGGCAGCCCCTCCCCCTCCCAGCGCCGCTCCTCGTAGAAGCGCCCCAGCCCCTCGGCGCGCACCAGCCGCCAGACCCCGAGGCAGCCGGCGCAGCAGAAGACGCGCTCCTGCGCTCCGTCCAGCTCCAGCACCGCCTCCGCGTCGGGGAAGGCGGCCAGGCAGTGGTCACAGCGGCGCATGGAGGCCGAGGCCCCTCAGGATGAAGAGGACGCCCAGCGCCGCCACCATGAGGCCGCCGGCGCGGCGCAGCGCCCCGCGGGTCCGCTGCCCGACCAGCGCACCGAGCAGCGCCGGCAGCAGCAGCCCCGGCACGGTGGCCAGCCCGAAGGCCAGCGCCATGAGCAGCCCGGGCACCGGCCCTCCCGAGGCGGCCGAGCCGAGGAAGATGGTCCAGGAGACGCCGCAGGGCAGGAAGCCGAGCGCCAGGCCCAGCGGGTAGAGGCGCGAGGGGCCGCCCTGCAGGAACGGGCCCAGCTTCAGCATGAGCCGCCGTGAGGCGTCGGCCTCGAAGCGGCTCAGCCAGGCGGTGACGCCGGCCGCTCCCAGCCCGAGCGCCACCATGAGGGTGCCGGCCAGCAGCGCCATCACCTCGCCGAGGCCGGCCAGCCGCCCGGCCACGTTGACGAAGGCGCCGGTCGCCCCCAGCAGCGCCCCGAGCGCTGCGTAGGTGGTGACGCGGCCGAGGTGGTAGGGGAGCTGCGCCACGGTGGCGGCGAGCAGCGACCGCGGTTGCCTGCCGGGCCCGGCGCCCGGTGCCGCACCGGCGGTGAGCCCGAAGCCGGCCACCAGCGGCCCGCACATGCCGAGGCAGTGCGAGAAGCCCATGAGGAGGCCGGTGGCCGCGCTGGCCCCGACCTGCGCCGCCAGGCTGGTGGCGGCCTCCGCACTCACCCGCTCACCTGGAAAGGAAAGGCGGCCGAGACCGGCGCGCTGCCCGGGGGGCGGACGGTGACGGTGGCGACCCAGGCCTTGCTCCCGCTGCTGCAGCGGACCAGCACGCCGGTCCCGGCGTGGCGCCCAGGCCCGGCGACAGTGAGCACCACCCGGTTCTCGCCCATGTTCATCTCCTTCATGGCGAAGGAGACCTCGACCACCGCCCCATCGAGCGGCGCTCCGCCGCGCGCGACGGTCACGGTGATGGGCAGGTCCTGCATGGTGGCGAGCTTGCGCCCCAGGTCGAGCGTCACCACCAGCCCGCCGGCCGGCGCCAGGCAGGGGGCGGCCGCCAGGTCGCAGGGGGCCCCCTGGTTAGCCTCGACCCGCACCTGCTGGGTCAGCCCGACGGCGTCGGCGCCGCGGCTGGCGTCGAGCCGGACGTCCCAGAAGCCGGGCGCGGCGAAGCCGACCGGCGCCAGGTACCGGCCGCCGCCCAGGGCCCGGGCGCTCCCCTGCCGCTCGTCGCCCGGACCGGCCGGTCGGGTCACCGCCACCTTGACCTCGGCCCCCTCGACTGGTGCGCCGACCCTATCGACCAGCGTGAAGCCGAGCTCGGCGCCGCCCGGCCGCAGGGTGGCGGCGTCGAAGCGGGCCTGCCAGCCGAGCCGGGAGCGGACGGCCCGGTCGTGGTCGTAGCGGAGCCCGTGCTCGTAGGGGTCCTTCACGACCGTCTCCTCCTTGAGGCTCACGCCCACGGCGATTGTGACGGCCACGGCGCCGAGGGCGGCCAGCGAGGCGAAGACGATGAGCGGCTTCATGGCGACTCCGGGACGTCGAGCAGGGCCCGGCTGCTCCGTACCATGGTCCTGCCGCCGGCGCCCTCGGCGGTGACCGTGAAGGTGGCGTCGCGCCGGCCCCCCGCGCCGTGGGACTCGGCCACCACCCGCAGCCGCAGGTGCTGCCCGGGCTCGAGGGTCACGCCGGCCGGGCGCAGCGTCACCGGGAGTCCGGGGGCCTCCATGGCGAAGCGCAGGGCCAGCGGCCCGGAGGTCCGGTTCTCCAGCGAGACCTGGTAGGCCTGCAGGGCCCGGCCGTCGGCGGCGCGGCGCGGCGCGAAGCCACTGTCGAGCACCACGGTCAGGTCGAGCCCGGCCCCGGCCACGGTGCGGGCCGCCGCCACCGTGGCCCCGAGCGAGAGCAGCGTGGCCACCATCAGCCCCACTGTGGCCGGGCGAACCAGCCGCCGCACCTGGCCGGGCTCGCCGAAGAAGTAGCCGACCAGGTTGGTGGGACGCTTCAGCTTGAGCATGATGGGCCGGCAGGCGTCGACGCACTCGGCGCAGGCGATGCACTCCATCTGAGCGCCGTCGCGGATGTCGATGCCGGTCGGGCAGCAGCGCACGCAGGCGCCGCAGTCGATGCAGTCGGCGTCGCG
>JANYBC010000205.1 GCA_025360965.1 Anaeromyxobacter sp. | reverse complement strand
CCTGCGCGGCCTGCATCACCGAGTTGAGCAGGGACGAGGGGGTGCACTTCAGGAGCGCCGGGGTCCGGCCGGCCGCCGCGATGGCGACCCGGATCAGCCGGCCCGGGGTGAGGTGCTTCGGGGTGACCTCGGCGAGCTTGTCCCGGGACCGCTCCAGCAGGTCTCGGATCGTGGCGAGCGGGGAGGCGGGGCGCTGCGGCTGGATGGCGGTGGTCATGGGCTACTCCTTGGTGGTGGCGAACCGGAGCACGCGTGCCCCAGGTCGGTTCGCCGTGTGCAGCGTGACGAGGTCCGGCGGCGGGTGCAGGGCGCCCGCCACGGCCTCCCAATCGGTCTTGCGACTCGGCTTGTTCGACTTCCAGGTGCACAGGCCAGTGATCCCCTCGGCCTCGCCGATGGCTGCCTTGAGCGCGTTGATTGCCTCGGACTCTCCAGCCTCTGCCTCCCGGAGCAGTGTCTTGGCGTCCCGGGCTGCCTCGACCAGCTCGACTAGGTCGGCGGTGGGGTCGATGGCCGGACCGAGGTTGCTGGGGAACCGCCGGCGCAGGTACGCGCTCGACGCGTCGCTACCATCCACCGGGCAGGCGAGGCCCTGCACCACGTGGTCCGCCCACCACTCCTCCACGAAGGCGGCGAGCTGACCGCCCATCTCCCGGTCGCGCTTGAGCGGGCGCTCCTGGTAGCTCTGCCCGCCAAGAACCACAGCGAGCCAGGCGTCCTCCAGGCCGATCACCTCGAGCTGCACCTGCACTTGCACCAGGATGGGCTCCGGGATGTCGTCGGCCGCGTCTCCGAACTCCTCCCGGCGGTACATGGAGAGGTTCTTGATCTCCAGCTCGGCGAGCCACTCGGAGCGGGCGCGCCGGCCCTCGGGGACGATGACCCGGTCACAGGTCGCCATCAGGATCGGGCTCGTCGGGTGGCGCAGGGTCGGCGGGGTGAAGATGCTGAGCGCCAGACCCTCGGCCCGCCGCCGGGTGATGAACTCCTCGGCGATGGGCCGCTCGAACCGCTGGCCCCAGAGCGCGGCCTCGCCGGCCTCGGTCGGCTCCAGCTCGCCCCGCTTCTCGGCGGCCAGCTCGGCGGCCGACTTCCAGGGGTTGAGGCCGAGCGCGGTGGGCACCTCGCTGGCCCCGAGGCCGGTGGCGCGCAGGGCCTTCTGCTGCTCGGACAGGCCCAGGCGGGAACCGGCCGCGGACGGGAGGTGGCGATCACGCACAGACACGCTCCCCTCGCCCGCGGCCGTCGCCTCAGGGCCAATCCCCTCGGCGGAACTTGTGGCGCTCACGGCATCACCCCGTCGAGCCGGTCCTGATCCACCCGGAGGTCCGCGTAGTGGCTCTTGGGGTCGTCGTTCTCCGCGGCCTTCTCCTGCTGCTGGGCGAGGCACGCGGCGCAGGTCTCGTCCTCGGCGCTCACCTCGACATCGCCGCAGTACGGGCAGTAGGGCGTGTGGTCGGTCTCGTCCGGGTGCGATGGGGGGACGGGCTCCGCGATGCGCCGCCCTCTTGAGTCGGTGCAGTGGGTGGGCATGGTTAGGCTGCCTTCCCGGAAACGTGGCAGCGCTCGATCTCGTGCGCGGTGACCCCGCTCGGGTCCCCGTCGGCGATTTCAATGAACCGACGCGCAGCGAGCAGGGTGGGGAGGACGCAGCCGGCCACGGTCCCGCGAACGGTGTCCCAGCAGACGGTCCAGGTGCCGCCGGCCCGGTGGACCCAGTAGCCGGTCTCGGTGACCAGGACGCCGTCGGAGTCCCGGGTGATGCGGTTGAAGCGGTTCGTCGTCATCTGGTCTTCCTCTCGGGCGCCTTCGGTGGCGTCGATTTGGGGACTGTAGCCAGATGACGACGCGGCGTCAAGTGACGACGCAAAGAAAGTTACACGACCGCGCAAGGTCTGGAACTTCCCCGGCGGGCTGGACTACCGGGATCGGCGGGACAGGTCGGCTTCCGCCAATGTCCACAGCTCGGCGATGACCAGGTGGGCGAGCCCAGCTGCTTCGGCTAGGCCTGCGGCGCTTCCTGGCGAGGCGTCCAGTTCGAGCAAAAGGGCCTGGGCGACGGCCCGGCTCTTCGTCATGGAGGTGAGCAGTGCTGCGCTACGGCCGGTCTGGTTCTCCGCAGATTCAGGCGCGCCCTTCGGCGCGGCCGCGGACCCCTGCTGGCTCAGGGACATGGCGAGAGGATACGCGCCGGTCTGACATGGCCTGCAGCTCGAGGTCGGCGTCGCTGCTAGGGCTTCGCGGGCTGCTTCACCGCAGGAGGCCGATCGGCAGACAGGTTGATGATCGCCTGCTGTGCGCCCTTCCAGTGGGGGATCTGCTCGCCCGTCGTGATCTGGAAGAAGTTCACTAGGTCCCGCGTCTGGCCACCCTCGCAGAACGCCGACACTTCGTCGCGGGAGGTGGTGTCCGGGAAGGTGTGCATCATTGCGAAACCGACGCAGAGGGACGCCAGCTCGATCAGGTGGTGGTTGCACGGTAGGGGTCTCACCCCTTCCCTCTTGAGTGCAGCGGTCTCCGCGTCCACCCGCTTGTCGATGTGCTTCAGCTGCTGCTGGATGTCGTAGATCTTTTGCTTATCCACGTAGCCCCCGACCTCGAGGGCGGAGGCCTGCTCGGCCTTGATCTCGCCTAGGAGTTGGGCGCGCAGTTCGCGGAGGAAACACACCGCGGCCGTCTCGGCAACTCGCTCTTCAGGGCGGGGCGCCGGAGCAGCTGGCTGGCCGGCTAAAGCCAGGGCGACGACGAGCAGTTGCGCGATCATCTCGGGTCCTTGTTGGGCGGCTCGTAGTTGGGGTCGAGCCACTCCGCGTCGGGTTCTTTCCCCACCAGCATATCGATGCTGACCTTCAGGTTGGCTCGCACCAGGAGCAGGAAGTCGAGCCCGACCGTTCGGTCACCCCGGAGCGCTCGAGACATGGCGGACCTGGTGACCCCGGCATCACGGGCCATTTCGGCGTCGCTCTTGTAGCGCCGCTCGTGCTGTAGGCGCCGGAGGTGGGCCGCAATCCACTGTCGTGTCTTCAGGTCGAGCGTCGCCTTCTTGCCCATTTGCCGGGAGGTTAGGTCCTCTGTCGTCGTCATTGGGCTCCGTCGTCACTTGACGCCGTAACCAGATGACGACATACTGCCTTCATGAGCAACGGCACACCGCTGGCCACCTACCTCGTCCAGACCGACCAGAGCGCCTCCCAGTTCGGCGCCAGGGTCGGCGCCCACCGCACCCAGATCGACCGCATCGCCAAGGGCGAGCGCGGGGCCAGCGGCCTCCTGGCGCTGGCCATCGAGCGGGAGACGCGCGGGGCCGTGAAGGCCTCCGACGTGCTCCGCACCCGCAAGACGCGCAAGCGCCGCGCCCCTCGACCCCGGGCGGCCTGATCCCAACGTGAGCCCGAGCATCGTCATGCGCTTAACCTTGCCCGAAGCCGACTAGTCACCCCCCGTCAAACCTTCTGGATCCCCTTGGAGGGCCTGTGGCGAAACCAGCAGCGGCAGACCAGCAACTCCCCCTGATGCCCGTCTCCGAGCACCACCGGGAGAACGGCCGCCGGGTCCTCCAGCTCGTCAACCGGGCCATGAGGGAGAGCGGTATCTCGCGCTCCCGGTTGGCCGACGAGACGGGCTACGACGGCGCGCAGGTGACCCGGGTCCTGGAGGGGGAGGGGAACGTCCCCGCCGGGCTCATCGCTGCCGTCCTCGAGCTGGACCGAGCCAGGGTGCTCGTCACCGGGCTCTGCGCCCTGGTCGGCTGCGACGTGGTCGAGCGGAAGCCGGACCCGGCCGCCGAGAACAAGCACCTGCGGGCCGAACTGCGCGCCATCCGCGAGCGGCTCGACGGGCTGCTGCTGGAGGGGGCGTGAAGGCCGAGACGCCTGCCCTTGCCGAGGGCCAGCTTGTCTCCCGCATCTGCGACCGCTTCCCGCGGCCCGAGTGGGCCGCCTTCGCCCAGATCCGCAACGGCGCGGGCTTCAGGGCCGACCGGACGCTCGACGCGATCGCCATCAACACCTGGCCCTCGCGCGGCCTCGAGGTTCACGGATTCGAGTGCAAGAGCAGCCGGGGCGACTGGCTGCGCGAGAAGCACGACCCGGCGAAGGCGGAGGCCTTCCTGCCCTTCTGCGACCGCTGGTGGCTGGTGGTCGGCCGGGAGGACATCGTCCAGCCGGGAGAGCTCCCGCCGACCTGGGGCCTGCTGGTGCCCCGTGGCACCA
>JANYBC010000183.1 GCA_025360965.1 Anaeromyxobacter sp. | reverse complement strand
GTCTCCTCGAGCGGCGTGGCCGGGTCGTAGCGGTGGCACTGGTAGAGGTCGACGTGGTCGACGCGCAGCCGCTTCAGCGAGGCGTCGAGCTGCTTCTCGATCTGCACCGCCGAGAGCCCCCGGTCGGTCTCCGACATGGGGAAGAAGAGCTTGGTGGCGAGCAGGTAGCGGTGGCGCGGGACGCTGGCCAGCGCCTCGCCGAGGAAGGCCTCGGCGGCCCCATGGGCGTAAACGTTGGCGGTGTCGATGAAGTTGACGCCGGCGTCGAGAGCCGCGGCGAGGCAGGCCTCCGCCTCGCTGCGACCCACTCCGCCGCCGTAGGTGAGCCAGGAGCCGAGGGCGATCTCCGAGACCACCAGGTCGCTGCGGCCGAGCTTCCGGTAGTTCATGGCCAGGCGCTCCGCCGACGCCTCGCCCTACTTCGTCGGCACCTCGACGGTGGGCGGGATGTAGTCGGCCGAGGTGAGCGCGATCTCGATCCGGCGGTTGAGGCTCCGGTTGGCCGCCGTGTCGTTCGGCGCCACCGGCCGGTACTGCGAGAAGCCGACCGCGCCCAGCATGGCCTGGTCGACCCCCCTGGAGGCGAGGTACCGGACCACGGCGACGGCGCGCGCGGTGGAGAGGTCCCAGTTGTCCTTGAAGGCGCTCTCCTTGCCCACCGGCAGGTTGTCGGTGTAGCCGGCCACCACCACGTTCCGGTCGCGGACGTCCTTGAAGGCGTCGGCCACGGCGTCGAGGGCCCTCTTACCTTCCCTGCCCAGCGCCGCCGACCCGGACCCGAAGAGCACCTTGTCCTTCAGCTTCACCGTCATCTTGCCGCGCAGCTCGGAGATCTCCACCTGGCCGCTCTTGATCTGGCGCTCCAGCGCCTGCGCCAGCCGCTCGCGCTGGGCGTTGCTGACCGCAAGCGACGAGGCCCGGGCCTCGGCCTGGGCCTTCTCGTCCTCGACCGCCTTGAGCTGGGTCTGGGTCGCGGCGAGGTTGACGTCGAGCTCGGCCACCTTGTTCTGCAGCACCTCGGCCCTGGTGGTCTGCTCGCCGTACATCTTCTGGTACTTGAGCAGCTCGGCGTCCTTGGCGGCAAACTCCTTCTGGCTGACGCCACAGGCCGACAGCGACAGGGCCAGCACGGCCAGCTTCGCGGTGCGCATACGATTCACTCCTGGCCCGGTGGGGCCTCGGGTTGGATTACGGCCCGCAGGACCGGATTGGCCCCGCGAGCGGTGGGATGCTTCCACACCCGGAGGAAAGCAGCCAGCGCTCACGCCGCGGCCGTTCGCCCCATCCGGGGCCGAGGTCAGACGGCGTAGCCGGCCGCGCCGCTGCTGGCCGCCGCCTCGGGATCGATCGCCACGTCGACGCAATAGACGGTGCCGCTCTTGAAGGCGCGCTCCAGCGCCGGGACCAGCTCGGCAGGATCGTCGACGTGCTCGCCGTCGCCGCCCAGCGCCTTGACGACCTGGTCGTAGCGGGTCGGCCGCAGCGCCGTGGCCGGCGACTTGTCCTCGCCGTACATGGCCCGCTGCGGGATGGCGATCTGCCCCCAGGAGGCGTCGTTGCCGACCACCACCACCATGGGCAGTCCGAAGCGGACGGCGGTCTCGAAGTCCATGCCGTTCAAGCCGAAGGCTCCGTCGCCCTGGACCACGCAGACCTGCCGCTCCGGGTGAAGCAGCTTGGCGGCGATGGCGAAGGGCGCCCCGACGCCGAGGCAGCCGAGCGGGCCGGGGTCGAGCCAGCGCCCCGGGCCGCCGATGTGCAGCACCTTGGCCGCCACCGCCACCACGTTGCCGCCGTCGCCCACGAAGGTGACGTCGCCGATCTTCTGCGCCACCTCGTCGAGCGCGCGCGCCAGGCGGAAGTGGTGGATGGGGCGCTGGTCGCTGGCCTCGAAGACCGCCTGGGCCTCGCGCCGCTTCGCCTCGGCGCCCCGCAGCTCGCCGAGCCAGCCGGCCGCCCCCCAGCGCTGCGCCCCGGCGCGGAGCTGGTCGAGCACGGAGCGCGAGTCGCCGATGATGCCGACCTCGACCGGGTGGTTGCGGCCGATGTCGGCGCCGTCGATGTCGACCTGGATGACCCTGGCGTCCTCGGCGAAGGTGGGCGGCGAGCCGTAGCCGACCCGGAAGTCGAGCGGCGTCCCGACCACCAGCACCACGTCGGCGCGTGAGAGCGCCTCCTTGCGCGACAGCTGCAGGAAGGAAGGATGGTCGCTCGGAAGGCAGCCACGCCCCATGCCGTTCAGGTAAACCGGCACGCCGGTCAGCTCGGCCAGCGCTCGCAGCGCGTCCCAGGCGCCGTCCCACCAGATCGAGGAGCCGGCCAGCACCACCGGCCGCTCGGCGCCGGCCAGCAGCGTGAGCGCCGCCGCCACCTTGACCGGATCGCCGGGCGAGCGCGCGTCGGTCCGGTAGCTCGACTGGGCGTCGGCCAGGGCCTCGTCGGCGCCGTTGGAGAGCACGTCCCAGGGCAGCTCGAGGAAGACCGGGCCGGGGCGGCCGGCGCGGGCCACCCGGAAGGCCTTGGCGAGGTAGGTCGGGATCAGCTCGGGCGAGGGGACCCGGTCGGACCACTTGGTGATGCCGGCGAAGAGCTGCGGCTGCGGCATCTCCTGCAGCGCGCCGCGCCCCTGGTTGAAGGTCGGGGCGGCGCCGCCGAGCAGCACCAGCGGGACCCCGGCGCTGTAGGCGTTGGCCACGCCGGTGACCGCGTCGGTCACCCCGGGGCCGGCGGTGACGATGGCCACCCCGGCGCCGCGGGTGAGCCGGGCCCAGGCGTCGGCGGCGTGGGCGGCGGCCTGCTCGTGGCGGGTGTCGATGAGCCGGATCCCCTCCTCGACGCAGCCGGCGTAGATGGGGGCGATGTGCAGCCCGGAGAGGGTGAAGGCGGTGGTGACGCCTTCCTGCTTCAGCATGCGGGCGACCAGACGGCCGCCGCTCAGGGTCTCGGACAAGGTGGAACCTCCGGCCGCGGAGCATAGAACGAGAACGCCCCGCGCACCCTCTGGGCACGCGAGGCGTCGAAGGCGCTGGCCGGCGGGTGCTACGCCTTGCGGAACCGGGAGAGGTTCGCGGGCAGCGAGGCCAGCGCCGGGAACTCCTTGCCGGCGTGGACCGTGGCGAGGCGGGCGTACAGGGTGGCCTCGTCCTCGACGTTGGCCGGGTCCGGCACGCAGCAGTCGACGGGGCAGACCGTGGCGCAGGCCTCCTCGTCGTGGAAGCCGACGCACTCGGTGCAGAGCTTCGGATCGATGATGTAGATGTCGTCGCCCTGGGTGATGGCGCCGTTCGGGCACTCCGGCTCGCAGGCGCCGCAGTTGATGCACTCTTCCGTGATGATGGTCGCCATGGCGATCTCCTCTTTCCGCCGCCCGGGTGGGCGCTCTTCGAGTGTGAAAGGAGAGCGGTTTATCCGATGGGGGCTCGGCTTGAGTCAAGGAGCGAACCATGAGACTTGATCGGTCCACCATGTCGAAGCCTTATGACCCAAAGGATTTTTACTTCCGCCAGGCCAAGAAGGCCGGCTACCGGGCCCGCTCGGCCTTCAAGATCGACGAGATCCTGAAGAAGCATCCCATCCTCAAGAAGGGCGAGGCGGTGCTCGATCTCGGGGCGGCACCTGGCGGCTTCCTGCAGATCTTGGCCGACGTGGTGGGTGAGCAGGGGCTCGCGGTCGGCGTCGATCTCGAGGAGATCCGGCGCCTCCCCAAGCCCTGGGTCAAGACCGCGGTGGTCGACCTGCTGGCGCCGACCGCGCTCGACCAGCTCCGCATGCTCCACGACGGTCCGTACGACCTGGTCACCAGCGACATGGCGCCCAAGACCATCGGCATCAAGGTGACCGACGAGGCCCGCTCGCTGGAGCTCTGCCGCATGGCCCTCTCGGTGGCCGAGCAGACGCTGCGCCACGGCGGCGCCTTCGTCACCAAGATCTTCGTCGGCGGGGACTTCCCCATCTTCCGCAAGGAGCTGCAGGGGCGCTTCGAGAAGGTGCACATCGTGCGCCCCGCAGCGACCCGCGAGCACAGCTACGAGTGCTTCCTGGTCGGGCTCGGCTACAGGTTCGGCAAGCAGGTGCCGGCCAGGGGCCGGGAGAAGAAGGACTAGTCAGCGTCGCTGGCCGCCCCGCCGCTGCGCGCCACGTCCTCCGGCTTGATCTTGGCGCCGTCCATGCCGGCGGCCCGCCTGGTCATGGTGGCAAAGAGCTCGTCGAAGGGCGGCGCGCCCCCCTTCATGAAGCGAAGCGGGTTGACGCGGGCCACCACGAAGGCCTTGAGGTAGGGGGAGTCGAACCCCTTCTCCTTCAACCGCGCCACCGCCCCGGCCACCGCCTCGTCGAAGGCCAGCACCACCGCGGCCCGCCGCTTCCGCTCCTCGATCGCCTTCGAGAGCGGCTGGGCCAGGAAGCCGTCGACCTTTCGCAGGATGGGCGCATAGACCGAGCCGGAGAGCCGCCCGCGCTCCTGGTAGCCGAAGCCGAGCGTCACCAGCGCCGGCTCCTCGAACTGCAGTTCCATCTCGGTCTCCTTGGGGTCGAGCGAGCCGGCCAGGTCCTGGTACATGCGCGCCACCTCCAGCGCCTTCTCGCGCAAGTTGTGGGCCTTCTCGATGTTGAGGGCGAGGATCTGGTAGGCCACCTCGCGCTCCGGCACCAGCAGCGCCAGCACCGCCTTCGCGCCCAGCTCCTTCAACGCCGTGAGCCGGTGGCCGCCGTTGGGCGTCAGGTACCGGCCGTCGGCCTCGCGGGTGACGATGATCGGGTCGAGGTAGCGGCGCGTCTTGTCCATGGCGATGGTGAGCCGCCGCACGTGCGGGTCGGAGACGTCGCGCTGGAAAGGGGTCCGCTCCACCTTGTCGACGGGGAGGGCGGTCAGCAGCAGGGCGTGGCCGCCGAGCGGCTCGCGGTAGATGGCCAGCACGCTGCCGCCATCGGCCTCGACCGCCGCCGCCAGCGCCTTGACCTCGGGCGTCGGGTCGTCGAGGCGCAGATCCTTGGCGGTCAACTGCGTCGGCTTGAGCTTGACGCCCTTGCGGGCGCGCGGCGTGCCGGACTTGGTGGTCGGGCGCTTCTTGGTGGCCATGGGGGGGAGTGTAACGCCAAGTCGCGGCGGCGCCAGTCGCGGCGGCGCCGGCTTCTGGTGGCGCCGTCGCAAGACTCGAGCAGCGTCTCGGCTCCGATCAGCAACCGAAAGGCCCATGCGGACGGTGGTCAGGCCGCTGGCGCCGGTTCGGTCGACGCTAGGCCGCCCGCTCCGAAGGCCGCGCGCTTCGGGTTGGAGGCTTGCCCGTCCCTCGACTAGACTGCCGCCCGCCATGCCAACGCTGATCGAAGAGCTGACCCCGCGCGGACTCGTCTCCGAGTGCACCCCCGGCCTCGCCGACCGGCTCGACCAGGGGCCCATCACCGGCTACGTCGGCTTCGACCCGACCGCCGACTCGCTCCATGTCGGCCACCTGCTCCCGGTCATGGCCCTCTCCTGGCTGCAACGCACCGGCGGCACGCCCATCATGGTGGTGGGCGGCGGCACCGGCATGGTCGGCGACCCCTCCGGCAAGCGCAGCGAGCGGCCGGTGCTGACGGTGGAGGAGATCGACCGCAACGTGGCCGCGGTGCGCGCCCAGCTCGAGAAGTTCCTCCGCTTCGACGGCCCCAACGCCGCCCTGGTCCGCAACAACGCCGATTGGCTGCGCCCGCTCGGCCTGATGGAGTTCCTGCGCGACGTCGGCAAGCACTTCACCGTCAACTACATGCTCGGCAAGGACTCGGTGATGTTGCCCCACTGATCGGAGCCGCCCATCTGCAGCTCGCAGCGGTCCGACTTCCAGAGGTGCCAGAAGTCGT
>JANYBC010000174.1 GCA_025360965.1 Anaeromyxobacter sp. | reverse complement strand
GGTGCGCGAGGACTCGAAGCGGCTGGCGGCGCTGGAGGCCGTCTCGGCCGCCGCCCGGGAGCTCGGCTTCGAGGTGATGGGCCACGTCGAGAGCCCGATCCAGGGTCCGGCCGGGAACCGGGAGTGGCTGCTAGGGCTGCGAAGCGCTGCCCACCAAGGAGACAACCCGCACGGGTCAGAGGCTTGACGCATCGCGCAGGCGTACCATCTGTTGATGGAGAGCGTGCCGGCCACCCGCAGTCACTGGCGCACCTTCTTCATCAACCTGAGCCTGGTGGTCCTGCTGGCGGTCTCCGGGCTCTACGCTGGGCTGACGCTGAGCAGTGGCCGGACCGTCGAGGCCGAGATCACCACCCGGGCCCGTACCATCTTCGGTGTCCTCCTGGTGGCGAGGAGCTGGAACGCCATCCACGGGGGCGACTTCGTCGAGAAGCGCCCGGGGGACCTCCCCGGGCCGCCGCAACGCTCACCGGACGTGGTGGGGTCCGACGGGACCGTCTACAACAGGCGCAACTCAGCGCAGATGACCCGCGAGATGTCCGAGCTGGTCACCAGGGACGGCCTCTTCACCTTTCACCTGACCAGCCTCCAGCCGCTCAACCCGGCCAACGCGCCGGACCCCTTCGAGGCGGAGGCGCTGGCCCGCATCGAGCGCGGCGAGGTGGCCGAGGTCTCGGCGCAGGAGCAGCGCGGTGAGACCAACCAGTTCCGCTACCTGGGACCGCTGCGCGTGGAGGAGAGCTGCCTGGAGTGCCACGCCGCCCAGGGGTACCGGGTCGGCCAGGTGCTCGGGGGCATCAGCGTCACCTTCGACGTCACCGAGGCCGAGCAGGCGGTGGCCCGTGGCCGGCGCATCGCCATCGGCCTGTTCGCCCTCACCGCGGTGGTGCTGCTGGTCGTGCTGGGCCGCCTGGTCTCGGGCCTCCACCTTCGCCTCAACGCCGCCGAGGCGCGCATCGTCGAGATGGCCATCACCGACGAGCTGACCGGCCTTCGCAACCGGCGCTACGTCGGGCAGCGGCTCACCGAGGAGCTGGCCCGCTCCCAGCGCCACGGCCGGCACTGCGCCTGCATCCTCTTCGACCTGGACCACTTCAAGCGGGTGAACGACGCCGACGGTCACGCCGCGGGCGACGCCGTGCTGCGGGGCGTGGCGGCGGCGGGCCGGGTGGCGCTGCGCGAGTCCGACCTGCTGGGGCGCTGGGGCGGTGAGGAGTTCCTCGCCGTGCTTCCGGAGACCGACCTGGCCGGCGCCGAGGTGATCGCCGAGCGGCTGCGGCAGGCCCTCGAGGCCATGCGGATTACCTGGCAGGGCAAGGTGCTCGCCATCACCGCCAGCCTCGGGGTGGTCGCGGCGCTCCCCAGCCGCGACCCGGACGCCCGGGACGCAGAGCTGATGGTGGCGCGCGCCGACCAGGCCCTCTACCGCGCCAAGGCGGCCGGACGGAACCGGGTGGAACCGGGCTGAGGCTGGCCGGCGGAGGTCCGCCGGCAGCGCGACGTCGCGGCTCAGGCGGTGGCGCCCGGCGCGGCCCGGCGGGCGACGAGCCGGTCGTGCCAGCGGCCCAGCGTCAGCTGCGCCAGCAGCGCGCCGCAGAGGGCCATGAACATGTCCCACTGCGTGTCCCAGGGATCGCCCTGGGTGCCGAGGAAGGCGTCGGCTCCCTGGCCCAGCAGCACCGCCGCCCACCACTCGATGAACTCGTAGCAGGCCGAGACCCCGAGGATCGAGAGGGTCACCAGGGCCGGCACGAACCCCTGGGCCAGGTGGCCGAGCCGGTCGAAGTGGTTGCGGGCGAGCCCCAGCGCGTCGCGGACCCAGAAGCCGAGCGGCACCTCGGCGTAAGTCCAGTGGCCGTCGGTGGCGAGGATGGTGGCGTGGACGGCCAGCGCCACGTAGACCAGCGAGCGTAGGCATCTTGCCTGGGTCGCGGCACTATAGGCAGGTCAGAGCAGCCTGAGCTGCCCCTCCAGTCTCGGCGGGTCGAGGCACTCGGGGTCGTCGTGGGTGATCGAGTTGACCCTCGCAGAGACCGGCCGCGCGACGAGCAGGCCCGGCACCGGGGGAGGGAAGGGCGGCGCGGCGCCTGGCCCGAGCCAGGCGGCCAGCTGGTCGGGCGGGAGGATGATCGGCATCCGGTCGTGGAGCCTCGCCACCGGCTCGATGGCGGCCGTGGTCAGGATGGAGAAGCCGAGCCGTCCGTCCGGCGCCGCCGCGGCCAGCGCCGCCAGCAGCAGCGGCGCTCCGTCCTCGCGGTGGAACCAGCTCGGCCGGCGGGCAGAGGCCGGCCCCTCCCACTCGTAGAAGCCGTCGATGGGGACGGCGCAGCGGGCCTCCCGCAGCGGGCCGGCGAAGGTGCGCCGCTCGGCGGCCGTCTCGGAGCGGGCGTTGGGCAGGAGCGAGCCGCGCGGGCCGGGGAGGCCGAAGGTGGCCGGGGCCAGCACCCGCCGCCCCGCCACCTCGCGCAGCAACGGGTGGGGCTGGCCGGGGGCGACGTTGAAGCGCGGTCGCCACTGCTCCGCAAGGAGCCGCTCGAGGTCGGCCGACCACTCCCTGGTCAGCGCGGCCAGGTCGGCGAGGGTGAGCGAGAAGCGGCCGCACATGGGGGAAGCATAGCGCGGGGCGGCGGAGGCGGTCCCGACCAGCGTGCCGCGGCGCGGGCGGGGACCCGCCGCGCCTACAGCGGGAAGGCGAGCCGCAGCCCGACCATCGAGGTCGGGTTGAGGTAGCCGACCTCGAGCCCTACGTTCAGGTGGCGGGTGGCCAGCCCGAAGCCGACGCCAGCGTGGAAGCGCAGGGCGTCGCCGTCGCGGAAGACCAGCCACGGCCCGACCAGCCCCTCGACGTAGATGGCGCCGAAGTGGCCGCGGAGCCGCGCGTCGATCGGCACGCCGACCCGGCCCGGATCGGTCAGCAGCAGCAGGCCGACGCGCCCGCCCCAGGAGAGATGCTGGTTGACGCGGTTGTCGCCGGCCAGGGTGAGCTGGAAGGCGCCGACGCGCGGGTCGACCAGCCAGTCAGCGCCGAGGCCGAGCTCGATGGCCGGGCCGGCTGCGCGGGCCGGGCTGGCCGCGAGGAGCAGAGCGGCGGACACGGCCGCCAGGGTCAGGGTGCGCAGGGTGTTCATGTCGTCAGGCTCCGGTCAGGGTGGGGTGCGGCGTCGCCGCGATCAAGCAGCGGGGCGGCGACGGCGGCGAGGCGGGCGGCAAAGAGCATGAAGGTCTCCTGCCCGGGCGCCTCCTGGCGCGGTGGCGGAAGTTTCCCCGTGGGGCGCCGCGAGTCTACACGATGGGCGCTGAGCGGCGCAGGCCGCTATACTCCGCCCGGCCTCACCCACCGCCCCGACGCCCCCGAGACCACCATGACCTTCGAGCCAGCCCGCGAGATCGCCCCCGGCGTCTTCCTCGTCGACACCGGCTACATGCGGCCCCACCTGGCCGCTTGCTACATCGTGAGAGGGCGGGACACGGCGGCCATCGTCGAGACCGGAAGCTACCAGACCGTGCCGCGGCTGCTAGCCGCGCTCGACCAGCTCGGCATCGCCCGCGGAGCGGTGAGCCACGTCATCGTCACCCACGTCCACCTCGATCACGCCGGAGGCGCCGGGGCCCTGCTCCGGGAGCTGCCCGACGCCATGCTGGTGGCCCACCCGCGCGGCGCCCGCCACCTCGTCGATCCGTCCAAGCTCTGGGCCGGCACCATCGGGGTCTATGGAGAGGAGGCCACGCTGGCCATGTACGGCGAGCCGATCCCGGTCCCGGCGGCGCGGGTGGTGGAGGCGCCGGACGGCCACTGGCTCGATCTCGGCGCCCGCCGCCTGCGCTTCATCGACGCGCCCGGCCACGCCAAGCACCACTTCGTGGTCCTGGACGAGGCGACGCGCGGCCTCTTCACCGGCGACTCCTTCGGCCTCTCCTATCGCGAGACCGACGGGGGGCCGAAGGGCCCCTTCTTCTTCATCTCCACCACCCCGGTGCAGTTCGATCCGGCGGCGCTCCACGCCACCATCGACCGGATGCTGGCCGAGCGGCCGGAGCGGCTCTACCTGACCCACTACGGGCTGGTCGAGGGGAACCTGGAGGCCCACGGCGCCGCGCTTCACCGCGGCGTCGACGACCACGTCCGGGTGGCCCGGGCCGCCCCGCCCGGACCGGGACGCCACCAGGCGATCAAGGCCGGCCTGAAGGCGCAGCTGCTGGCCGAGCGGGCCCGGCACGGCGTCCCCGCAGCGCCCGCCCTGGTGCTCGAGGTCTTCGAGAACGACCTCGAACTCAACGCCCAGGGGCTCGGGGTCTGGCTCGACGCGCAGCCCCGCGCCTGAGACGACCAGCCCCCCCTAGGCGGGAGGGGCCGGCCGGCCCTGTCGCCTTGACCGGCGCCGCCCGTTCTGTTACCTAACCCCCTCATTTTCGAACAACCCGGGCGACCGGGAACGAAAGTGGGCCGCAGCAGCGCCCACTTTTTTCTTTTCTGGATTCGAGGACATGACCGGCATCGCACACGAACCGATCGCGGAGCAGGCGCGGCGTCTGCTCGAGCCGATCCTCCTCCGTGACGGCTACGAGCTCGTCGAGGTGGAGTGGGTCCGCGCCGGTGGGCGTTGGACGCTGCGCCTCTTCGTCGACAAGGCCGGTGGCTTCGGCGTGGACGACTGCCAGGCGGTGAGCCGCATGGTCGAGCCGATCCTCGACGTCGAGGAGTTCATCGAGCCGGCCTACGACCTCGAGGTCTCGTCGCCAGGGCTCGAGCGGCCGCTGCGCAAGCCCTCGGATTTCGAACGCTTCGCCGGCCAGCGCGCCCGCATCAAGTCGTTCGGGCCCGTGGCCGCCACCGCCCCCGCCTCGCCGGGTCGCAAGCACTGGACCGGCGTCCTCAAGGGATTCAAGGACGGCGCCGTCGAGATCGACGTCGACGGCCAGCTCCACCGGGTCCCGCACGATCAGATCGCCAAGGCCAGCCTCGAGTACGACTTCGACGCCGAGCCCAGCAGGAAGGACTGAGCCATGCAGCAGAGCGTGAACCTGAACCTGATCCTCGACCAGGTCGCCAAGGACAAGGGCATCGACCGCCCCAAGCTGATCGAGATCCTCGAGGAGGCCATCCAGAGCGCCGCCAAGCGCCACTTCGGGCTGGAGCGGAACCTCAAGGCAAAGTACGACGAGGACCGCGGCCAGATCGACCTCTTCCAGGTCCTCACCATCGTGCTCGACCCGACCGAGGAGCTGCCCATCGTCGACCCGGCCAACATGATCCCGGTCTCCTTCGCCACCGAGAAGGGGATCGAGGCCGAGGTCGGGGACGAGCTCGACTTCCCCATCTTCTACCGGCCCGAGGACGAGATCGAGGCCCGCGCCCAGGACGAGCAGTGGGGCGACCTGCTCAAGCTCAAGACCTTCCGCCGCGGCTTCGGCCGCATCGCCGCCCAGACCGCCAAGCAGGTGATGATCCAGGGCACCCGCAACGCCGAGCGCGAGAACGTCTTCAACGAGTACAAGGACCGCAAGGGCGAGGTCATCACCGGCATCGTCCGCCGCTTCGAGCGCGGCAACGTCATCGTCGACCTGGGCCGCGCCGAGGCGGTGCTGCCGGTCCGCGAGCAGGTGCCGCGCGAGAGCTACCGCGCCGGCGACCGGATCCAGGCCTTCGTCATCGACGTGCTGCGCGAGTCGAAGGGCCCGCAGATCATCCTCTCCCGCGCCACCGTGGAGCTGCTCCGCAAGCTCTTCGAGATGGAGGTCCCGGAGATCGCTGAGGGCGTGGTGGTCATCGAGGCCGCCGCACGCGAGCCGGGCGGCCGCGCCAAGATCGCCGTCTCCTCGCGCGACTCGGACGTCGATCCGGTCGGCGCCTGCGTCGGCATGAAGGGCAGCCGGGTCCAGGCCGTGGTGCAGGAGCTCCGCGGCGAGAAGATCGACATCGTGCCCTGGCACGAGGATCCGGCCCGCTTCGTCTGCAACGCCCTGGCCCCCGCCGAGGTCAGCCGCGTGCTGCTCGACGACCAGAACAACGCCATGGAGATCATCGTCCCCGACGACCAGCTCTCGCTGGCCATCGGGCGGCGCGGCCAGAACGTGCGCCTCGCCTCGCAGCTGACCGGGTGGAAGCTCGACATCAACAGCGAGACCCGGGTGCGGGAGATGCACGAGTTCGCCAAGGAGAGCTTCGAGGCCATCGACGTCCCCGAGGCCACCCAGGAGATGCTCTACGCCCACGGCTTCCGCAAGGCGCAGGACCTGGCCAACGCCGCCGTGGAGATGCTCACCCAGTTCCCGGGCTTCACGATCGACATGATCCCGGACCTGCAGAAACGGGCCCGCGAGCAGTCCTTCCTCGACGCCGAGAAGGAGATGAAGCTCGAGGCCGAGCGCGAGGCGGCGCGCATCGCCGAGGCCCGGCGCCACCCCGACACGCTGTCGCAGGAGGAGCGGCTGGCGCGCGTCCGCGGCGTCGGCGAGAAGACCATCGAGGCCCTCAAGTCGGCCGGGTACCCGACCGTCGAGTCGATCCACGCCGAGGCCGACGTCAACCGGCTCGGCGACGGCTCCGGGCTGGGCGCCAAGAAGGCGCGGCAGGTGAAGCACGCCGCCGGGGTCTACCTCGAGGAGGAGGCCCGGCTGCGCGCCGAGCTGGACGCCGAGCGGGCTCGCCACGAGGTCCTGGGATGACCGGGCCGGTTCGGACCTGCCTGGGCTGCGGCCAGGCCGTGGCGCAGTCGACGCTGGTCCGGGTGCGGGTCGGAGACGGAGCGCGTGTGGTGCTGGACGTGAAGCGGAGCGGTGGGCGGGGTGCGTGGCTGCACGGTTCGGCGGGCTGCCTGGAGCGGGCCGTCAAGCGGCGCGCCTTCGCCCGGGCGTTCCGGCGCGGTGATCTGGCGTGCGACGCGGTCGCGCTCCGTGGTGAAATGACGGTTGCAGCTGGCAGGGATTAGGGAGTCGGCACACATGTCCAAGAAGCGCGTACACGAGCTGGCAAAGCAGCTCAAAGAGCATGGGATCGAGCTCTCCAACCAGGAGCTGGTCGACAGGCTCCATCAGCTCGGCTTCGATGTGAAGAGCCACTCGTCGTCGCTGGACGACGACCAGGCCCAGGCCGCCTTCGAGAAGATCGTCGGCGAGAAGAAGCCCAAGGCGGCCGCCCCGCGGGCGGCCGGCCCCGGCTTCGTGGTCCGCAAGAAGTCGACCATCCCGGTGCCGCCGCCGCCGCCGGTGGTCGCGCCGCCCGAGCCGGAGGAGCCGGAGCAGCCGTTCGAGGCGCAGGTCGAGGAGCAGGGTGAGCCGCCCGTCGCGGGCCAGCCCGAGGAGCTGACGCCGTCGGTGACCGCCGAGACCGGCGCTCCCGGGGCCGACCAGGCCGCGGCCCTTGAGGCGACCGCTGGTGGGGCCGTCCACCCGCCCGCGCCGGTCACCGCGCACGTCGCCGGTTCCCCGGCCGCCCGACCGGCCGCGCCCGGCAGCGTTGCGCCGGTCGCCGGCGCGGCCCCCGCCACCCCGGCGGCGCCGGCCCGCCCGGCCATCGATCCGCGCACCCAGCGCCCCACCTCGACCCAGGCGGTGCTCATCTCCCGGCCGCTCATCCCGGTCCGCCGTGTCACGCCGCAGACCGGTGCCGGCGGCCGGTTCCCGGCGGCCCCCGGCCCCCGCGCGCTCGGCGAGGTCCGCGAGCTCAAGGTGGTCCCTGGCTCGCTCGGCCGTGAGCGCGAGTTCATCGACGTCAGCCGCGACAAGAACGCCAAGAACAAGCGGACCGCAGGGCGCCCCAGCGAGGAGGCGGCCAAGACGCTCAACCCCAAGGAGCTGCTGACCGCCGCCATGCAGGACCGCACCTACGTGCCGGTCCGCGGCAAGAAGAAGAAGCCGACCAAGAAGGGGGCGAAGACGCAGGTGACCGAGCGCGCCGAGCACAAGAAGGTCATCCGCATCGAGGAGTCGATCTCGGTCTCGGCGCTCTCCCAGGCCATGGGCGTCAAGGCCTCCGACCTGATCCGCAAGCTGATGGCCGGCGGCAAGATGGTCACCATCAACGCGCTCGTCGACGCCGACACCGCCGCGCTGCTGGCCACCGAGTTCGGCTTCACGGTGGAGAAGCAGGGCTTCGAGGTCGAGGAGTACATCCCCGAGATCGAGGTCGACGAGTCCAAGCTGGTCAACCGCCCGCCGGTGGTCACGGTCATGGGCCACGTCGACCACGGCAAGACCTCGCTGCTCGACGCCATCCGCAAGGCAGACGTCGCGGCCGGCGAGAAGGGCGGCATCACCCAGCACATCGGCGCCTACTCGGTGATCACCAGCCACGGTCCCATCACCTTCCTCGACACGCCCGGCCACGAGGCCTTCACGGCCATGCGCGAGCGCGGCGCCAAGGTCACCGACCTGGTGGTGCTGGTGGTGGCCGCCGACGACGGCGTCATGCCGCAGACCGTCGAGGCCATCAAGCACGCCAAGGCGGCCGGGGTCACCATCCTCGTCGCCATCAACAAGATCGACAAGCCGGGCGCCCAGCCCGAGCGGGTCATGCAGCAGCTCACCGAGTACGAGCTGGTCGGCGAGCAGTGGGGCGGCACCACCATCATGATGCCGGTGTCGGCCCGCACCAAGCAGGGGCTGCCCGAGCTGCTCGAGTACATCGCGCTGCAGGCCGAGGTGCTCGATCTCAAGTCCAACCCCGAGATGCTCGCCACCGGCGTGGTCATCGAGGCCAAGCTGGAGAAGGGGCGCGGCCCGGTGGCCACCGTCCTGGTGCAGGAGGGGACGCTGCGCGTCGGCGACGCGCTGGTGACCGGCTCCGAGTACGGCAAGGTCCGCGCCATGATGAACGAGCGCGGTGAGCTGGTGAAGGAGGTCGGTCCCGGCTTCCCGGTCGAGGTGCTCGGCCTCTCCGGCGTGCCGACGGCCGGCGACGAGTTCGACGTGGTGGAGGACGAGAAGGCCGCCAAGGAGGTGGCCGCCCACCGCGCCGAGAAGTCGCGCAACAAGGCCATGTCCTCGGTCAAGCGGGCCACGCTGGAGGACCTCTTCTCCAAGGGGAAGGCCAGCACCGCCAAGGCCCTCAACGTGGTCGTCAAGGCCGACGTGCAGGGCTCCTCCGAGGCGGTCCGCCAGGCGCTGGAGAAGTGCGCCACCAAGAAGGTCGGCGTCCGAGTGCTCGACTCCGGGGTCGGCAACATCACCGAGTCGGACGTGCTCACCGCGGCGGCCGGCAAGGCCATCATCGTCGGGTTCCACACCAAGCCCGAGACCAAGGTGGAGCAGATCGCCAGCCAGCAGGGCGTCCGCATCCTGCTCTTCGACATCATCTACGAGGCCGTCGACACCATCCGCCTGGAGATGGCGACGCTGCTGCCGCCCATCATCAAGGAGAAGCCGCTCGGCAAGGCCGAGGTCCGCCAAGTCTTCAACATCACCAAGGTCGGCACCATCGCCGGGTCGGCGGTCACCGAGGGTGTCATCAAGCGCAACCACCACGGCCGCGTCATGCGCGATCGCAAGCCGGTCCACACCGGCAAGATCGTCTCGCTGAAGCGGCTCAAGGACGACGTCCGCGAGGTGCTGGCGCCGCTCGAGTGCGGCATCGGCATCGAGGGCTACTCGGACTTCAAGTCGGGGGACGTCGTCGAGTGCTACGAGCTCGAGGAGATCCGCCAGTCGATCGACTAGGCGCCGTCGCGCCGCCTCGAAGGGGGCGTCGCAGCGGGCCGGGTCGGCGCCGACAGCGCGGGAGGACCCATGGGCGGAGGACATGACAGGCCGGCGCAGGTGGCCAGCGAGTTCGCCCACGAGCTCGGCGTGGTGCTGACCCGCGGGGCCCTGAAGGACCCGCGCGTCACCGGCATGGTGACCGTGACCGGCGCCAAGATGGCCCCGGACCTCAAGGAGATCACCGTCTACCTCTCCATCCTCGGCGACGAGCCGGTGAAGAAGTCGACGCTGGAGGGGCTGCGGGCCGCGGCCACCTGGCTGCAGCGCGAGGTCTCCCGCAACCTCAAGCTCCGGCACACCCCGCACCTGCGCATCGTCTTCGACGAGTCGGTGGAGCGCGGCGATCGGATCGACCGGCTGTTGCGCGAGGCCCGGGCCCGCGGCGCGGCCCCCGACGCGTCGCCGGACGCCACACCTGACGGCGAAGGCGAGAAGTAGGCCGGCCCGCCTGGCCTCCTGGCCAGGCAGGACGACCCGGTCCCCGAAGATGCACGGCGTCCTCCTCGTCGACAAGCCGGCCGGCCCCACCTCGCACGACGTGGTCCACCGGGTGCGCCGCGCCCTCGGCACCAAGGACGCCGGCCACACCGGCACGCTCGACCCGGCCGCCACCGGCCTGCTGGCCATCTGCCTGGGCGACGCCCTCAAGCTGCAGCGCTGGCTGGCCGAGGGCGACAAGGCCTACCTCGCCACCATCGCCTTCGGCGCCTCCACCACCACCGAGGACGCCGAGGGGACGGTGCTCACGCGCGGTGATCCGTCCGGCCTCTCCGCCGAGACCATCCAGGCGGCGCTGCCGGCCCTCACCGGCGAGATCGACCAGATCCCGCCCATGTACTCGGCGGTCCGCATCGACGGCCGCCGGCTCCACGAGGCGGCCCGCGCCGGGGAGACGGTCGAGCGCGCCCCGCGCCGGGTGACGGTCCACGCCCTCGAGCTCGGCGAGGTCGGGCCGGTCGGCGCCGACGGCCTGCGGCGGGTGGCGCTGGCGGTCCGCTGCGGCAAGGGGACCTTCGTCCGGACGCTGGCGGCCGACCTGGGGCGATCGCTCGGGGTCCCGGCCCACCTCTGCGCCCTGCGCCGGACCGTGGCCGGACCCTTCCGGCTCGAGGAGGCCCTGCCGCTCGAGGAGCTGGAGCGGCTGGCGGCGAGCGACCGGCCCGCCCTGCTGGCCCGCATCATCCGGCCGGCCGACGCCGTCACCTTCTTCCCGCTCCTGCCGGTCGACGCCAACGGGGCCATCGCCCTGTCGCGGGGACGGCAGCTCACGCTCTCCGGTGAGGCCGACGGCCTGCGCCGGGTGGTCGGCCCGGACGGCGCGCTGGTGGCGGTCGGCGAGGTGCTTGCGGGGCGGCTGCGGCCGGTCCGGGTCATCACCGCGCCGGTGCTGCCGGTTCCGTAGGAGCCCCG
>JANYBC010000031.1 GCA_025360965.1 Anaeromyxobacter sp. | reverse complement strand
GCGCGCAGGCCGGCCGGAGCGTCGCCGCGTACCCAGACCGGATCGAAGGTGGAGGCCAGCGCCAGGATGACGCTGGTGGTGGGCGAGGTCAGTCCGCCGGCCGACACGATGTTGATGCTGCCGGTCACGGTGGCGGTGGCCGCCCCCGGGACCAGCGTGAGCGACACCGTGGGCTCGGCGCCGCCGTTCAGGGTGACGGTGGCCGGGGTGGCCTGGTACTGGACGCCCTTGGCGTAGCCGCGAACGGCGTAGGTGCCGTTCGCCAGGTTGAAGACACGGAACGCGCCGCCGGCGTCAGGCACGGCCGTGGAGGCGGCACCGGTGGTGGTCTCCTCGGCCACGACCAGCACCCCGGCGCCGGATGGCGGCCGCGCCACCGTGCCGGCGATGGTCCCCGGCCGCGGCGAGGCGAGCGCCAGCAGCGCCAGGTTGGTCAGCGAGGAGCGCACGGTCCAGGCCCCGGTCCCGTGGACCGCGCCCCCGAGCGCCACCGGCAGCGAGACCCGGAGTCCGGAGGGGAAGGGCTCGTACCCCTGGGCGTCGGCGCGCAGGGTGATGCTGCGCGCCACCGGCTTCCCATCGCCGGCGCGCTCGACCGGGACCTGCAGCGTGTAGGCGCCGACCATGCCGGTCGAGGCGGTCACCGCCACCGCCGAGGACGGCGCGCCGTCGACGTCGAGCGCCACCACCCGGGCGCCGGGGAGGCCGAGCCCGGTCGCCAGGTCGAGGACGCTGCCGCTCACCCGCACCGGATCGAAGCAACCGGGCTCGCCGCCGGTCACGGGCTCGCAGGCCAGCCCGCTGGCGCAGCCGGTCTGGGCGGCGACGTCGCAGGGCGGTGGCGGCGTCGAGGAGGAGCTGCAGGCACCGAGCAGGACGGCGGCGGTCACGAGGGCTGCGCTGTACGAGAAGCGGATCATGCCGGGCTCCGTTCAAGAGGAGGGGGGTGCAGGAGATGAGTGAATGCCACACCATCAACCGGAGCGGGCCGGAAAAGTTGCGGTCAACGCGCCGAAATCCCGGCCGGGCGGCAAACCGCCCGTCATCTCAGGGTCTGCCCTGTGGTAGCAGGTACGACCTTGCCGTGCTTCACGCCCTTGGTGGAGATGAGCCCTTCGCCCATCCTCAGGACCTCGCGAGCCCGCCCGCGCAGCACCAGCACCTCGAGGCAGTTGTGCTCGTCCATGTGGACGTGGAGCGCCGAGACCACAGCCTTGTGGTTCTCGTGCTGGATGTGGGCCAGCTTCTGCGCCAGGCTCGACGAGTCGTGGTCGTAGACCAGGGTCACCACCGCCACCTGCTCCTCCCGGCTCCGCGCCTCGGACCACTGCCGCTGCACCAGCGCGTCGCGGATCAGATCCCGGATCGCCTCGGAGCGGGTCGCGTAGCCCTTTCGCCCGATGTGCTGGTCGAACTGCTCCAGCAGGTCCTTCTCCAGCGAGACTCCGATGCGCTCGATCATGCGGTGCTCCTGCGTGGGTGGCGGGTGACGCTCACTCGGCGTCGTGGACGTGGAAGTGCTGGTGCTCCTCGCCCCCGTGGTGGTGGACGTGGCGGTGGGCCAGGCCGCTCTCGATCAGCAGTGCCTGGTGGTGGACGAGGTCGTGGGTGGGGCCGTCGAAGAGCGCCCCGACCCGTCCCGGTGCCAGCAGGATGGCCCGCGACCCCAGCTCCTCGGCCACCGTCAGGTTGTGCGTGGCGGTGATGACTGTGACGTCGCGCAGCCCCTCGAGGAAGTCGACGAGCCGGGCTCCGGTGGCCGGATCGAGGTTGGCGGTCGGCTCGTCGAGCAGCAGCACCTTCGGGTCGACGGCCATGAGCGCCGCCAGCGCCACCCGCTTCTTCTCCCCGCCGGAGAGCTCGAAGGGGGGCCGGTCGAGGAAGCGCTCGACGTCAAATGTGCGGGCCCAGCGGGCCACCCGGCCGGCCACGTCGGCGAGGCCGAGCTGGCGCGGCCCGAAGGCGAGCTCGTCGGCCACGGTCGGGTTGAAGAGCATGGCGTCGACGTTCTGGAAGAGCAGCGCCACCTCGCCGCGGAAGCGGCGGCGGAACCCGGCCTCGCCGAGCCGCTGGAGCGTGAGCGGCTCGCCCTCGTACGCGATCCGGCCGGCCGAGGGGGCGAGGAGCCCGTCGAGCGCCTTGAGGAGCGTGGTCTTGCCGCAGCCGTTGACGCCGAGCAGCACCAGCCGCTCCCCGGGCGCCACCGTGAAGGAGAGGTCGCGGATCACGGGGCGGCCGCCGAGGTCGATGGTGAGCGAGTCGAGGGAGAAGGACATCGGTCAGAACCCCCTCGAGCGCATGGCGTCGGAGATGTCGCGGGCGTTGCGGGTCGCCAGCGTGAAGAGCATGGCGGTGATGCCGCCGGCGCCGCGCAGCAGGTCGAGCGGCCCGGGCCGGCGCGGCAGCCGGCTGCGCAGCCCCTCCTGCGACTCGGTGGAGAGCAGCCGCAGGGCGTGGACCTGGGCCAGGGTCACCACCAGCAGCCGGGTCAGCAGGGGGAACGGCGCCAGCGCAGCCAGCAGGTCGACCCGCGCCAGGACAGCGAAGGTGAGCAGGCCGATGACAGCGGCGCGCAGCCCCAGCGCCAGGAAGGGCTCGAGCGGCGGCCAGCCCCCGCTCACCAGCCGCACCCAGCCGAGCGAGGCGAGCGAGAGGCCGGCGGTGACCGGCACCACCGAGCGGAGCGTGCGGCGCAGCGTGGCCTGCAGGCCGCGCCGGAAGCCGAGCGCCGCCAGCAGGCCGGCGCCGGCCAGCCAGCGCGGATCGCGGACCGCCGACAGGACGAAGATCGCCACCAGCCAGGCCAGCAGCAGGCGCCGATCGGCGCGCGGGTCAGGTCGGGACGCCACGCAGGTTGGCCCTCCTGACCAGCGAGTAGGCGAAGACGGTGTAGAGCCCCTCGACGACCCCGGCCACCGTGAGGCTCGGCACCATCATGGCCGCGAGGGTGACGGCTGGCTCCACCGGGAAGAGCAGCGGGTCGAGCCGGTGCTGCAACGCCAGGACCCCGGCCACCGCCAGCGTCGCCACCTGGGTGGAGAGCCAGCCGGCGATGAAGAGCGCCACCCTCGGCGAGAGGCGGCGCAGCAGCCGCCAGGCCAGCCAGCCGGCCAGCGGGCCCACCAGTCCCATGGCCAGTGCGTTGACTCCCCAGACCGTCACGCCCCCGGCCCCGAAGAAGAGCGCCTGCATCAGCAGCACCAGCCCCTCGCAGACGAAGGCGGCCAGCGGGCCGAAGAGGAGCGCGAGCAGCGTCACCCCGACCAGGTGCGTGGAGGTGCCGCCCGGCACCGGGATCATGATGGTCTGGATGACGAAGGCGAGCGCGGTGAGCGTCCCCATCACCGGCAGCGCCTCGGCCGCCTCGCGCCCGAAGTGGCGGCGCGCACCCCAAGCCGCCAGCGGCACCGCCACGGCGAGGGCCGGCAAGGTGAGCTGTGGGGAGAGGAAGCCGTCGGGGAGGTGCATGATCAGCGAGGAGGCGAGCGCCCCTTCTTGCGCCAGGCCAGGACGAGCGCCGCGAAGAGCAGGGCGATGACGGCCAGCCCGAGGAGCGGTCTCAGCAGGGCGTTGGAGCCCGAAGCGGCCGGTGGGGGCGGGGCCGGCGAAGCGGCGATGAGAGCAGCCGCCGGGCCGGCCGGGGGCGGTGCGGTCTCCACCTCGACGTCGAGCCCATGACCATCCGCCGGGATGACCCGGAGGCGCCAGCGCCCTGGCCCGCTCGGCACGAAGGCGAGCCAGCCGTCGCCATCGGTCCTCCCGGTGCTCCAGGGGTGCGTGGGTTCGGCTGGAGCGAAGACCTCGAAGGCCGCCATCGCCACCGGGTCGCCGTCCGACTCGAAGACCCTGACCGCCACCGCCTTGCCGTGGCGGACCTCATGGAGCACCTGGTGGGCCATCGCCGGGCCGGCCAGCGTGGCGCCGAGGACCAGGAGCAGGACCCGCATGACGACCCCCGGGCGCGGTGGCGCGGTAGCACGACGAGAACCATCGTGATACCGACCCGGCCCGGCCGCGGTCAAGCCCAATGTGACGAACGGCAAAAAGGTGCTACGCGGCAGCTGACCTCCGGGAGCGAGGCTTCGACGTGGCGCCCAGCTCGCCACCCTGCTGCGGAGCCCGGCCGGCCTCCGCGCCCACCACCACGGCCGCGTCCCCGAGCAGGGGACCACCGTCTGGCTCACCCTGCCGTCGACCGCCTAGCGGACCGCCCCGTAGATCTCGCGGATGAGCGGGCCGAACTTCTTCTCCACGGTCGAGCGCCGCACCTTCATGGTCGCGGTGACCTCGTTGTCGTCGTGGTCGAGCTCCTTGTCGAGGAGCCTGAAGGCCTTCACCTGCTCGACTGGCGCCAGCCCCTCGTTGATGCGCTCGACCTCGGCGCCGATCAGCTCGAGCACCTGGGGGCTCGAGGCCAGGCTCTTGAAGTTGGTGTAGGCGATACGCCGCTGCGTGGCCCACTCACCCACGTTCTCGAAGTCGATCTGCAGCAAGGCGGCGAGGAACTTCTCGCCGTCGCCGAGCACCACCGCCTCCTTGACGTAGGGCGACACCTTGAGGGCGTTCTCCACCAGCGACGGGGAGACGTTCTTGCCGCCGGCGGTGACGAAGATGGCCTTCTTCCGGTCGACGATGCGGAGCTGCCCGTCGGGGTCCTGCTGGGCCACGTCGCCGCTCTGCAGCCACCCGTCGCGGACGGTCTCGGCGCTCGCCTCCGGGTTCTTGAAGTAGCCGAGGAAGACGCCGGGCCCCTTCATGAGCAGCTCGCCATCCGGCGCGATGCGGTGCTCGAGCCCGGGGATGGAGATGCCCACCGTGCCGGGCCGCAGCCTCCCCTCGCGCTGCACGAAGGCGAAGCCGGTGCACTCGGTCATCCCGTACCCCTCGAGGACCTGGACGCCGATGGCGCGGAAGAACCAGAGCACCTCGGGCGAGATGGCGGCGGCGGCGGTGTAGCTGAGCCGGGTGCGGCGCAGGCCGACGTAGTTCTGCAGGGCCCTGAAGATGACCAGCCAGTGGAACCACCACAGCGCGCGGTCCAGCGGCCCTGGCCCCGGGCCGGAAAGCCTGGCCTCGGCGCAGCGCCGGCCGGTGACGAGGGCCCGCTCGAAGAGCCAGCGCCGCCAGCGCGGCGCCTCCTGCATCTTGACGAGGATGGAAGCTTGCAGCTTCTCCCAGATCCGCGGCACGCCGAGGAAGACGGTGGGGGCGACCTCGCGCAGGTCCTCCTGGATGGTCCGGACGCTCTCGGCGAAGTTGACGGTCATCCCCAGCCAGAGCGGGAGGAAGACCGAGAGGACCTGCTCGGCCACGTGGCAGAGCGGGAGGTAGGAGACCACCTCGTCCCCGGCCCGGATCCCGGTGGCCTCGGCGGCGGCCCTGGCCTGGGCGATGACGTTGGCGTGGCTGATCATCGCCCCCTTGGGAAAGCCGGTGGTCCCGGAGGTGTAGATGAGGAATGCCACCCCCTCGGGATCGGTGGCGTCGACCAGGGCGTCGAAGAGGGCCGGCTCGGCCGCCTCCCGCTCCTCGCCGAGGGCCTCGAGCGCCTGGAAGGAGAGGATGCGCGGATCCCGGTAGCGCCGCAGCCCGCGCACGTCGGCGACCACGATGCCCTTGAGCAGCGGGAGTTCCGCCGACACCCCGAGGATCTTGTCGACCTGCTCCTGGTCCTCGCAGACCACGAAGCGGGCCTCCGAGTGGGCGATGACGTAGCGCACCTCGTTGGCCGGGCTGGTCGGGTAGACGCCCACGCCGACCGCCGATCCGCACATGGCCGCCAGCTCAGCCCATACCCACTCGCGGCGGTTCTCGGAGAGGATGGCCACCTTGTCGCCGGGCTTCATCCCCAGCGCCACCAGGCCGAGGCAGGCGCGCCGGACGTGGCGCAGGTAGCCGCGCCAGCTGACGCGCTGCCAGATGCCGTATTCCTTCTCGCGGAGCGCCACCCCGTGCGGCGCCTGGCGAGCCCGTTCGCGCAGCAGGCGGGGGAGCGTGCTGGTCACGAGAGCCACCGCTTCCGCCGCTTGTAGTGCTTCACGTCCCGGTAGCTCTTGGCCTCGCCACCGCGGCGGCCCAGGTAGAACTCCTGCACGTCGCGATCGCGCTTGAGCTGCTCGACCGGGCCGTCGAGGACCACCTTCCCGTTCTCCATGATGTAGGCGTGGCTGGCCACCTCGAGCGCCATGTGGGCGTTCTGCTCCACCAGCAGGATGGTGGTCCCCTCCTCGCGGTTGATGGCCCTGACGATGCCGAAGATCTCCTCGACCAGCAGCGGGGAGAGGCCGAGGGATGGCTCGTCGAGCAACATCAGGTCGGGCCGGGCCACCAGCGCCCGCCCGATGGCGAGCATCTGCTGCTCGCCGCCGGACAGGTAGCCACCCAGCTGCTTGCGGCGTTCCTTGAGGCGCGGGAACCAGCGGTAGACCCGGCCGAAGTCCTCGGCCGGACCGCCGCGACCGCGCCGGGCGTAGGTGGCGCAGTCGAGGTTTTCCTCCACGGTCAGCTCGTCGAAGATGTGCCGCCCCTCGCGCACCTGGAAGAGGCCGCGGCGCGCGATCTGGTGGGGCAGCAGGCCGGCCAGGCTCTGCCCCCGGTAGAGGACGGCGCCGGCCTCGATGGCGCCGTTCTCAAGCGGGAGCAGCCCCGAGATGGCCTTGAGCGTGGTGGTCTTGCCGGCGCCGTTCGACCCGAGAAGCGCGACGATGCTCCCCTCGGGGACCTCGATCGAGAGCCCCTTCAGGACCTGGACGGTGTGGTGGTAGACCACCTCCAGGTTGTTGACGGAGAGGAGCGGCGCCGGCCGGTTCACTTGACGTAGATCCAGTCGCTGGCCGGCTCGAAGATGCCCTTGGCGACGTTGGCCCGGTAGACCCGTCCCACCGCAGCCTTGTTGTTGACGAAGGTCACCTTCCCGGTGATGCCGTTGGTGTCCCAGTCCTTGATGGTGGCCAGCGCCGCCATCAGGTTGTCGCCTGTGACCGGCTTGCCGGCGGCCACGGTGCGGCGCAGCGCCTCGA
Source organism: Anaeromyxobacter sp. (assembly GCA_025360965.1). Lineage (GTDB taxonomy): Bacteria > Myxococcota > Myxococcia > Myxococcales > Anaeromyxobacteraceae > JADKCZ01. Next base: position 11,026 of record JANYBC010000031.1, on the reverse strand, counting down.
CGTAGACCATCCCGGTGAACCAGCCCTGGATGTAGGAGTTGGGACGGTACTTGGCCTCGGCCGGGTGGACGCGCTCGTTGTACTTGCGCATGGCGTTCATGGCCGGTGTGTCCTCGTAGTAGTAGCCGTAGGGGTTCACGCCCATGTACCCCTCGGCGTCCTCGCCGAGCTTCTCGATGATCCCCTTGTCCATCGACCAGAAGGTGCTCATGAAGGTGGTCTTGAGGCCGTGGTCGCGCGCCGCCCGGATCACCTCGGGGATGGGGGCCATGACGAAGCCCTGGAAGATGACGAAGTCCGGCTTGGCCTTCTTGAGGTTGAGCACCTCGGTGGTCACGTCGACCGCCCCGACCTTGGCCACCACCTCGGCCACCACGTCGATGCCGAGCTCGGCGGCCCGCTGCTTGCCCCAGGCGATGGGGTCCTTGCCGAACTCGGTGTCGGAGTAGAAGAAGGCCACCTTGGGCCGCACCCCTTTGGCGGCGCCCTTGGCGATGTACTGGAGCAGGATGCCGAACTGGTCGGAGTAGGTCGGCCCGGAGACGAAGGAGTACGGGTGGGTCGTGGGATCGGCCAGCTCGCTGGAGAACGAGGTCGAGCCGTACATGATCTTGTACTTGGAGTTGAGCTCGGGGGTGATGGCCTTCCCCTGCCCCGTCGACTCGCCGTACATGATGGCCGGGTTCTGCTGCGCCATCATCTTCTTGAAGGAGGCGACCGCCTTCTCGGTGTCGTAGCCGGTGTCCTCGAAGAAGTAGGTGAGCTTCTTCCCCTTCACGATCCCCTGCTCGTTGGCGAAGGCGATGGAGTCGCCGAGGCCGGCGTTGAGCTGCCCGCCGGCGAAGGCGAAGCGCCCGGTGATGGGCTGGCAGGCGCCGATCTTGATCTCCTCCTGGGCGCCGGCGGTGGTCATTGCCGCCGCCAGCAGCGCGGCGAAGGTGGACTTCAGGGTCATCGTCATGTTCGGACCTCCTGTGCTGCGGTTCACTTCGGGAACGGCCAGAGCCAGAAGAAGCGACGGATGCGGTTCCAGATCTCGGCGAGGCCGTGGGGCTCGAAGACCAGGAAGCCCACGATCATGGCGCCGAAGACGATGTCCTTCATGGGGGCGAGCCAGCTCATGGCGTCGGGCGAGTAGGCGGTGGCGCCCTGCACCACCGCCCGCAGCCCCTCAGGGACCAGCGTGACGAAGACCGCGCCAAAGAGCGTGCCCTTGATGGACCCGAGGCCGCCCACGATGATCATGGCGAGGAACTGGATGGAGAGCGAGAGCGGGAAGCTCTCCGGCGTCACCACCTTGGCGAAGTAGACCCAGAGCCCCCCGGCGATCCCGGCGTAGTAGCTGGAGATCATGAAGGCGCTGATCTTGGTGCGGAACAGGTCGATCCCCATCAGCTCGGCGGAGATGTCGCGGTCGCGGACCGCGATGAAGGCCCGCCCCACCCGGGTCCGGAAGAGGTTGGCGGCGGCCCAGGTGTGGAACGCCGCCAGCCCTGCCACCAGGAAATAGACGCGGCGGTCGGTGTCGAACTCGAACCCCCAGAGGCCGGCCGGGGCCACGTTGATGCCGCGGATGCCCCCGGTCATGCCGGTCCAGTTGGTGAACACCCACTCCAGGATCACCTGGGCGGCCAGCGTGGCGATGGCGAGGTAGAGCCCCTTGATGCGGAGCGAGGGGGTCCCCACCAGCGCGCCCGCCAGGCAGGCGGCCAGGCCGCCGGCCGGGACCGCCAGCCAGAAGGGGAGCCCGAGGCGGGTGGCGGCGATGGCGGTGGCGTAGGCCCCCACCCCGACGAAGGCGGCGTGGCCCAGCGAGATCTGGCCGGTGAAGCCGGTGAGGATGTTCAGGCCGAGCGCGGCGATGGTGAAGATCCCGACCAAGTTGGCGAGGTAGAGGAAGTAGTCCCCGGCCACGAAGGGGAAGGCCACGGCGACGCCGAGCAGGACCCAGAGCCAGGCCCGCGAGGCCGGGGTCCTGAAGATCGCCTGGTCGGCCGCGTAGCTGACCTTGTAGTTGCCGATCAGCACCTCAGAGCCTCTCGATCTCGCGCGTGCCGAAGAGGCCCCAGGGCCTGGCCATGAGGATCAGCACCAGGGCCACGAAGGGCGCCACCTCCTTGACGCCGGTGCCGGGGAAGAGCGGGTCGAGGTAGCCGCCGGCGAGGTTCTCGAGGACCCCCATGACGATGCCGCCCACCAGCGCGCCGCCGATCGAGTCGAGCCCGCCGAGGATCACCACCGGGAAGATGCGCAGCCCCACCGCCCCGAGCTGCGGGCTGATGCCCCCGATGATCCCGACCACCACCCCGGCCAGGGCCGCGGTCACCGAGGCCAGCACCCAGGAGAGCGAGAAGACCCGGCGGATGTCGATCCCCATGCCGAAGGCGGTGGCCTGGTCGTTGGCGGTGGCGCGCATGGCGGTGCCGGTGCGGGTGAAGCGGAAGAGCGCGGCCAGCAGGACGATGGCGGCCACGGCGATGAGGAACGGCCAGGCCTGCCGCGAGGGGAGCACCACCGGCCCCAGCTCGACGGGCCTGCGCGGGAAGATGGTGGGGAAGGAGCGGTACTCGCCGCCCCAGACCACCTGGGCGATCCCCTTGAAGACCGAGCTCAGGCCGATGGTGACCATGATGATGGAGATGGGGCGCTGTCCGAGCATGGGGCGCAGCACCACCCGCTCCACCAGGGCGCCGACCGCGGCGGCCCCCGCCGCGGCGACCAGCAGCGCCGCCGCGAAGGGGAGGTGCGCCACGGCCATGGCGGTCCAGGCGAAGAAGGCCCCCAGCATCATCAGCTCGCCGGTGGCGAAGTTGATGACCCCGGTCGACTTGTAGACGACCACGAAGCCGATGGCGATGAGGGCGTAGATGCCGCCCGTCACCACCCCGCTCACCAGGAACTGGAGGAGCTCATCCACGCCGCACCCCCGCGCCCGAGGTGCCGAGGTAGGCCCGCACCACCTCGGGATCGGCCTGGATCTCGGCAGGCGTCCCGGCCGCGATCTGCTCGCCGAAGGAGAGCACCGTGACCCGGTCGCAGAGGTCCATCACCACGCCCATGTCGTGCTCGATGAGGACCACGGTGATGCCGCGCTCCTCCTGGATGTCGAGGATGAAGCGGGCCATGTCCTCGGTCTCCTCCTCGTTCATCCCGGCGATGGGCTCATCGAGGAGCAGCAGCCGCGGCCGCATGGCCAGGGCGCGGGCCAGCTCGACCCGCTTCTGCAGCCCGTAGGAGAGGCTGGCCACCGAGCGGTTGCGCAGGTGCTCGATCTCGAGGAAGTCGATGATGTCGCGCTCCACCTCCTCGCGCAGCGCCTCCTCCTCGCCACGGGCCTCGGCGGTGAAGGCCAGCGCCGAGAGCACCCCGGTCTTCAGGTGGCAGTGGGCACCCAGCTTGATGTTGTCGAGGACCGTCATCCCGGCGAAGAGGGCGATGTTCTGGAAGGTGCGGGCCAGCCCGAGCGCCGGCCGGCGGGCCGCCGGCACCCTGGTGATGTCGCGCCCATCGAAGACGATCCGGCCGGACTGGGGCCGGTAGAAGCCAGCGATGCAGTTGAGCAGGCTGGTCTTGCCGGCGCCGTTCGGTCCGATGATGCCGGAGATGGTCCCGCGCCGGACCTGCAGGTCGACGCCGGCCAGGGCCCGGACGCCGCCGAAGGAGAGCGCCAGCTGCTCCATGGAGAGGATGAGGTCGCTCGCCGGGGGCGAGGTCACCAGGGAGGATGGCTGCGCGTCCTGCAGATCGATTCGCCCTTCGAGGCCACCGGCTGCCCCCAGTGACTCGGAGTTACAGCGTCACGACTCGGCTGGTGTGGGAAGGACGTTGGCACGGGCCGCGCGGGCACCGCAAGGCGTTCCTGAGGCCAGCGTTCCGCCGTGACGCGCTGCGCCGAGGGGGCTCAGCGCTGCGCCACCGCGGCCCGCTCCCTGACGCGCAGCACCAGCACCGTCCCGGCCAGCACCAGCAGCAGGCCGGCCACCGCCGGCACCGTCCACCGGTAGTCCTCGAAGAGCGTCGAGGCGAGCATGGCCACCACCGGGATGAGGGCGGCCGAGTAGCCGGCCCGCCCGGCGCCGATCCGCTGCAGGAGCGTGAGGTAGCTGACGAAGGCCACCACCGAGCCGAAGACCGCCAGGTAGAGGAGCGAGAGCAGGTAGGGCGGCCGCGGGTCGAAGCTGAACGGGATGCCGCGCACGGCGCACCAGCCCATCACCAGCAGCGAGGCGTAGCCCATGGCGAAGGCGGTCCCGGGCACCACCGCCACGCCGCGGGAGAAGAGCCGCTGCGAGATCAAGTTGCCGCCCGAGGCGACCAGGGTGCTGGCCGAGGCGAAGGCCACGCCGGCCAGCAGCCCGTGGTCAGCGCGCAGGCCGGTCACCTCGGGCCAGAAGAGCAGGCCGACGCCGGAGACGCCGAGCACCGCCCCCAGCAGCACCACCGGCGGCGCCGGCGTGCCGAAGAAGACCCGGGCGCCGAGCAGGTTCCAGAAGACCATGAAGGCGAAGAGCACGGCGACCAGGCCGGAGGTCAGGGTGGCCTCGGCCCGGTAGACCAGCACGTAGTTGAGTCCGAAGAGCATCACCCCGAGCGCCGCCAGGCCGAGGTGGTCGCGCAGGGCGAAGCGGAGTGGGATGCGTCGCAGCCCGCACCAGCCGAGCAGCAGCGCCGAGGCCAGCGCGAAGCGCCAGGCCACCGAGACCTCGGGCGCCACCAGGCCGAGCTGGAACTTGATGACCAGCCAGGTGGTGCCCCAGATGAAGGTGGGGATGGCGAAGAGGAGCAGGCTGCTGGCGCCGGCTCTCGGCGGCGGTGCGGTGGCGGCTGGCATGTGGGGGCGGGACTATAACCGGCCGGGCTGGCCACCACCCGCGAGCCGGCGGGCGATCACCGTCCAGACCGCCGGGTCGACGCCCATGCCGACGTGCGTCGACCAGACCTCGAAGTGCCGGATGTCGGGGCTGACCCGGTCGATGCAGGAGGGCCAGGAGACCAGCTCGTCGCTGCGGCTGAAGATGGCCGTGACCGGGACGCGCAGCGGCGCCTCCAGGTCGAGCGTCGCGATGCGCCGGGAGGCGCGCTCGCTCGCCTCCCGCCCCCAACTCGAGGCCGCCACCGTGTGGCTCGGACCGCCCACCACCGGCGAGCCGTAGGTGATCACCTGGGAGACGCTCCCGGGGGCGAGCCGGGCGGTCTCACGGGCGATGACGCCGCCCAGGCTCCAGCCGACCAACGCCACCGGCCGCGAGGCCTGCCGCGCCAGCGCCTCGACGCGCTCGGCCAGCCGCTCGGTGTCGGCCTCGGGCCGCCCACGGTTTCGGCCGAGGCCCCAGTGGCGTGCGTCGTGGCCGAGCCAGGCGAGGTACCGGCGCAGCGGCCCCATGGTCGCCTCGGGCGCCTTCCACCCCGGGATCAGGAGCACCGGCGAGCCGGTGCCGCGCGGCAAGGCGCGGAGGGCCGGCGTGGCCAGGCCGAGCCGGAGCAGCTCTGCCGAGACCCGCCACTCCCTCCAGAGCCCCCAGCGGTTCGGGTGGCCGGGCGCCGGGGCGTCCGGCGGCACCAGGTGCTCGAGCGCTGGTCGCAGGGAGTCTCCCTCCTCGACCCTACCTGTGGTTCTGGTCCGAGGTGGCGGCGTCGACCTTCTGCCAGGCCATGACCGAGAGCCGCTGGGCTTCGGCCAGGTTGGGGTGACGGGAAGGGTCGACGTTCTGGACCGGCGCAGCCACAGCGACGGTGGCGGCCAGCGAGGCGACGACGAGGGCGAGGGCGAGTGGCTTCCGCATGGGTGGTCCTCCGTGGATGGGCGGTGATCGGTTGGAGCTTACAACAGCCGGGAGGCAGAGACGGGAAGCGGCCGGGCGGCAGGCCGGCTAGATTGTTCTCGCGCAGTTCACATGCTCCACTTCTTCCTCACCAGCTCACCCATCTTCGCCGTCGTGGCGCTCGGCGTCGCCGCGGCCCGGCTGCGCTGGGTGGCGCCGCAGGGCTTCGTGGCCTTCGCCGCCTACGCCTTCAACCTGGCGTTGCCGGCGCTGATGATCGGCATGCTCTCGCGCCAGCCCTTCGCCCGCTCCTTCGATCCGCGCTTCTTCGCCGCCCTGCTCGCCGCCGGCCTGCTGGTCTTCCTGGCGGTGGCGGCGCTGGGGGTCACGCTGGGGCGGACCGGGCTCGGCGTGGGCGGCGCCTACGGCCAGGCGGCCACCGGCGGGAACCAGGCTTTCCTCGGCGTGCCGCTCATGCTGGCGCTGCTCGGCGAGCGGGCCACCGGGCCGATCGCCATGGTGATCCTGGCCGAGGTCGGGCTGCTCATGCCAATCGGCCTCGCTTTCATGGGGCTCGGCCACCGGCGCGCCGGCGCCGACACCCGGCTCGGCGCGGTGCTGGCCCGCGCCACCCTGCTCAACCCGATCGTCCTCGGCGTCGTCGTCGGTGCCGCGCTCGGGCTGCTCGACGTTCGCTTGCCCGGGCCGGTCGATCGGCTCTTCACCTTCCTGGGCGGCTCGGCCGGGCCGGTGGCCCTCTTCGCGCTGGGCGGGACGCTGGCGGGGCAGCGGCTCGGCGACGGGCTGCGGCCGGTGCTCGGGCTGGTGGCGGCCAAGCTGGTCATCTACCCGGCGATCGCCTGGCTGCTCCTGCGCGCCGCCGGGCTCGGGCCGGAGCTGGTGGCGGCCGGAACGTTGCTGGCCGCCCTGCCGACAGCCGCCTACGCCTTCGTCTTCGCCCAGCGCTTCGAGGCGGCGCCGGAGCGTGTCTCTGCGGCCATCATGCTCTCGACGCTGCTCGGCGCCTTCACCTTCCCGCTGACCGCCTGGCTGGTCATGCCCTGAGCGGTGAGCGCCGGGCGCCGAAAGTCCCCAGGTGATAGAGATCGGGGCATGACCATCTGGCTGCCGACCCCTGGACGCGCGACGCGGCGCCGAGCCTCCCATGGAAGGTGAACTCTGCAGGATGTGTGGCGGGGACGGGCGCATCGGGAACTCACTTGGCGGCACCACGGCGACCTGCCCCAGCTGCCACGGCTCGGGTCGACGGGCCGAGATGTCGCCGGCCTTCCACGACGTGACCAAGACCAAGCCGTCTCACTACCGCCCCGACGTCCCGGTGCAGGCGGGCCCGAAGGTCCCCATGACGCCGGAAGGCGTCCAACTGGCCCGGGAGGTGACCGCCAGCACGGCCCTCGACGCGGAGGCGAAGCGGCGGCTGATCGCCGAGATCGTCAACCACGAGGGGACCCACGGGCGCTGCACCCAGACCTTCCTCAAGAAGGCGCGCAAGCAGCTTCGCCCCGCGGGGTAGCGACGGTCGGGCGACCGGCGGCGAAGTGGTGGCGAGCGGCCGTGCCTCCCTGTTAGGTTTGAGTCCACTTGATCCGCCCGCATCGACGCGGCGCGTTGAAGCCACGGGACTTCCGCTGACCGACGCCCCCTCACCCCCCCCCGCCGCACCTGCTCCGGTCGGTGCCGGCCTCCCCCGCATCATCCAGGGCGGGATGGGCATCGCCGTCTCCAACTGGCGCCTGGCCAACGCCGTCTCCCGCCTCGGCCAGCTCGGGGTGGTCTCTGGCGTCGCCATCGACTCGGTGCTGGCCCGCCGGCTCCAGGACGGGGATCCGGGAGGCCACATGCGGCGCGCCATGGCTCGCTTCCCCATGCCGAACGTGGCCGCCGAGGCGCTGACCCGCCACTTCCGCGAGGGTGGCCGCCCGCCGGGAGAGCCCTACAAGGCGCTGCCCATGTACCAGCAGGAGGTCTCGCGGGTCCGTGACCAGTTCTCGGTCCTCTCCTCCTTCGTCGAGGTCACGCTCGCCAAGGAGGGGCATGGCGGCCTGGTCGGCATCAACCTGCTCACCAAGATCCAGATGGGGAACCTGGCCTTCCTCTACGGTGCCCTGCTGGCAGGGGTCGACTACGTGATCATGGGCGCCGGCATCCCGCGAGAGATCCCAGGCGCGCTCGACGCGCTGGCCAGGCACCAGCCGGCGCAGCTGCGGCTCGAGCTCGAGGACGCTGCGCCCGGGCAGGCCGAGTACCTCCGCTTCGACCCGGCCGCTCACTGGGCGGGGCCCCCTCCCCCGCTGGTGCGGCCGCGCTTCCTGCCCATCGTCGCCAGCAACCTGCTGGCGACCATGCTCCACAAGAAGACCACCGGCCGCATCGACGGCTTCATCATCGAGGGGCCCACCGCAGGCGGGCACAACGCCCCGCCGCGGGACCGCGGCGTCTCCATCGAGACTGGCGAGCCGCTCTACGGCGAGCGCGACGTGGTCGATCTGGAGCAGATCCGGAAGCTCGGCCTGCCCTTCTGGGTGGCCGGCAGCGCAGGGCGGCCGGAGCGGCTGCAGGAGGCGTTGGCGGCCGGCGCGGCCGGCATCCAGGTCGGCACGCTCTTCGCCTATGCCGACGAGTCGGGTCTCACCGATGAGATCCGCCGGGGGGTGCTCCAGAACGTCCTGCGCGGGACGGTCCGCATCCGCACCGAGGCACGCGCCTCTCCCACCGGGTTCCCGTTCAAGCTGGTCTCCTGGGACGGCGACCCGGCCGAGGGCGTGGTCCGCAAGCGCGTCTGCGATCTCGGCTACCTGCGCTCCGCCTACGGACGGGGCGAGAAGGGGCTCGGTTACCGCTGCGCCAGCGAGCCGGAGGAGCAGTTCATCGCCAAGGGCGGCGCGCCGGAGGAGACGCCCGGCCGCCAGTGCCTCTGCAACGCCCTGCTCGCCACCATCGGGCTGGGCCAGCTCCGCGAGGGCGGCGCCGTCGAGCCTCCGCTGTTGACGAGCGGCGACGAGGTGATGAACCTGGCGGCCTTCCTGGGCGGCCGGACCAGCTACACGGCGGCCGACGTGGTCAGCTACCTGCTGGGCGGCGCGGCGGCCTGATCTCCGGCCGCGGCCGGAGCGCACCAGCGGCCGGGGCGGCCGGCAAGTAACTGCTCCTACCGGGCGACGACGCTACCTCGGCGTGGCCGGGGCGGTCTCGGACGCTGGCGTCCCGGGCATCGGCATGTCACCCCATCCACCCTCGATCATCGACTTCACCTTCCACTCACCGCCCTTGCGGACCAGCACCAGGCCGCTGGTGCCGGAGACCTTCTTCGTCCCCATCTTCATGGTCCACCCGGAGCCGACCAGGGCCAGCGAGTCGGTGAGGGCGTAAAGTCCGGGCACTTGTGATCGCCTGCGCCATGCCCGTCACGCCGGCGGCGACACCCACATAGGCATGCACACGGGCGGCATGCTGGGCGCCATGATGGGTGGCGGCCAGGAGCTGAGCGTCCATGCGTAACTGAGTCGGTCACAGCGTGACCCGCCGAGACGCAACTCCCCTCGGACTGCTGGTGAGCACGACGCCAGGCATCGAACATTTTGAGGCGAACTGCCCCCCAACGGAACCGGCCGCACTTTCGCTGGCTTGGCACGCCTCGTGCTTTGGAGGGTGCCTGCCATGATGACCACTCTCTTCAGAGCCGCCCCGGCGCTGCTCCTCGCCGCGACCGTCCAGGCCCAAACTGTCCTCTCCGCCGAACCCGGGTCGCCATCTGACCCCGTCCTCGCCGAGCTGATTCGCGAAAGCCTCAACCGACGGCCCGAGCTGCGCCAGGCCGACGCGGTGGTCTCTGCCGAACGCGAACGGGTGCCCCAGGCCGGTGCCTTCCAGGACCCGATCCTGACGCTCGGAATCCAGAACGACGGCTTCAAGGGGCTCCAGGTCGGCAAGATGGAGACCAGCTACTACCAGGTGATGGTCACCCAGCCGCTCTCCTGGCCCGGGAAGCTTGGCCTGCGGTCCGACGTGGCTACCGGCGGCGTCCGGCTCGCAGAGGCCTCCGTCTCCCGCGCCCGGCTCACGGCCGAGGCCGACGTCCGCCGCGCCTACCTCGAACTGCTCCTGGTCCGCGACCGGCTGACGCTGCTCGCCAAGCTCGAGGCGCTCTGGACCAGGGCCCATGGGCTGGCGCGGACCCGCTACGAGACGAGCGAGGGGTCGCAGTCGGACATCCTGCGCGCCCAGCTCGAACGCAACCGGCTCCGGCAGCGCCGCTGGGCCCTCGAGGCCGAGGAGCGCACCAGGGTCCAGGCCGTCAACAGGCTGCGCGCTCATCCTCTCGATGAATCGTTCCAGACCACCGCCTCGGTGAAGGGTCTCGGCCTTCCTTCCATCCCTGGCATCGCGGCCGCCCTGGCCGACGCCGAGCGGCGGAGCCCCGAGCTGCTTCAGTCCCGGCTGCAGGTGGAGCGTGCCACCTCACAGGTGGCGCTGGCTCGCCGTGAGCGCTACCCCGACTTCTCCCTGACCGCGGCCATCATGCCTCGCGGTTCTCTCGAACCCATGTGGGCAGCCGGCATCTCCATCAACTTGCCGATCTTCTCGGGCTCGAAGCAGGTGCGCGCCGTGGCCGAGAGCGAGGCCCGGGTTGCGGCGAGTGACGGGGCCGCCGAGACCGTCCTCCAGGTGCTCCGCCTCCGCGTCCAGGATCGCCTCGCGCTGCTGACGAGCCTGGTCGAGTCGGCCGGCATCTATCGGGACGGCCTCATCATCCAGTCCCAGGCCACCGTCGACAGCACCATGAGCCAATACCGGGTCGGCCGCGTCACCTTCGCCTCCGTGCTCGAGGCCATCACAGGCGTGATCAGCGACGAGGACGGCTACTTGCAGTCCATCGTCGCCGCGCAGCGCGTCGCCATCGCGGCTGACGAGGTCAGCCTGGATCCCGCGGGCGGCGGCGCCGCGGGCCTGGCCGGCGGCGCGGTGCCTGGTGCAGGCTCGGCGGGCGGAGGCTCGGCGACCTCGGGCGGCGCCCCTGCCACGTCGGCCTCAGGCGACGCATCCTCATCCTCTTCCATGAACAAGATGTGACCCTGGAGCATCGATGACGACCGAGAACATGATCGAGAAGACCACGCCGGCTCGCCGGCGACGGCGGCTCGCCTACGCCCTGGTGGCGCTGGTGGGGATGGCGCTTGGCAGCGCCGGCACCTTCCGCCTCGCCCGGCGCGGGGGAGATGGCCATGACCACCCCGAGGGGAAGG
>JANYBC010000078.1 GCA_025360965.1 Anaeromyxobacter sp. | reverse complement strand
GCCGGCGCCGACGCGACTACACATTGAACCGGAAGTGCATGACGTCGCCGTCCTGCACCACGTACTCGCGCCCCTCGATGCGCAGCTTGCCCTTCTCGCGGCAGGCGGCGTCGGTCTTGAGCTCGAGCAGGTCCTCGACCTTGATGACCTCGGCCTTGATGAAGCCCTTCTCGAAGTCGGTGTGGATGACGCCGGCCGCCTTGGGCGCGGTGTCGCCGCGGTGGACCGTCCAGGCGCGGCACTCGTCGCCGCCGGAGGTGAAGTAGGTGATGAGGTGGAGCAGGTCGTAGCCGGCCCGCACCAGCCGGTTGAGCCCCGGCTCGGTGAGGCCGAGGCTGGTGAGGAACTCGGCCCGCTCGGCCGGGGCCAACTCGACCAGCTCCGACTCGACCTTGCCGGAGATCACCACCATGGGCGCCCCCTCGGCGTCGGCCAGGGCCTTGACCTTGGCGACGTTCGGGTCGTCGAGCTTGCCGAGCTGCGACTCGTCGACGTTGGCGATGTAGAGGACCGGCTTGGAGGTGAGCAGCGAGAGCTCCCTGGCCAGCGCCCTGCCCTCCTCGGAGAGCTTCTGCCGCCGCACCGGGGTGCCGGCCTCGAGGCCGGCGCGGAGCTGGTCGAGCAGCACCATCTCAGCCTTGGAGAGCTCGCCGACCTTGCCGGCGGTCTTGGTGGTCTTCTGGGTCCGCTCGCGGCGCTTCTCCACGCCCTCGAGGTCCTTGAGCATGAGCTCGGTCTCGACCACGTCGCGGTCGCTCTCGGGGTCTACCTTGCCGGAGACGTGGATCACGTCGCCGTCGACGAAGCAGCGCAGCACGTGGGCGATGGCGTCGACCTCGCGGATGGTGGCGAGGAACTGGTTGCCGAGTCCCTCCCCCTTGGAGGCTCCGGCCACCAGCCCGGCGATGTCGATGAACTCGAGCGTGGTCGGGGTGGTCTTCTCCGGGCCGAAGAGGGCGGAGAGGGCGTCGAGCCGCGGATCCGGCACCGGCACCACGCCGAGGTTCGGCTCGATGGTGCAGAACGGGTAGTTGGCCGCCGCCGCCTGGGCGGTGCCGAGCAGCGCGTTGAAGAGGGTGGACTTCCCCACGTTGGGGAGGCCGACGATGCCGATGCCGAGTGCCATGGATGCTTCCTTGGAAATGAAAAACGGCCCCGGCGGCCCTGGTGGGCGCGCCGGAGCCGGCGAAGCGTGACCGCCGGGCGCGCCTTAAGCGCGGCCGGTGGGGAGCTGCTTGATGTAGTCCTCGACCAGGGCGCGCTGGGCCTTCTCGTCGAGGCTGGACTTGATCAGCCGCGACGCCGCGTCGATGGCGAGGTCTGCCGCCATGCTGCGGATCTCGAGCACCGCCTTGGACTTTTCCTCGATGATCTGCTTGCGGGCACTGGAGACCAGCTCGTCGGCCTCCTTGCGCGCCCTGGCCGTGAGCTCCTGGCGGAGCGTCTCGACCTCCTGCTGGTTCCGCTTGGCGAGCTCGGCCGCCTCGCGGGTGGCGCGGGCCAGCGACTCTTTCTGCTCGGCCAGCATCCTCTCGGCCTCGGCCCGCTCCTTCCTGGCCGCGTCGATGGCCTCGTGGATGGTCCGGGCTCGGTCGTCGAGCATCTTGACGATGGGGCCCCAGGCGAACTTGTAGAGGACGCCCAGCAGCAGCAGGAAGGTGATGGCGGTCCAGAGCGTGAGCCCCGGGTTGATGGTGGTGAGCGACCCGGCGGCGATGACCGGGGCGGGGACGGCGAAGAGGGCCATGCGGGCTCCTTCTGGTCCGATGCCGGACCGGCCGGACTACTTGGCGATGGCGAGGAGCAGCGTGACCACGATGGCGAAGAGCGTGGCGCCTTCGATGAGGGCGGCGGCGATGATCATCGAGGTGCGGATCTCGCCGGCGGCGGTCGGCTGGCGGGCCGAGCCCTCCATGGCGGCGGCGGCCAGCTTGCCGATGCCCATGCCGGCGCCGAAGTAACCGAGAGAGAACTGGTTCATGGTGTCATTCCTCAGGTGCTGCCTGTGGGGGCGGATGGTTGACCGGGCCGCCTGTTGCCCGTGGCGCGTATGAACCGCGCTCGACTACCCATGGCCCGGGAACCCTCCCGGCCACGTGTGAAGTTGGTGCGCCTAGTGGTGGGCCTCGGCGTGGTCGCCGCTGGCGGCGCCGTGCTCCTCGTGCTCGTCGTGGCCGTGGCTGGCGAGGCCGGCCCCGATGAAGAGGCAGGAGAGCATCGTGAAGATGTAGGCCTGCACGAAGGCCACGAAGAGTTCGAGCATGAAGATGGCCAGCGCCAGCGCCACCGAGGCCGGAGCCACCCAGACCGAGATGGCGAAGATCAGGCCGAGCAGGGCGAGGATGACGAAGTGGCCGGCCACCATGTTGGCGAAGAGACGGACGGTGAGGGCGAAGGGCTTGGTGAAGAGCCCGAGCACCTCCACCGGGACCATGACGAACCAGAGCGGCCAGAGCGACTTGGGCACGCCGCCGGTGAGGTGGCCCAGGTAGGCGCCGATTCCCATGGCCTTGATGGCGGCGTACTGGGTGATGAGGAAGGTGAACACCGCCAGGCAGACCGTCACGTTGACGTTGGCGGTGGCGGTGCCGCTGTAGGGGATGAGCCCGAACAGGTTGACGAAGAGGATGAAGAAGAAGGCGGTCAGCAGGTAGGGGAGGAAGCGGTCGGCGTCCTTCTTGCCGATGTTGGGGACCGCCAGCTCGTTGCGGACGAAGGCCACCAGCAGCTCGACGAAGTTGTAGGCCCCGCGCGGCACCAGGCTGCGCTTGCGCGTGGCGGTGAGCACCACCAGCAGGAGCAGCGCCGAGGCCAGCCACATCATGATGACGTGCTTGGTGGGCGTGAGATCGACGGCACCGAAGACCAGCGGGCCGGCCCGCTCCGGGGTTCCGCGCTCGCCGGCGGCGCCGAAGGCGGCCGCCACGTTCCACTCACAGTTCCAGGCCAAGCCGCCGTGGCAGTAGCCGGGGAACTCGATGACGTCGCCGTCGACCACGTGGTGCATCATCACCGCGCCGAGGCTCTCGTCGTGGCCGCCGCCGTGGGCGTCGGGGGCCGGCTGGTGCTGGCCGAGGGTGAGGCTGAAGGCGAGCGTGACGAGCGTCGAGGCGATCATGCGGTCGGTTCCCCAGGCTGCTGACGCAGGGTGTGGACGAAGGTGGCCTCGAGGGCCACGAAGGCGAAGAACGGGACGAAGAAGGCGATCACGAAGGCGATGACGCTGCCGCTGGCCCTCACCACCATGACGGTGCCGAGGGCGACCAGCACCAGGCGCAGCAGGAAACCGACCACCACCACGGCCAGCGCCTTCTGCATCGCCTTGCTCCCGCCGGTGGTGAGCCGCAGGGCGAGGATGGAGCCGAGGCCGGTGAGTCCGGCGATGGCCGAGCCGACCAGCGCGCCGAACCGGTACTGGCCCGATGCGGCTGCGAGCCCGAGGAAGGCGGTGGCGAGAGCGGCGGCAGCGAGCTGGAACTTCACGGTTTTTTCCCCGCTTCGCGGATCTGCTTGAAGAAGGTGATGAAGCCGGCCAGCATTCCCAACCCCGCCCCGGCGATGGTCAGCCAGGGTGTCTGCAGCCCGAACCAACCGTCGGCGAGGTGCCCGAGCCAGGTGCACCCACCCACTGCGATCACCAGGCTCGTCGAGGCGGCCGTGTAGGGGGCCGCCTTCCGGTAGGCTTCGGCGAGGCTGCTGACTTCCTTCAAAGGGGACGTTCGTATAGCAGGGCCAGATGGCGCTCGTCAACGGGCGTAACCGCCCGTCATGCCTCGGTCTTCGCCGCTGCGGCGAAGGCCAGCTTCGCGGCGCGCAGCGTCAGGTCGAGGTCGGCCTCTGAGTGCGCGGTGGAGAGGAAGGCCGACTCGAACTGGGAGGGCGGGAAGTAGACCCCGTTCTCGAGCAGGGTGTGGAAGAAGGCGCCGAACCGCTTCGAGGAGGCCTTCCGGGCGGTGGCGGCGTCGGTGACCGGCGAGGCCGTGAAGAAGACGGTCAGCATCGAGCCGACCCGGTTGAGCGTCACCGGCACGCCGGCCTCGGCGGCGGCGGCGCGCAGCCCCTCCGCCAGCGCCGCGCCGCGATCCTCGAGCAGGGCGTAGGCGGCCGGGGTCATGAGCGTGAGCGTCGCCATCCCGGCGGCCATGGCCATGGGGTTCCCGGAGAGCGTGCCGGCCTGGTAGATGGGGCCAGCCGGCGCCACCCGGTCCATCACCTCGGCGCGGCCGCCGAAGGCCCCCACCGGCAGGCCGCCGCCGATCACCTTTCCGAAGGTGACGAGATCCGGCCTGAGCCCGAAGAGGCCGCAGGCGCCGCCGACGCCGAGCCGGAAGCCGGTCATCACCTCGTCCACGATGAAGAGCGCGCCGTGGCGTGTGCAGAGCTCCTGGATGGCCTGCAGGTAGCCCGGCCTGGGGATGATCACCCCCATGTTGCCGACCACCGGCTCGATGATGACGGCGGCGATGGTGGCGCCGTGCTTTCCGAAGAGCGCCTCGAGCGCCGGCAGGTCGTTGTAGGGGGCGGTCAGGGTGTGCCTGGCCACGTCGGCCGGGACCCCGGGCGAGTCGGGCAGGCCGAGCGTCTCCACGCCCGAGCCGGCCTTGACGAGCAGCGAGTCCCCGGCGCCGTGGTAGCAGCCGTCGAACTTGACGAGATCGTCACGGCCGGTGAATCCGCGGGCCACGCGGATGGCCGCGGTGGTGGCCTCGGTGCCCGACGAGCAGAAGCGCATCTTCTCGATCCAGGGGGCCCGCTCGCGCACCAGCTCGGCCAGCTGGATCTCCTTGGGCGACGGGGCCCCGAAGCTGGAGCCCTCGCGCAGCGCCTCCTGCACCTGGCGCATCACCTCGGGGGCGCAGTGGCCGGCGATGAGCGGCCCCCAGGAGAGCACGTAGTCGACGTAGTCGTTGCCGTCGACGTCGATCAGGTGGGCGCCGCGGCCGCGGGCGATGAAGCGCGGCGTGCCGCCCACGCCCTTGAAGGCGCGCACCGGCGAGTTGACGCCGCCGGGGAAGAGGGTGTTGGCCTTGGCGAAGAGCTTCTCTGAGAGGTCGGTCTTCATGGGATGATCTCGCGTTCGGGGGGCTTGGGGCGGCCGTAGTCGAAGGCCTCGTTGCGGTCACCGGGCGTGCCGGTGTGGGCCGCCTGCTTGCGCCGGCGGACCGCGTCGATGTTGGTGAGGATGGCCTGCGGGTTGGGGTGGTGCGGGAGCGCCAGGGCGTAGAGCTCGAGGGCGCGGTCGAACTTGCCGAGCTGGGCGTAGAGGCCGGCCTTGCCCTCCTGGGCCCGCGCCACCAGCTCGGGGGCCGGGTGGCGATCGATGAGGGCCTGGAAGGCGCGCAGCCCCTCCTCCTCGTGCCGGTCGAGGGTCCATGCCTGGGCGGTGAGGAGCTGGGCCTCGTCGGCCTCCACGCAGGCCGGCCAGCGCTCCCGCAGCACGCGGGCCTCGGCGCGGGCCTGCTCGGCGTTGCCGAGCTCGAGGTACTCGCGGGCCACCCTGAGCTGGAAGGCGGGCGCCTGCGGGGCGTCGCTGGCGGCGATGTCGGCGTACTGGGCGATGGCCGCCTGCCGGTCCTGGAAGCGGTCGCGGAAGATGTCGCCGATGATGGCGCGGGCCTGGTGGGCCTCGGGGCTCCCGGGCTGCAGCGAGATGATGCGCCGATAGTAGGCGATGGCGCCGGCGTAGTCGCCCAGCTCCAGGTAGGCCACGTCGCCGGCGGCCCGCAGGGCGCGGGTTCGGACCGCCCCCTGCGGCGCCGGCAGCGCCCCCTCGCCGAGCGAGGCCAGCAGCTTCTGGAGCCGCGCCAGCGCCACCCTCGGCTGGCCGCGGCGGCGCAGGGTGGCGGCGTCGTCGAGCACCGCCTCCGGCGACGTGCAGCCGGACAGCGCGACCGCCAGGCCGGCGAGCGCCAGCGCACCGGCGGCGCGCCGCAGGGCGTGGCCGAAGCTCACCCCGGCTCCTCTCCCCCCTCGCCCTCGCCCGGCGCGGTCTCCAGCGGCGCGGCCACCTCAGCGCCCGGCTCCACCACGCCGGCCGCCTCGGCCTCCGGGCTGGTCTCGGCCATGCGGGCCACCCCGACCACCTGCTCCTCGCTCGACTCGAGGGTGATGAGCCGGACGCCCTGGGTGTTGCGGCCGATGACGCTGATGCCGCTCGACACCATGCGGATGAGCATGCCGTGGTTGGTGATGAGCATGACCTCCTCGGTGTCGAGGACCCGCGCCGCCGCCACCACCGGGCCGTTGCGCTCGGTGGTCTTGATGGTGATGAGCCCCTTGCCGCCGCGGCTCTGCACCCGGTACTCGGAGAGCTCGGTCCGCTTGCCGTAGCCGTTGCGGGTGATGGTGAGGATGGTCGGCACCGGCGCCCCCTCAACCTGCACCGGCAGCACCTCGGCGGCCACCACCTCGTCGCCGGCGTCGAGGGTGATCCCCTTCACGCCGTAGGCGGTCCGGCCCATGGAGCGGGCCTCGGCCTCCTCGAAGCGGATGGCCATGCCCTGGGCGGTGGAGAGCAGCAGGTGGTCGCCGGCGCTGGTGAGCGTGGCCTGGATCAGCTCGTCACCCTCCTCGATGCCCAGCGCGATGATGCCGGCGGCGCGCGGGCGGGAGAAGGCGTCGAGCCGCGTCTTCTTGATGACGCCGCGGCGGGTGGCCATGAAGACGTGCTCGCCGCTCCCCTTCTCCTCGACCGACTCGGCCCCCTCGGCCGCCTCGGCCTCCTCGCCGCCGCCGGGGGGATCGGGGAGCCGGCGCACCGGCAGGATGGCGGCCACCTTCTCGCCCTGGGCCATCTGCACCAGGTTGACGATGGGCTTGCCGCGCGCGGCTCGGCCGGCCTGGGGGATCTCGTGGACCTTGAGCCAGTAGACCTTCCCCTGGTTGGAGAAGACCAGCACGTAGCTGTGGGTCGAGGCCACGAAGAGGCTCTCGAGGAAGTCCTCCTCGCGGGTGGCGGCGCCGGTCTTGCCGCGGCCGCCGCGCTTCTGGGCGCGGTAGAGGCTGACCGGATTGCGCTTGACGTAGCCGAGGTGCGAGACGGTGACCACCATCTCCTCCTCGGCGATCAGGTCCTCGGTGTCGAGGTCGGCGGCCTCGCCCTGGATCTCGGTGCGCCGCTCGTCGCCGAAGAGCTGCCGCACCTCGGCCAGCTCCCCGGCGATCACCTCCATCAGCACCTTCTCGCTGGCCAGGATCTCCTTGAGCCGGGTGATGGTCTTCTGCACCTCGAGCAGCTCGTCGATGATCTTCTGCCGCTCCAGGCCGGTGAGGCGCTGTAGCTGCATCTCCAGGATGGCCTTGGCCTGGATCTCGGAGAGGGCGAAGCGCTCGATCAGGCCGATCCGCGCCAGCTCGCGGTCGCCGGCCTTCTTGATGAGCTCGATGATCTCGTCGATGTGGTCGAGGGCGATCTGCAGGCCGAGCAGGATGTGTTCGCGGGCCCGGGCCTGGCGCAGCTCGAAGCGGGTCCGCCGGGTGACCACGTCGCGGCGGTGGGCCACGAACCGGTCCAGCATCGACTTCAGGTCGAGGATGCGCGGCTGCCCGGCGTCGATGGAGAGCAGGGTGACGCCGAAGCCGATCTGCATGTCGGTGTGGGCGTAGAGGTTGTTGAGCACCACCTGGGCGATGGCGTCGCGCTTCAGCTCGATGACGATCCGCATCCCCTCGCGGCTCGACTCGTCGCGCAGGTCGCTGATCCCCTCGACCCGCTTCTCGCGCACCAGCTCGGCGATCTTCTCGACCAGCCGTGCCTTGTTGACCTGGTAGGGGATCTCGGTGTCGACGATGGCCTCGCGCTCGGTCTTGGGGTGGACCTCGACGGTGGCGCGGGCCCGCACCTGGACGTTGCCGCGCCCCTCCTGGTAGGCCTTCCGGATGCCGTCGCGGCCGAGGATGATGCCGGCGGTGGGGAAGTCGGGGCCGGGGATGAAGCGCATCAGGTCGGTCACCGTCGCCCTGGGGTTGGCGATCAGGTGGGTGACCGCGTCGATCACCTCCGACATGTTGTGCGGCGGGATGTTGGTCGCCATGCCGACGGCGATGCCCGACGACCCGTTGACGAGCAGGTTGGGGAAGCGGGTCGGCATCACCAGCGGCTCGACGGTCGAGTCGTCGAAGTTGGGCCCCCACTCGACGGTCTCCTTGTCGATGTCGGCCAGCAGCCAGTCGGCCAGCTTGTCGAGGCGCGACTCGGTGTAGCGGTAGGCGGCGGCCGGGTCGCCGTCGACCGAGCCGAAGTTGCCCTGCCCGTCGATGAGCGGGTAGCGCAGGTTCCAGTCCTGCACCAGGCGGACCAGGGCGTCGTAGACCGAGGCGTCGCCGTGCGGGTGGTACTTCTTGAGCACCTCGCCGACCACGCCGGCGCACTTGGAGTAGCGCTTGTTGTGGTGCAGCCCCTCGGTGTGCATGGCGTAGAGGATGCGGCGGTGCACCGGCTTGAGGCCGTCGCGCACGTCGGGGAGCGCGCGGCCGATGATCACCGACATCGAGTAGTCGAGGTACGACTTGCGCATCTCGTCTTCGATGTTCACCTGCGCCCGGTGCGGATCAGCCGGGGGCGGCGGTGGAGCGGGCGGCGCGGGCGGTGGCAGGGTCTCGTCGGGCATCGTGGTCGGGCTACTTCGCGGCGACGGCGATGCGAGCCACGGCGCGGCGCACCCGCGCCTCTTCCTCGGCGTGGGTGCGGTCGTCCACGGTGAGCTTCTTGAGCTTCTCGCGGGCGTCGGCCAGGGCCCGCTGGGCGCGGTCGAGGTCGATGTCGGCGGCCGCCTCGGCGGTGTCGGCCAGCACCATCACCTTGTCGTCGGCCACCTGGAGGAAGCCGCCGCCCACCGCGAAGGCGTGCTCCTGCCCGGCCTCGAGGTAGCTGAGGCGGCCCGGTTCGAGCGCGCTCATGAAGCTGGTGTGACCGCGGCGTATGCCGAAGCCGCCCAGCACGCCGGGGGCCCGCACCTCGTCGCAGGTGACGGAGAGCACGCGGCGCTCCGGCGTGACGATGTCGAGGGTGAGCGCCATCGGTTATCCCGCGGCCAGCTTCTTGGCCTTCTCGATGGCCTCGTCGATGCCGCCGACCATGTAGAACGCCTGCTCCGGGAGGTCGTCGTGCTTGCCCTCGACGATCTCCTTGAAGCCGCGGATGGTGTCGGGGAGCTTGACGTACTTGCCAGGGTTGCCGGTGAACTGCTGGGCCACCGTGAAGGGCTGGGAGAGGAAGCGCTGGATCTTGCGGGCGCGGGCCACCGAGAGCTTGTCCTCCTCGGAGAGTTCGTCCATGCCGAGGATGGCGATGATGTCCTGGAGGTCCTTGTAGCGCTGCAGGGTCTCCTGGACGGCGCGGGCCACCTTGTAGTGCTCGTCGCCGACCACCAGCGGATCGAGGATGCGGCTGGTGGAGTCGAGCGGGTCGACGGCCGGGTAGATGCCGATCTCGGTGAGCTTGCGGTTGAGCACCGTGGTGGCGTCGAGGTGGGCGAAGGCGGTGGCAGGCGCCGGGTCGGTCAGGTCGTCGGCCGGCACGTAGATGGCCTGCACCGAGGTGATGGCGCCCTTCTGCGTGGAGGTGATGCGCTCCTGCAACTCGCCCATCTCGGTGGAGAGGGTCGGCTGGTAGCCGACGGCCGAGGGGATGCGGCCGAGCAGGGCCGAGACCTCGGAGCCGGCCTGGGTGAAGCGGAAGATGTTGTCGATGAAGAGGAGCATGTCGCGCCCCTCGACGTCGCGGAAGTACTCGGCGATGGCGAGGGCCGAGAGGGCCACCCGGGCGCGGGCGCCGGGCGGCTCGTTCATCTGGCCGTACACCAGCACGCACTGGCTCTTCTCCAGGTCGTCCTTGTTGATGACGCCCGACTCCATCATCTCGTGATAGAGGTCGTTGCCCTCGCGGGTGCGCTCGCCGACGCCGGCGAACACCGAGAAGCCGCCGCGCTCCTTGGCGACGTTGTTGACGAGCTCCATCAGCAGCACGGTCTTGCCGACGCCGGCGCCGCCGAAGAGGCCGATCTTGCCGCCGCGCAGGTAGGGCGCCAGCAGGTCGATGACCTTGATGCCGGTCTCGAAGGCCTCGATCTTGGGGTTCTGCTCCACCAGCGTGGGCGGCGGCCGGTGGATGGGCATCTTCTGGGTGGCCTTGATCGGGCCGCGCTCGTCGACCGGCTCGCCCACCACGTTGAGGATGCGCCCCAGCACCTCCTTGCCGACCGGCATGAGGATGTTGGCGCCGGTGTTCTTCACCGCCATGCCGCGCACCAGCCCCTCGGTGGAGTCCATGGCGATGCAGCGCGCCGTGTTCTCGCCGAGGTGCTGGGAGACCTCGATGGTGAGGTTGTCGGGGCGGGCGTCGATGCCCGGGTTGGTGACCGTGCAGGCCGTGTAGATCTCGGGCAGACCGCCTGCCGGGAACTCCACGTCGACGACCGGACCGATGACCTGGGTGATCTTGCCGTTCTGAACAGTTGTCGCAGTGGCCATGTCTGCCTTTCAGTGGCTACTTGAGCGCCTCGGCGCCGCCCACGATCTCCATGAGCTCCTTGGTGACGTAGGCCTGGCGCGCGCGGTTGTACTGGAGGGTGAGCGCCGCGATCATCTCCTCGGCGTTCTTGGTGGCCGACTCCATGGCGCTCATGCGAGCGCCGTGTTCGGAGGCTGCCGATTCGAGGAGCGCCCGCCAGACCTGCATGGCGACGTGGCGCGGGAGGAGCTCCGCCAGCAGGGCTTCGCGGGAGGGCTCGTAGATGAAGTCGATGGCGGCCTCGGCCTCGACGGCCGGCGGCTGGATGGGAAGCAACTGCACCACCACCTGGACCTGGGCGATGGCGCTCTTGAACTCGTTGTAGCAGAGGAAGACGCTGTCGACCTCGCCGGCCAGGTAGCGCTTCACCAGCTCCTGGGCGATGCCCTCGGCCTTGGCGTAGGTGAGCCCCTGGTGGACGCCGACCCAGTCCTTGCGGACCGCCAGCTTGCGGGCGCGCAGGAAGTCCTTGGCCTTGCGGCCGATGGTGGAGAGCTCGATCCGCTCCCAGGTGTCGCCGGACTCGGTGATGAAGCGCTGCACGCGGCGGATGATGTTGGAGTTGAAGCCGCCGGCCAGACCGCGATCGCTGGTGATGACCACCACCTCGGCGAGGCGGGCCTGGCGCGCGGCCAGCAGCGGGTGGAGGGT
Source organism: Anaeromyxobacter sp. (assembly GCA_025360965.1). Taxonomy (GTDB): domain Bacteria; phylum Myxococcota; class Myxococcia; order Myxococcales; family Anaeromyxobacteraceae; genus JADKCZ01. The sequence continues at coordinate 21,270 of JANYBC010000078.1, read as the reverse complement.
GGCCGACTCCTCGGCGGCGGCGCGGGCGGCCACGCGGCCCAGCGCCTTGTCGAGCAGGATGGCGTAGGGGCGGGTCTTCAAGACCGCGTCCTGCGCACGGCGCAGCTTGGCCGCGGCCACCATCTTCATGGCCTTGGTGATCTGCCTCGTGCTCTTGACCGAGGTGATCCTGGTTCGAATGTCGCGAAGAGAAGGCACGTGCGACCTCGTTCGGGGGCGGAGTGGAGGCGGCCGCCCTTTTAGGCCTGGAAGATCCCGCTGAACTCCTTGAGCGCCGCGTCCAGCGCCTTCTTGATGCCGTCGTCGAGCGCCTTCTTGTCGGCGATCGACCTGGCGACCTCGGGGTGCCGGCCGTCGAGGAAGGTGATCAGCTCGCGCATGTACTGGCCGACCTTGTCGACCGCCACCGTGCGGATCCAGCTCTGGCCCTTCTCGTCCTTCATGGTGGCCGCGTAGATCTGGATGACCTGCTTCTCGACCGACAGCGGCGAGTACTGCCCCTGCTTGAGCACCTCGACGAGGCGGGCCCCGCGGGCCAGCGTCTCCTGCGTGGACTTGTCGAGGTCGGAGCCGAACTGGGCGAAGGCCGCCAGCTCGCGGTACTGGGCCAGGTCGAGCTTGAGCGAGCCGGCCACCTGCTTCATGGCCTTGATCTGGGCGTTGCCGCCGACGCGCGACACCGAGATGCCGACGTTGATGGCGGGGCGCTGGCCCTGGAAGAAGAGGTTCGACTCCAGGAAGATCTGGCCGTCGGTGATGGAGATGACGTTGGTGGGGATGTAGGCCGAGACGTCGCCGGCCTGGGTCTCGATGATGGGGAGCGCGGTGAGCGATCCGCCGCCCTCCTTGTCGGAGAGCTTGGCGGCCCGCTCCAGCAGGCGGCTGTGGAGGTAGAAGACGTCGCCCGGGTAGGCCTCGCGGCCCGGCGGGCGGCGCAGCAGCAGCGAGAGCTGGCGGTAGGCGACGGCCTGCTTGGAGAGGTCGTCGTAGACGATGAGTGCGTGGCGGCCGGAGTCGCGGAAGTACTCGGCCATGGTCACGCCGGTGTAGGGCGCCAGGTACTGCATGGGGGCCGGGTCGGAGGCGTTGGCGGCGACGACGGTGGTGTAGTCCATGGCGCCGTACTTCTTCAGCGTCTCGACCACCCGGGCCACGGTCGACTGCTTCTGGCCGATGGCGACGTAGAAGCAGTGGAGCCCCTGCCCCTTGTTGTTGATGATGGTGTCGATGGCGACGGCGGTTTTGCCGGTCTGGCGGTCGCCGAGGATCAGCTCGCGCTGGCCGCGGCCGATCGGCACCAGCGCGTCGATGGCCTTGAGGCCGGTCTGCATCGGCTCGTGCACCGACTTGCGCTGCACGATGCCGGGCGCCTTGATCTCGATCTTGCGGGTGTGCTTGGCGTTGAGCGGACCGCGGCCGTCGATGGGTTTGCCGAGGCCGTCGACGACGCGGCCGAGCAGCTCCTCGCCGACCGGCACCTCGGCGATCTTGCCGGTCCGCTTGACCGGGTCGCCCTCGCGGATGTGCTCGTAGGCGCCCATGATGGCGGCGCCGACGTTGTCGTCCTCGAGGTTGAGCACCAGGCCGCTGATGCCGTTGCCGAAGTCGAGCAGCTCGCCGGCGGCGGCGCCGGAGAGGCCGTAGATGCGGGCCACGCCGTCGGCCTGGGAGAGCACGGTGCCGGTCTCGGCGACGTCGACCTTCTTGCCGTAGTCCTTGATCTGGTCGCGGATGATGCGGCTGATCTCGTCGGCGCGGATGTCCATTGCGGTCTGTCTCCCCGGGGAGTCCGAAGGGTGTGGCTACTGCTTCAAGGTGGCGCGGAGGTCTTCCAGCTGGGTGCGGAGCGAGCCGTCGTAGACGACGCTCCCCACCTGCGCGACGACGCCGCCGAGGATGGCGGGATCGACGGCGCGCTCGACCAGGACCTTCTTCTGCGTGGTGGCCGAGAGCTTCTCGGCGATGGCGTTGATGGCGGCGTCATCGAGCGGGACGGCGCTGGTGACCTTGGCGCGGACGCGGCCCAGCTCGACGTCGCCGAGCTCGCGGAAGGCGGCCACGATGGCCGAGAGGCCGGAGAGCCGGTTGCGCTCGCCGAGGAGCTGCAGGAGCGCGGCCGGCTCGGCGTCGAGCGTGAGGGTGTCGGCCAGCTTGGCGACCACGGCGGCCCGGCTCTCCCGGGTGTAGGCCGGGTTCTCCAGGACGTCGCGTAGCTCGGGCGAGGCGTCTACCGCCTGGCCGAGGGCCAGCAGGCTGTCGCTCCAAGCCTCGATGCGACCCTTCTCGACAGCGAGGCTGAAGAGCGCCTTGGCGTAACGGCGAGCGATGGAGCCGGGGATCATCAAGGGGAGCGCTGGTTAGCACAGCCCCAGCTTGGTGGTCAAGCTCAGAATGATTTGGGAGTCCGAGGGCTTGGACCGGGTTCAAACCGATCCACACTCCCGACGCTCGCCGTGCTGTGTGACGCGATGCGTTAGCGAATCGGCGGGGAGTTGACCGGCGTCAGGGTCGGCTTGGCTGGCGCCTTCTCGACGCCCTCCATCTTGGTCTGCCCCTCGAAGATCACGCCCTTCTCGACCATCAGGACCGGGGTCTCAACGTTGCCGCGCATGCGCGCCGGGTGGTGCAGCTCGACCATCGACCGGGCCTTGACGTTCCCGCTGATCTCACCGTGGATGATGATCGTTCCGCAGGTGATCTCCGCGGCGATCTTGGCCCCCTCGCCGACCACCAGCACGTCGTTGGTGACGATGGTGCCGGTGAACTTGCCGTCGATCCGGACGGTCCCCTCGAAGGTGAGCTTCCCCTCGAACTCGGAGCCGCGCCCGAGCAGGGCGTTGAGGTCGCCGGCCGAGGCGGCCGGGACGACGGACATCTCTTCACGCTTCAGCATGGCCATGTCGATCGATCTCCACCGGGTTGGGCGCTGGGGTACGCGCCGCTGAACTGCCCTCAAGGTATCGGGTCCTAACACCGCTTCCGAGATCAAGTCTACCCCGCCGGGGCATGGATCTCTCGCAGTTCTGCGGGCGCAGCCTCCCCCGCCGGAGGTCCCGGCGCCCGGCTCAGGCGCCGATGCGAGCGAGGACCGCGTCCAGCTCCTCGAGCGAGGTGTAGTCGATCTCGAGCCGGCCGGCGCTGGCCGACCTCTGCACGAGGCGGCAGCGGACTCCGAGGCGGCGCTGCAGCCGGGTGACCAGGTCGCGCGTCGAGGCGCTCTCCTCGACCTTCTTCCCCTTCCCTGCCGGCCGAACCAGCCCGCGGACCAGGGCCTCGAGGGCGCGGACCGAGAGCTGCTCGCGGATGGCGCGGGCCGCCAGCTTGCGGACGGCGTCGGCGCCTTCGAGGCCGAGCAGGGCGCGGGCGTGGCCCATGTCGAGCTGGCCGCCGCGGACGGCGTCGCGAACCTCGCTCGGCAGCTTGAGGAGGCGCAGCGCGTTGGCCACCGTCGACCGCTCCTTGCCGACCCGGGCGGCGATCTGCTCCTGCGTCAGGCCGTGGTCGGCGGAGAGCACCTCGTAGGCCTCGGCCTCCTCGATGGCGTTCAGGTCGGCGCGCTGCAGGTTCTCGACCAGCGCCAGCTCGAAGGCCTCGCGGTCGCTCGCCTCGCGCAGGATGGCCGGCACCTCGCGCAGCCCGGCCTTCTGCGCGGCCCGCCAGCGACGCTCGCCGGCGACGATCCGGTACTTGCTCCCCTCGCGCCGGACCAGGATCGGCTCGACCACGCCGTGCAGGCGGATCGAGGCGGCCAGCTCCTCCAGCTTGGCCTCGTCGAAGCGCTTGCGCGGCTGCTCGGGGTTGCGCTCCACCGCCTCGATGGCGAGCTGGAGCAGGGCCCGTCCCGGCACGGTCGAGGAGGCGGTCGGGGGCGAGGCGGCGTTGGAGAGGAGCGCGGCCATGCCGCGTCCGAGGGCGGGACGACGCTTGTCGGCGAGGCTCACGCCACACCTCCTTCGAGCCGCACCTTGGCGTGGCCGGCCGGCTTGGTTTCGAGACGCAGCTCCACTTCACGGGCCAGCTCGAGGTAGCTCTGGCAGCCCTTGGAGCCGACGTCGTAGAGCAGGATCGGCTTGCCGTGGCTGGGGGCCTCGGAGAGTCGCACGTTGCGCGGGATGATGGTCTGGAAGACCTGCGTCGGGAAGGTCCGCCGGATCTCCTCGGCCACCTGGTTGGCGAGGTTGTTGGGCGAGTACATGGTCAGGACGATGCCGTCGACGGTCAGATCCGGGTTGGCCGCGGCCTTCACCAGCTCGATGGTCTTGAGCACGTCGGCCAGCCCCTCGAGCGCGTAGTACTCGCACTGGAGCGGGATGATGACGCCTCGCGCGGCGACCAGGCCGTTGAGCGTCAGCAGCCCGAGCGACGGCGGGCAGTCGATGATGATGAACTCGTAGTCCGACGCCAGCGTCTCGACCGCGGCGCGCAGGCGCGACTCACGCCCCTCCAGCGCCGCCAGCTCGATCTCGGCGCCGACCAGGTGCTGCGAGGCCGGGACCAGATCGAGGTACTTGAGTTCGGTCTTGCGGACGGCGTCGCCGAGCGGGATGCCGTCGAGCAGCACCTCGTAGATGCTCCGCTCCGATTCGTCGCGGCGGATGCCGAGCGCTGACCCGGCGTTCCCCTGCGGGTCGAGGTCGATGAGGAGGGTCCGATGCTCGGCCGCCGCGAGGGAGGCGGCCAGGTTGACGGCGGTGGTGGTCTTGCCGACGCCACCCTTCTGGTTGGCGATGGTCAGGATGCGGCTCATGGAGGCAATCTGCCCCGGCGATCTGACAGCTCATGTTCCACGTGGAACATCGGGCCGGACCCAGCGGACCACCGACCTGGCCGCGTGGGTGAGGGGCAGCTCGAACTGGTCCACGCCGAGCAGCTGGAAGCCGTGCGCCGCACCGAGCGCCTCGAGGTGGCTCCGCTCCGACCCCTTGCCGAGCATCGCCAGCAGCAGGCCGCCCGGAGCGACATATCCTGCGCCGAGCGCCACCCAGCGCTCCGGATCCGAGAGCGCCCGGCTCACCACCGCGTCGCAGATCGGCAGCCCGTCCCTGGCGGCGTCGCCGCTGGCCCGCACCGGCAGCCCGCGCACCTGCAGCGCCAGCTCGGCCGAGATGGCCTTCACGAAGGCGATCTTCTTTCCCACCGAATCGCAGCAGGTGACCAGCAGCTCGGGGCGGGCGCAGGCGACCGCCATCCCGGGCAGCCCGGCGCCGCTGCCGATATCGAGCAGGGTCCGCCGGCCCTCGAGCGCCGGCAGCAGCACCAGGCTGTCGAGGAAGTGCTTCTCGGCCATCTCGGCCGGGTCGGTGATGGCGGTCAGGTTGACCTTGCGGTTCCAGGCGCGGAGCCGCTCGGCGAACCGGACCAGCCGCGCGATCGACGGCTCATCGACGGCGAGCCCCAGGGTCTCGATCCCGCTGCGAAGCACCTGCTCGAAGACCTGGTCCATGGGCCCGAGTCTACTGCCTGCGGCCGATCGCCTTCTCCACCTCATCGCGATGCGTGGCCAGGAAGGCGACCACGGCGCCGTCGTCCAGCCCCATGTCACGCAGCACGCCGTCGTAGACGAAGCGGAACCCGGCCGCGTACTCCTGGCCGCGCAGCTCGAAGGAGCGGCGCAGCACCGCCGCGGCGAAGAGCCTCTCCTCGAGCGACTTCTCCCGGGCCATGGCTCGACGCTCAGCCTTGGCCGGGAGCGACGCGCTTGCCCGGGTCGGGGAAGACCAGCAGCTGCCGGAAGATCCCCTCCCCCTCGCTGCGGGTGCTGACCCCTTCGGCGTCCTGCAGCGCGATGTGGAGCTGCCGGCGCTCTCGGGCGCTCATCGGCGCCAGCGCCACCGCCTGCCCGGTCCGGCGCACCGTCTCGGCCAGCCGGGCCGCCATAGCCTTGACGGCCGGATCGCCCTCCTCCGAGTAGCCGCCCGCCTCGAGGTTGACCCACTTGCGAACCTCGGTCTGCGGGTTGACGGCGCGGTTGGCCAGCGCCTGCGCCGCCTCCATCAGTGCCGAGCTGAGCTCGACGCGGTTCCCTTCGAGCGGCTTGACCCAGACGCCGATCGCCTCGGGCGACTCGCGCAGCTCAAGCTCGACCAGCGCCCCCATGCGCCTGAACAGCTCGTCGCAGAAGGTGCGAGCCTTCTCGACCTTTTCTGGCGCGCTGGCCGGCGGCGGGGTGAGCGGTCGCTCCACAGGGCTCTCCGCCACTACGCCGGCTTGACCGGTCGGTTCTGCATCCGGTTGACCAGCTGCTGCTGGCCGATGGAGAGCAGGTTGTTGACGAAGATGTAGAGCGTCAGGCCGGACGGCACGAAGAGCATCATCACCGTGAAGAAGCCCGGGAAGAAGTAGAGCATCATCTTGGCCTGGGTGTTGTCGGTCGGCTGCGGCGAGAACTTCTGCATGACGAAGCTGGTCGCCCCCATGGCCACCGGCAGGATGAAGTACGGGTCCTTCTGGGTCAGGTCCATCATCCAGAGGAACGGCTCGCGGTAGAGTTCGACCGAGGTCTGCAGCGCGGCGTAGAGCGCAAACCAGATGGGCATCTGCAGCAGCATGGGGAGGCAGCCGCCGGCCGGGTTGACCTTGTGCTGCTGGAAGAGCGCCATCTGCGCCCGGCTCATGGCCTCGCGGTCCTCGCCGTGCTTGGCCTTGAGCTTCTCGATCTCCGGCTGCAGCCGGCGCATGGCGTTCATCGACTGCATCGACTTGAGCGTCAGCGGGTAGAGCAGGGTCTTCACTGTGAGTGTAAGCAGGATGATGGCCACGCCCCAGTTGCCGATGAAGGAGTGGAACCAGCGCATCACGCCGAGCAGGATCTGCGCGAAGAAGGCGAAGAAGTTGCTGACCGGGCCGTAGTCGACGGCCGAGTCGAAGCCGCGCTCGTGGCCGTTGAGCTTGTCGTAGGCCTTGAGCAGCTCGAGCTGCTTGGGGCCGGCGAAGAGCGTGAAGGCCAGCTTCTTGCCGGCCGGGTCGAGCGGGTACTGGATCACCGCCGCGCCGCTCCCCTTCTCCCCGCCCTTGATGAAGAGGCAGGTGCCGCCCGGCTCGGCGGGCAGTAGCGCCGCCGTGAAGTAGTGCTGGTCGATGCCGGCCCAGAGCACCGCCCCCTCGAGCTTCTTCTGCACCTCGTCGCCGGCCACGTCGAAGCGCTCGGTCTTCTTGCCGGCCCGGCAGACCGGGCGGACGAAGTCGAGCGGCGGCCCGGAGAAGATCCCGCCGCTGGAGGTGGAGGGGGGCATGTAGCCGTCGAAGAGGACCGAGACCGTTCCGGCCGCCGGGGCGCCGGAGAGCTCCAGCTCGACCGCCAGCTCGTAGGGCTTGCCGGTCAGCCGGTAGCTCTTGCGCAGCGAGACCGCGCCGGCCCGCCCCTCGAAGACCACGCTGGTGGCGTCCTTCGACACCACGCGCAGCGCCGCCTTGGCGCCGGGATCGAGCAGCGGGTCGGCGGCGCCGCCCAGCTCCGGCGAGACCGCCACCGCCAGCGGCAGCGGCGCTCCCTTGAAGACGTGCACCATGTCGATGGGCACCAGCTTGCCGTCGACCAGGTGCTGGAACTTCGGGCCGAGCAGCTCGACGTGGGCGATGGCGCCGCCGTGGCTGGAGAGCACCACCGCGAACTCGGACCCCTTGAGCGTGACCAGCTCCTCGGGCGCGTCCGGGACGGCCGCGACCGGCGCACCGCCCGGGGCGGGGACCGCCGGCACCACGGCGCCAGCGGGAACCGGGGCGGCGCTCGCCGGGCTGCTGGAAGCGACCACCGGCTTCGGCTTGGCGGGCGGGAAGAGCACCTGCCAGCCGAACACGATGGCCATGGAAGCCACGATGGCGTAGAGGAAGCGGCGGTTGTCAGTGCCCACGGGTTACCTCGCTGCGGTCAGGCACCGGATCGATGCCGCCTGGATGAAATGGATGACAGCGGCCGAGCCGCCGCATGGTGAGCCAGCCGCCGCGCGCAGCGCCGTGCCGCTCCAGCGCCTCGACCGCGTAGGTCGAGCAGCTCGGATGAAACCGGCAGGACTGCGGCAGCCCAGGGCCGATGAAGCGCTGGTAGAAGCGGACCAGGAGGAGGAGCAGTCGCGCCATGCTAGTGCCCCGCCTGTGGGGCGGTGGCCCCCCGCCGCTTGAGGGCGTCGCGCGCCGCACCGAGCGCCAGCCTGGCCCCGGGCAGTCCACGGACGAGCGCGCCCGCTCGGGCGATCACGACCAGGTCGACCGGTGGCAGCTCATGCTGGATCTCCCTGAAGGCCTCGCGCACCCAGCGCTTGACCCGGTTCCGCCCGACCGCGTTCGCGACCTTGGACGACACCGTGATCCCGATCCGCGGCCGGTCCGGCGCCGCACCGCCGCACAGGATGAGCAGGTCGCCCGTGTACAACCGGGCGCCGCGATCCTGCACCGCGAGGTACTCACGGCGGCGCCGAAGGCGCGCGGCCTTGGGCAGCTTCACCTGTGAATCTACTTGGTCGGCGCCTTGGTCGTGAGGCGCTTGCGCCCCTTGGCACGACGGCGCTTGATGACGTTTTGACCGCCGGGGGTCGACATCCGCTTCCGGAAGCCGTGCGTTCGGTTCCGCTTGATCTTCTTGGGCTGGTAAGTGCGCTTCATGGCGCGGCAACCTCCACGATCACGTGCGGCATGTCAAGGTCCTGGCATGGTGGCTGAAACCGCCCTGCTTCCGCACCCCTCCCACGACCCTCATTCTTGCCCTTGATCGATCCGTCCGGTCGTGGTTCTTTCCCCCGACACGCGGCACCGCTTCGGCACACTCCAGGCATCGCAAAGTCTCGAATCCCGGTGGATCAGCCCTGATCCCCCGCGGGGGCTTCCGTTTGGGCAGGGTTTCGGACCGCAGCGGCGAAGGGGACGGGTCGATGGAATCGCCTGCACGAACGCGAGAGATGACGGCGCTGGACGAGACCTGGGGGAGGGTGGACGGCTACCTCCGCTCGCGCCTGCGCCCCGATCTCTATGATCGCTGGTTCGCGCCGCTGCGCGCCAGCGCCATCGACGACGGCCGGCTCCACGTCGCCGCCCCCGACAAGTTCCACCGTGACTTCGTCGACGACAACTACCGGCCCTGGTTCGAGGAGTTCCTCCCGGCGGTGACCGGCACCTCGCTGCGGGTGGTCTTCGTGGTCGACGATCGGCCGCGCGCCGCCGCCGCCCACGAGGAGGCCCCGCCGCCCCCCTCGGCCTCACCCCGGGGGGAGCAGCAGGAGCGCCGCCCCAGCGCCCGCTACACCTTCGAGACCTTCGTGGTCGGTGAGTCGAACCGCTTCGCCTTCGCCGCGGCGCAGGCGGTGGCGCAGAAGCCGGGCCACGCCTGGAACCCGCTCTTCCTCCACGGCGACTCCGGCCTCGGCAAGACCCACCTGCTCCACGCCATCGGCAACGCCATCCTCGCCTCCTCGCCCGGTGGCCCGGTGGCGGTGGTCACCTCGGAGCGCTACACCAACGACTTCGTCGACGCCCTGCGCAAGGGGACGCTCGACGAGTTCCGCCGCCGCTACCGCGAGTGCGCGGCGCTGCTGATCGACGACGTGCAGTTCTTCGCCGGCAAGGACAAGACCGCCGAGGAGTTCTTCCACACCTTCAACACCCTCTACGAGCAGGGCGTGCAGATCGTCCTCTCCAGCGACCGCAGCCCCAAGGAGCTCCGGGGGCTGGAGGAGCGGCTCTGCTCCCGGTTCGAGTGGGGCATGCGGGTGCAGATCGACGTGCCCGAGTTCGAGACCCGCGCCGCCATCCTCAAGAAGAAGGCGGAGCAGGAGCAGATCGACCTCCCCGACGAGGTGGCCACCCTGCTGGCCACCCACATCCGCTCCAACGTCCGCGAGTTGCACGGCGCCCTCACCAAGATCTCGGCCTTCGCCTCGCTCAAGTCGGAGCCGATCAGCACCCGGCTGGCGCGCGACGTGCTCTCCGACGTCATCCCGCCGCCCGGCTACAAGCCGACCATCGAGCGCATCCAGGAGGCCACCGCCGCCCACTACGGGCTGACGGTCGCCAAGCTCACCAGCTCGTCGCGGGAGCAGAAGATCGCCATCCCCCGCCAGGTGGCGATGTTCCTCTGCCGCGAGCTGGCCAAGGAGACGTTCCAGCTCATCGCCGATAAGTTCAACAAGAAGGACCACTCGACGGTGATCTCGGCCAAGGTGCGGGTCGAGGAGTTGCTGGGCCAGGACCCGGCCATCCAGACCGCGGTCGCCACCCTGACCCAGAAGCTGGCGCCCTAGGCGAGCCTGTGGATAGTTTATGGATCACGCCCCGGACGGCCTGGGGAGGAGCCGGTGCCACTCGTTGACACCTCGATCGACCGCACGCTACACAAGTCGGACCCGGAGTGATCGGTCGAGTTGTCTACAGTAGAAACGCAAGTCTTTCCGCAGACTCGTACCGGTTGTCCACATCGATCAGCCCCCTGCTACTACGGCTGTATCAAAGAAGAAGAGAGTATCTTCCATGGAACTGAAGATCGGATCACAGGACCTGGCCCGGGCGTTGGGCCGTTCGCAAGGCATCGTCGAGCGCAAGTCGACCATGCCGATCCTGTCCCACGTCCTGCTCGAGGCGAAGAAGGGCAACGAGCTGCAGATCTCGGCGACCGACCTCGACCTCTCGGTCTCCTCGACCCACACCTGCGAGGTGGCCAAGGAGGGCGCCCTGGCGGTCTCCGCCAAGCACCTCTACGAGATCGTCAAGGCCCTGCCTGAGCAGACCGTCACCCTGAAGCGGGCCGGCAACAACTACCTCGAGGTCAAGAGCGGCCCCTCCGAGTTCCGCATCGTCGGGCTCCCGGCCGAGGACTTCCCGGCGCTGCCGCGCTTCGAGAAGCTCACCTTCGTCGACATCGACCCGAAGTCGCTGCTCGACCAGATCGAGCGGACCTTCTTCGCCGCCTCCAACGACGAGACCCGCTACAACCTCAACGGCGTCTTCTTCGAGCCGCAGGGCGCGGTGCTGCGGCTGGTGGCCACCGACGGCCACCGGCTCACCGTCTCGGAGCGGCCTCTGGCCGGCGACTTCGGCCTCAAGAAGGGCGTCATCCTTCCCAAGAAGGGGCTCTCCGAGCTGCGCAAGCTGCTCACCGAGGCGGCCGAGGTCGGCGAGGAGAAGTCCACCTCCCAGCTCGGCTTCGCCGAGAACTCTGCGGTCTTCAAGCGGCCGGGCGTCATCCTGGTGATGCGGCTCATCGAGGGGCTCTTCCCCGACTACAAGCAGGTGATCCCGAAGCAGGGCGAGAAGATCATCAAGCTCGGCCGCCAGCGCTTCCTGGAGACCCTGCGGCGCGTCTCGCTGCTCTCCTCGGACAAGTCGCACGCCGTCAAGCTGGAACTCTCGGCCGGCACGCTGCGGGTGCTCTCGCAGAACCCCGACCTCGGCGACGCCCGCGAGGATGTGCCGGTCGAGTACGCCGGCGAGCCGCTCAAGATCGGCTTCAACTCACGCTACTTGACCGACGTGGTGGCGGCCCTCAAGGCCGACGACGTCCAGCTCGAGCTGGCCGACGACCTCTCCCCGGGCGTGCTCAAGGGCGCCGGCGAGCCGGACGCCGGCTACACCGCGGTGGTGATGCCGATGCGCATCTGAGGTGCGGATCGGCTCACTGCAGCTCCAGGACTTCCGCAACCTCGCCGAGGTGAGCATGGAGCCGTCGCCGCGGCTCACCGTGCTGCTGGGGGCGAACGGGCAGGGGAAGACCAACCTGCTCGAGGCGGTCTACCTGCTCACCACGCTGCGCCCGCTGCGGGCCACGCGCCTGGCCGAGTTGGTCCGCTTCGGCCAGCCCCGGGCCGCCGTCGGGGCCACGGTGCGGCGCGGCACCATCGAGCGGCGGCTCTCGGTCGAGGTGGTCCCCGGGCAGCGCACCGCCCAACTCGACGGCAAGCCGATCGACCGGCTCGACGACTACCTCGACGGCCTGGCGGCGGTCTGCTTCTCGCCCGACGACCTGCAGCTCGTGAAGGGCGGGCCGGATGGGCGGCGCCGCTTCCTCGACCGGGCCGCCTTCAACCGCTGGCCGGCGGTGCTCAACGAGTCGCGGGAGTACGTGCGGGCCCTGCGCGAGCGGAACGCGGCGCTGCGGGCCGGGGGAGGGGAGGTGGAGCGGAGCTTCCGTGGGCCGCTGATCCGCGCCGGGGCCCGCCTGCTGCGCCGCCGCCGCGACATCGTCGGAGAGCTGGGGCCGCGACTGACCGCCGCCTTCACCGAGATCTCCGGGCCGGGCGCGCCCTCTCCACGGCTCCTCTACCGGCCCAGTGGCGGCCTCTCGCTGGCCGGCGCCGAGGAGGAGCTGGCCGGGCGGCTGGCCGAGCTGCTGGAGGCTCGGCTCCACCGGGACCTCGACCGGGGCTACTCCACCGCCGGGCCGCACATGGACGACCTGCTCCTCGGTATCGGCGAGCGGGCGGCGCGCACCTACGGGAGCCAGGGGCAGCAGCGGGCCTTCGCCCTGGCGCTGCGGATCGCCGAGGTGGAGAACCTGCGGGCCGTGCAGCAGGAGGCGCCCCTCCTGCTGCTCGACGACGTCTCCAGTGAGCTCGACCCGGAGAAGAACGGCTACCTGCTCGACTACGTCGGCGCGCTCCCGGCGCAGGCCTTCCTCACCTCGACCGACCGCCGCCTCATCGAGCCCTTGGCCGGTCCGGAGACCCGCTTCTTCGGGGTCGCCGGGGGCGTCATCTCGACGCTCGATTCCTGAACCATTCCGGACCCTTCAGCACCGGTTTCGGCGTTGCTGGCGGCACGCGCCTCTGCTATACCGGTGTGTTGCCTAAGTTGCCAGAACCGCTGAGAGAAACCGGAAGAGGTCCGCCCCTGGAAAACGTCGAAAACAGCCCCCTCCCACACAACGCCGCCGGCGCCGAGTACGGCACCGACGCCATCAAGGTGCTCGAGGGGCTCGAGGCCGTCCGCAAGCGCCCGCACATGTACATCGGCGACGTCGGCGAGCGAGGCCTGCACCACCTGGTCTACGAGGTGGTCGACAACTCGGTCGACGAGGCGATGGCCGGGCGCTGCAACGAGATCAACGTCACCATCCACACCGACAACTCGATCACCATCCTCGACAACGGCTCGGGCATCCCGGTCGGCCCGCACCCGACCGTGATCGGCATGGACACGCTCGACGTGGTGATGACCAAGCTGCACGCCGGCGGCAAGTTCGAGTCGAACGCCTACCAGGTCTCTGGCGGCCTGCACGGCGTCGGCATCACCTGCGTCAACGCCCTCTCCGACTGGCTCAAGGTCGAGGTCTACCGCGACGGCAAGGTCCACACCCAGCGCTACGAGCGCGGCAACCCGACCGGCAAGGTGCAGCAGGTCGGCGAGACCCAGCGGCGCGGCACCAAGGTGACCTTCAAGCCGGACACCGGGATCTTCGAGGTCCACGAGTTCAGCTTCGAGACGCTCTCGGGGCGGCTGCGGGAGCTGGCCTTCCTCAACGCCGGCCTCAAGATCACCATCGAGGACGAGCGCACCGCGGCCAAGCGCCACGACTTCATCTTCAAGGAGGGCATCAAGGAGTTCGTGGCCTTCCTCAACCGCACCCGCGAGGTGCTCAACCCGCCCATCTCGCTGCGCGGCTCGGCCGAGGTGGAGCGCGGCACCGCGGTGGTCGAGATCGCGCTGCAGTGGAACGACGGCTACGACGAGAAGGTCTTCGCCTTCGCCAACAACATCCACAACCACGAGGGCGGCACCCACCTGATCGGCTTCAAGACGGCGCTGACCCGCACCATCAACGCCTACGGCCAGAAGAACGGCCTCTTCAAGGACTTGAAGGACGAGCTGCCGAGCGGCGACGACATGCGCGAGGGGCTGGCGGCGGTCATCTCCATCCGGCTCCCCGGCGCCAGCTTCGAGGGGCAGACCAAGACCCGGCTCTCCAACACCGAGGCCAAGTCGCTGGTCGAGCAGATGCTCAACCAGCACCTGGGAGCCTTCCTGGAGGAGAACCCGCCCATCGCCAAGCGCATCTGCGCCAAGGTGAGCGAGGCCACCCGGGCCCGCATCGCCGCCCGCAAGGCCCGCGAGACGGTGCGGCGCAAGGGGGCGCTCGACGGCGCCTCGCTGCCCGGCAAGCTGGCCGACTGCCAGTCGAAGGACCCGGCCGACTCCGAGCTCTTCCTGGTGGAGGGCGACTCGGCCGGCGGCTCGGCCAAGCAGGGGCGGGACCGGCGGGTGCAGGCCATCCTCCCGCTGCGCGGCAAGATCCTCAACGTGGAGAAGGCCCGCTTCGACAAGATGCTCTCGTCGGAGGCGATCATCACCATGATCACGGCGCTCGGCACCGGCATCGGCTCGGAGGAGTTCGACGTCGGCAAGGTCCGCTACCACAAGATCGTGATCATGACCGACGCCGACGTGGACGGCAGCCACATCCGCACCCTGCTGCTGACCTTCTTCTTCCGGCAGATGCCGCAGTTGCTGGAGAAGGGCTACCTCTACATCGCCCAGCCGCCGCTCTACCGCGTGGCCAAGGGGAAGAAGGAGAGCTACCTCAAGGACCAGGAGGCCATGGACGAGTTCCTGCTCACCCTCGGCACCGAGAAGACCAGGCTGGTGGCCGGCGACCTCACCATCTCCGGCGACGACCTGCGGGCGCTGGCCCGCGACGCCATCACCTTCCGCGGGCTGCTGGCCCGGGCCGACCGGCGCCGGGACTCGCGCATCGTCGACGCCGCCATCAAGCTGGGCGACCTCGACCCTGGCCTGCTCAAGGACCACGAGCAGGTCAAGGCGCAGGTCGACAAGATCTTCCAGTACGCGCAGCGCCACCACCCCGAGCTGGAGGTGCGGCTCGCCAAGATCGAGCGCGACGTGGAGCACGATTGCGACGCGCTGGTCTTCCAGACCACCGTCTCGGGCGCCCCCCGCGAGACCAGGCTCGACTCCGACTACCTCTCCGGCCCGGAGTGGGGCGAGCTCTCGGCGCTGCACGCCACCTTCGCCGAGCTCGGGGCCGGGCCCTACAAGCTCGAGACGCCCGACGGCGAGGAGGAGGTGGCCGACATCTTCGCCGCGGTCGAGGCCATCAAGCGGGCCTCGGCGGCCGGCCAGACCATCCAGCGCTACAAGGGGCTGGGCGAGATGAACCCGGAGCAGCTCTGGGAGACCACCATGGACCCGGCGCGCCGGACCATGCTGCAGGTGCGCGTCGACGACGCCATCGAGGCCAACGAGGTCTTCAGCGTGCTGATGGGCGACGCCGTGGAGCCGCGCCGCGAGTTCATCGAGAAGCACGCGCTCGACGTGCAGAACCTCGACATCTAGCCGCAGCGCAGGGAGGAGCCGCCATGCCCCGCACCGCCATCGCCGCACTCGGCACCGCCGTCCCGGACCGCGTCGTCACCAATGAGGAGCTGACCCGCCTGATGGACACGACCGACGCCTGGATCCGGGAGCGGACCGGCATCGAGGAGCGGCGCTGGGTGGGTGAGGAGACCAGCAACTCGGACCTGGCGCTGGCGGCGACCAGGCAGGCGCTGGATCGGGCCGGCTGGAAGGCGACCGACATCGAGGCGATCATCTACGCCTCGCTCTCGCCCGACCACATGTTCCCGGGCGACGGCTGCTTCCTCAACGGCAAGCTCGGCCTCCCCGGGGTCCCGGCGCTCGACGTCCGCAACCAGTGCTCCGGCTTCATCTACGGCCTCTCCATCGCCGACGCCTGGATCCGGTCCGGCACCTACCGCCGCATCCTGCTGGTCGGCTCGGAGGTCCACTCGACCGGCCTCGACGTCTCCAACCGCGGCCGCGACGTCTCGGTGATCTTCGGCGACGGCGCCGGGGCCGCGCTGCTGGAGGCGACCGACGATCCGGGCCGCGGCGTGCTGGCCTGCGAGCTGCACGCCGACGGCCGCTACACCAGGGAGCTCTGGACCGACGCCCCCGGCTCGCGCTACCACCCGCGCATCCAGCCGCGCATGCTCGAGGACGCCTCGATCTTCCCGCACATGGAGGGGCAGAAGGTCTTCAAGCACGCCATCTCCAGGATGCCGGAGGTGGTCCGCTCGGTGCTCGGCAAGACCGGCCTCACCACCGCCGACCTGAAGCTGCTCATCCCCCACCAGGCCAACCTGCGCATCAGCCAGATGGTGCAGCGCTCGCTGGAGCTGCGCGACGACCAGGTCTTCAACAACATCATGAAGTACGGAAACACCACCGCCGCCTCGATCCCCATCTGCCTCGACGAGGCGGTCACGGCCCGCGGCGTGAAGCGCGGCGACCTGATCGGCCTGGCCGCCTTCGGCGCCGGGTTCACCTGGGGCGCGGCGCTGCTGCGCTGGTAAGGTCGGGGGCCGCGCCGGACCGGCGGCGAGCGAGTCGATCCTTGAGGCGTCGTCCAATGGCAGGACTGCGGACTTTGGATCCGCGTATGAAGGTTCGAATCCTTCCGCCTCAGCACCACCACCCCGCCGCCCCTGGGGCGCCCCGCCACCCGGGGTGCGGCCTGCCGGGAGCGCCGGCGTGATCCGGCTCTGTCAGCGCCCGGGCGCCTCCTGCGGCGCCTGCTGCGGGCTCTACAACTCCCGCGACCACGGGCGCGAGGCGGTGCGGGCCGAGCTGACCCGGCGCACCCTGGTGCTGCGCCGCACCGCGCCGACCCTGGGGGCCTTCAGCGAGGCGGCGGCGAGGCTGGCCGAGGGCGGGCCGGCGCCGCTCTTCCCCTCGGTGCGCGTCTGCCCACTGCTCGGCTTCCTCGACGAGGCCGAGACCCGGGTCGGGTGCCTGGCCCACCCGCTGGTGACCGGCGGCCCCGACCTGCGCGACGCCGGGGTCTACGACGTCACCATCTGCGAGTCGTTCCTCTGCCCGAGCCACGCCTGGCTCGACGAGGAGGAGGCGGAGCTCACCGAGCTGGCCACCGGCGACTTTCACCTCTACGGGCTGGTGGTGACCGACGTGCCCTTCCTGCGGGCGGCGCTCGGCGCGGTGGCCGCGCTGACCGGGGCGCGGGTGGAGCGGCGCCACCTGGCGCGCCCGGCCTTCCGCGAGGCGCTGACGCGGCTGCTGGCGCTCAAGGAGGAGCTGGAGCCTGGCTCCGAGGGGCTCTTCGGCGCCTTCCGGCCCGGGCGCGACGGCGAGCCGGTGCCGCGGCAGATCGACTACCAGGTCATCGACCGCGACCGCTCGCCGTACGACGCGCTGCTCACCTGCGTCGGGGCCGACCCGCACAGCGGCAACGACCTCGACCTCTTGGAAAACGAGGTGCGCCGCCGGCTCGACGCCTGCGCAGAAACCCTCACGCCGCTGCCAGTGCAGCGGTAGGGTCGCTGCATGTGGTTCCTGCTGCTGGCCAGTGGAGCGGTGGTGGTGCAGTTGGCCGGCGTCCCGCTGAGCCGACGGCTGGCGCTGCCGCCAGCGCCCGAGCTGCTGCTGGCCGGCTGGTTTCTCTTCGCCACCGTGGTGCGGCTGTCGGTGATGCGAGTCCGCCTGGCCGGGTTCGAGAAGAAGGCCAGGCGGGAGCAGCGGCGCCTCGACGACAAGGGCGGCTCGCCCCTGGGAGAGCTGGGGCTCGGGGTGGGGCGGGGCGCGCTGCAGGTGATGGGCGGCGACGTGCTGGGGGCCTCGCTCTCGCTCATTGCGGCGCTGCTGCGAGGCGCCGCCGGGACGCTGCGGGTCAAGCCGACGCCCCAGCGGGAGCGACGCCAGTCGGCATGGCGCGAGCGGCTGGCGACGATGACCTGCGTCCTGGGCGTTGGGTTCACCTGCGTCGGGCTGGCCTGGTGGCCGCTGGTGGGGAACCACGCCACCCGGGCGGCGACCCCGGCGCTGCGCCAGGCCGGGCTGGTGCCAGAGCAGAAGCCGGCGCCGGCCCAGCCACTGGAGCAGGCCGCGCCGCAAGCGGCGCCCGCCGTGCCGGCCACCAGGCCCGAAACACCCGACCGGATCGGCCCGGCGCGCAGGCGGCCCGCCTCGGCGGTCCCCGACTGACATGGTGGCGGAGCGGCCGCAACGACCTCGGCGATCCGCTCGGCGGCTATGCCGGCGGGGCCGCGCGCCTGGGGAGCCCGAGCGCCACGATCTCGGCGAGGTCCATGGCCCGCATGGTCTCCTCCCGGCCGGTCTCGTTGATGCCGTCCTTCACCATGGTGAGGCAGAAGGGGCAGGCGGTGGCCACCACGCCGCCCGGCGCGCCGAGCGTCTCGGCCGCCTCGTTGACCCGGTTCTGGTTGATGCGGGTCCCGAGGTGCTCTTCCAGCCACATGCGCCCGCCGCCGGCGCCGCAGCAGAAGCCCTGGCGGCCGCTGCGCGGCATCTCCACCGGCGTCACCCCGGCCGCGGCCAGCACCGCGCGCGGCGCCTCGACGACACCGTTCCAGCGGGCCAGGTAGCAGGGGTCGTGGTAGGTGACGGCCGTGCCGGCCAGCCCCTCGGCCTTGCCGGGGGTGAGCCGGCCGTCGGCCACCAGCCTGGCGATCAGCTCGGCGTGGTGGACCACCTGGTAGTGGCCGCCGAAGTCGGGCAGCTCGTTCTTGAGGGTGTTGAGGCAGTGCGGGCACTGCACCAGGATCTTCTTCACGCCGTGGCCGTTGAGCGTCTCGGTGAGCGCGGTGGCCTGCATCTGGAAGAGGTACTCGTTGCCGAGCCGGCGGGCGGCGTCGCCGGTGCAGGTCTCCTCCTCGCCGAGGATGGCGAAGGTCACCTTGGCCTCGCGCAGGATCTGGACGATGGCGCGCGAGACCTTCTTCTGCCGATCGTCGAAGGCGCCAGCGCAGCCGACGAAGAAGAGGTACTCGTAGTCGCCGCCGTCCGCGGCGCGCGGGATGGCGAGATCCTCGCACCACTCGGCGCGCTTGTTTGAGCCGATGCCCCAGGGGTTCCCCTGGGTCTCGATCCCCTTGAAGATGCGGGCCGCCTCGTCCGGGAAGACCGAGTCGACCTGCACGGCCTGGCGGCGGATGTCGATGAGGCGCGGGATGTTCTCGATGAAGACCGGGCAGGCGGTCTCGCACCAGCCGCAGGTGGTGCAGGCCCAGGCGGTCTCTGGCGCCACCACCTCGGTGATGGGCGGCAGCTTCGCCGCGATGGCCTCGCGCGCCGCCGGATCGGTGGCCGCGGCCAGCTCCACCAGCGTCGGCCCGACCTGGCCGAGGTGCTTGCGGACCGCCTTGTTGACCTCCTTGTGGCTGAGCGGCTTGCCGGTCACGTACGTCGGGCAGTGGGTCTGGCAGCGGCCGCACTCGGTGCAGCTGTAGACGTCCCAGCCCTCCTTCCAGGAGAGGTCCTTCACCGTGGCGGTGCCGAAGCGGGCCCCCTCCGACTCGAGGTCGAGCTTCGAGAGCCGCGCCTCGGGCGGCAGCCGGCGGAAGAAGACGTTGGGGAGCGCGGTGATGACGTGGAAGTGCTTCCCGATGGGGAGGAAGTTGAGGAAGAGGAGGATCACCACCAGGTGGAGCCAGAAGCTCCCCTGCTCCAGCGCCGCGGTGGCGCCGGCGGAGAGGCCCAGCCACGCAGCGTGCTCGAAGAGGATCTCGGTCACCATCAGCACGATGATGAAGCCGACCACCAGCGTCCCCTCCCAGGAGGCGGTGACGCGGGCCGGCTTGGTGACGAGGCGCCGCCAGAGGAAGCCGAGCGCAGCCGCCAGCGCCGCCCAGACCACCACGTCCTTGACGGCGTCGTAGCCGCGGCCGAGCGCCGTGCCGGGGCCGAGCAGCGGCAGGTGGAAGCCGGCGGAGAAGCCGACGCCGAAGAGGGTGACGGTCCGGAGCGCCAGCACCAGGAAGGCGGCGAAGAGGACCACGTGCAGGATGCCGGCGGTCAGCTCCTCGGGATCGACCAGCCGCTTCTGGCCGAAGCCGAAGCGGAGCAGGCCACCGACGCGCTCGCCGGCCCGATCGCGCCGGTCCTCGCGGCGCAGGGCGAGCAGGGGGCGCAGCCGCGTGACGACCGAGTAGACGAAGAGCCCGAGCCCTGCGAGGAGCAGGGCCGCCGTGAGGAGTGGGTTCATGCGCGCGACGCTAGCACGATGCGTCGCGCTGTTGACTTCGGAATCGAGCGCCCCGGGCGGCGTTCAAACCGGACCCGGGGCGTCGATTTCAAGAACAGACAAGCAGGCTTGGCCCGGACCTAGTCGTCGTGGTTGCCCTTCTTCTCCTTGTCCTTCTCCTTGTTGCCGTGGTCATCCTTCGGCTTTTCGGCCTTCGGCTTGCCGTCGCCGCGCGGAGGAGGAGGCGGCGCTCGCGGAGGCGGTGAGGTGACCGGTGGCGGGCCCTGCGGCGGAGGCACCTGAGGTGGAGGCGCCTGGGGCGGCTGACCGCGCGGAGGCTGCGGCTGCGGCTGCGTTGGCGGCGTGTAGGGAGGAGGCTGCGGCGCAGGCTGCATCGGCGGAACGTAGGGAGGCGACGAGCCACGCGGAGGCATACCAGGACCGGGGTTGAAGGGCGGCGGAACGGTCTGGCCGGGCGGCTGGCCGGAGCGGTCATGGTCACGGCGATCGCGGTCCTGCCGATCCCGGTCCTTCCGGTCCCGGTCCTGCTGGTCGCGGTCCTGCCGGTCACGCTCACCCTGACCGCGGTCGCGCTGATCGCGGTCGCCCTGGTCGCGGTCCCGCCGGTCACGCTCACCCTGGTCACGGTCCCGGCGGTCGCGCTCACCCTGGTCACGGTCCTCACGGGGCGGGCGGGGCGGTGGCGCCGGGCGAGGAGGAGGCGCAGGCCGGGGCGGAGGCGCCGGTGGCGGGGCCGGACGGGGCTGGTACTGATCGATCGGCCGGGGAGGGACGACCCGCGGCGGCGGGGGGGCTGGACGCGACCAGTAGGAGGGCGGCGGCGGCCGGGACGGGGCGTAGGGGCCGGAGTAGACGTAGCCGCGATCCCGCTGCCAGCGCCACTCGGGCCCGCGAGGCGGATAGTAATCGTGGCGGTGCGGTCCACCGATGAAGCACCAGCCGCCACCGGGGAGCGGGTGACCCTCGTAGAACATGAACTGGAAGGGGCCGCGGTAGTAGTAGTACCCGCCCTCGACCACGTAGTGATCGTCGTGGTCGGGGTAGTATCCGTGGGTGTGCGGGCCGTCGATGTAGCACCAGCCGCCACCGACCGAGTCGGGGATGAAGTGCTCGCCGTAGTACCAGAGCTCCGGCTGCTGGTAGACCGGCGGCGGGGGCTGATAGGAGACCGGCGGCTCCTGGTAGACCGGCGGCGGCTGCTGGTAGATCGGCGGGGTCGGCCGGTAGACGGGGGGCGGTGGCTGGTAGGTCGGCGGCGGCGACTCGTAGGTGGCCGGCGGCGGCGAATACTGGTTCTGGTCCTGGTAGGGGCGCCG